>NZ_CP100356.1 GCF_024204665.1 Natronosalvus rutilus | reverse complement strand
ATTCAGTGTAACCCTATAGGATTCTTGGAATCAAAGATTCTGTGATTCAGCTATTCAAGACTCCATGTAGTCCCATACTCACTGAATTATTGATTCATGGATTCAGTGAATTAGTGTTATGGCGCTGCAGCTATCTCGGAATCAAATAGTCCATGACTCTGGTATTCTTGATATCATAGAATCATTGATTCTCTGATTCATAACTTCATGGACTAATGGACCAGTGGGGGAGTTTGCTATAGCATTCACTCCTCCTGAGGGTCCTCGATCCATTTATTCGACTTCCAGTATTCATGGATTCGAAGAATCACTGAATCTCTGATTCATCGATTCATGAACTCCCTGACCCAATATTCCATCAGAGACTTTATTTGGCCAAGAGTATCGAAAGCAATTATCTCCCGTGGAAGGCCGCGCTCAATTGTTTCTGCATGAACTCTCTGCGCACTCGCCGAGATCTCGAGTCTGAAAGATAGTTTTGCATAACCACACGAGGATCGTTACTCCCTTGCTCAGAAGCGATTTCGTCGACACCTTCGAGAACGCCCTCAAGGACTGTTGTATAGGTATCGTACCAGAAACGACGACAGAGCTGTGGACTCGGCCGTTCTCCTTGGATCCGGTCAGGGAGACTCGCCTTCGATGCAAGAGTTTGGAACCAGTTCCGGATCGTATCCCGCGTTACGTGTGGTGTTTTCCCCTGTGAAGATGGAAACAGGTACCCTGTCCACGTCTCATTGTCCGCTAGCTCATCGATTCGGGAGCCGAGCATGTCCATCCCGAAGAGTAGAGACACTTCACCAGGTCCGTTCTTGCGGTTCTCGAACGCGATGAAGGGGACGTCGTCTGCAGGGACGTTACGGTGGAACTGCGAGATATGGAGTGCAGCGACCTCGCTTGCTCGAAGTCCCCAACCCGCTAATGCCACTAGTAACAGCCGCTCTCGCGTCGACGTTGCCGCCTGCATCAGTTTCCGAATATGGTCAGCTGAAAGAGCTGGAGTCGAGGAATCTTCAGCTTCCCATTTGAATTCGTCGTAGAGGCCGCTCGCCGGATTTATCGAGGCAATACGTCGTCCCACCAGATGCTGGTACCAGGCGTCGACGACCCGTCGCACACGCTGGAGGGTCTGGCCACTGTATTCGTGTTCTGCTCCTTCGTTCAACCAGTCGAATGCTGCATAACACGCGTCAACGGCTTCGTAAGCTGGTGTCTCCCGATCCCGTTGAATCGGTGTGAGGAGGTCGTCTGTGTCGTTCGCTTTCCTGTAGGCACGAACGTAGAGGTTCAGCCGCGTTCGGAGCGCGTCGACGGATGACGTCGCTAGACTGTATCGGGATTTTCGGCGCTCGAGGAACTGTTCGAGAGCGTCGATTGTTGCTTCATCTGCGGTTGCCCACGAGTAACCCTCATCATCGTTACCAAGCCCGAGATCCTCTTTCCAGAACTCCCCGAAGGACCGGTCGTGATGGCGCCGGAGAGCTGCGAGAAATGCCCGTGCGTTGTGATCCCGAAACCATTGATGGGTGGGCTTCTCGCTCGTTGAATCGATCCCGTTTGCCTCGAGGCATGGGGCGATCTCGTCCCAGTACAGGTCTGTAAAGTCCTCGAGCGAACACGACGTCCATCGAATGTCCTCGAATGAAGGCGCCCGATCTACGTCGGTCTCCCCTTCCTGCTCGGCATCTAATTGGCTCATTGGAGCGTTCTCTGCGAGTGTCGGCTGCTCGTGACCGTACTGGAGAAGAATTCAGCTATAAGCCTTTTCGCGGTCCGGTATTGGGATTCTAAGCGTGGCATTTTCAGCGTGTTTAGCGTTTTAGTTGAAATTCTTATTAATCTGTGGGTTCGGCCGACTGGCAGAGTCTGCTAAACCCACGCCAAACCGGGTGAGAAAATACGACGAGTGAATAAATCCTATAACGCGATATATTTTCTACCCATCGATGATCGAAGCACGGTCCCGTCAACCGCAACGCGATTCG
Source organism: Natronosalvus rutilus (assembly GCF_024204665.1). Classification (NCBI taxonomy): domain Archaea; kingdom Methanobacteriati; phylum Methanobacteriota; class Halobacteria; order Halobacteriales; family Natrialbaceae; genus Natronosalvus; species Natronosalvus rutilus. The sequence continues at coordinate 337,980 of NZ_CP100356.1, read as the reverse complement.
GGCTTCGACCGTCTGTGAGCTGTAGATCGGCCTTCTGCACCCAATCGTACACAGCTTTGCGTGAGCGTTCGACACCCAGGCTATCGAGGAGTTATCGACCATGAAAACGGATGGAATTACCATCAATCGGAAAGAGTCCGTTCCCGGCGTTCGAGCGGTCGCCGAACTGCTGAGTCGGGGTCACTTGTCGAGAATCGTGACCGAATCTCCGACTCGAAGCGCATGCTCGCTACCGTCCAGTACCGACAGGCCGACCGTCAGCGTGAAAAAGTGGTCGAAGACGTCCTCCGATGCCCACTCGGGGAACGTCGCCTCGCGGTTCTCGACGAATATCCGCTGGAATTCCTCGTACTGTTCGCCGGTGTGTGGGTGTCGTGCCGGAACGATACAGCGAGGAATCGGCTCGGTCGCCGCGAACGTGATGTCACCGATCTGGATCCGTCGTCCGTCACCGGTGACCAAGCGATCCTCCCAGAACGGAGGGGTATCCGAGACGACTAAGTTCGGGCGAAGCCGCAATCGCATCTCCTCGGGGTCGATTCCGTCGAACCACGACGCCACTTCGCGGAGGGTGGCTTCGCTGACAAGTGTCGGCCCTGTTTTCACGTCGCCCCCGTAGACGGCACCGTCTGTCAGTCCGCCGCCAGCCTCCCGTTCCAGCGACACCGACATTTCAAAGTACTCGGACAGCCAGGACTCGAATTCGTCATCGTCGTCTTCAAGGTCGAACCGTCGTTCCCGGGACTGGGGGGTGTGGAGGATGACCGTCCCATCGTCCAAATCGTACTCGGTCCGTAAGCGGTGAACGCGATCAGTACTCTTTCCGTTGATGTAGTTCCCGTCCTCGTCGACGAGGGCGTAGGTCCGGTCGTTTTCGAGTCCGCCGATGCTGCTGATTCCGCTACGGTTGAGTTCGGTCGGATCGAGCGCCTTTATTGGGAAGGCTGCAATCTCAGAAAGTGTTGTCATACACCACATATTATCCTGATCGTACATCGGCGTTTTGGTGCCACGCCGGTCGCTCGACAAGCCACCACTGTTGAGGCGTGAACTACCCGATATCTTGGTAGACGTGTAGCCATCCATGGGTGAACGAGTCGCGACCCAACCTGAGCCACAATGACAAACACGTTACACCCACAGGCCCGCGCCGCGCTCGACGAACGCGAGGACGCCGGCATTCCGCCGGGGTACGCTCTTTCGACGGCCTGCTATCGCGAGCAGTTCCGTGAATCGATGACCACTCAGTCGACCGTGCCAGTCAAGACTAGCGTCGACGTCTCTATTCCGGGACCGGCCACGGATATCCCCGTTCGCACGTACCATCCTGGGGGCGACGACTCACTACCTATCGTGGAGTTCTTCCACGACGACGGGTCGATGCTCGGCGACCTCGACTGCTTCGACAGCCTCTGCACGCGACTCGCCGACCAGTCGGGGTGTCTGATCGTTTCTATTGGATACCGGCTCACTCCGGAACATCCGTTCCGCGCGCCGCTCCGCGATTGCTACGCGGCAGTCTCGTGGCTCTCCGTACACGCTGCCAACATCGGCGGCGACCCGAACCGTATCGCCGTGAGCGGCACCTCCGCCGGTGCAGACCTCGCCGCCGCCATCGCGTTGCTCGCCCGGGACCGCGACGGCCCATGCATCAGCCACCAGGCCCTCCTCTACCCGCCGTCTCGCCGCACGGCCTGGTCGAATTCGAGGGCCACCAGACGTACGCGACGGGGTACGGACTCACTGCCGAGAGCATGAAGCGGTTCACGGAAGCGTACGCTCCAGACCAGCTCGACCGCCGCAACGCGTACGCGTTCCCGCTGCAGGCACACGACCTCTCAGGTTTCCCGTCGGCGACGGTCCTCACCGCGGAGTTCGACCCAGTTCGGGACGAAGCGTTCGCGTTCGCCGACCGGTTGACAGCGAATATCCCGGTCGGCCACCACCACTATGACCGGATGATTCACGGTTTCCTCAGCTTCCCCGACGCAATCGACGCGGCCTAGGACGGAATCGAGATAGTGGCCGCAGACGTGCGTGCAGCGCTCCAAGAGTCTTGACACAGGAGGGTCACGGTTCGGACGTGTAGGCCACAATGGACGTCGAAGCACCAACAAATGACGGTCCACGGCCGTCGTCTGGTCGGCAGCATCGGCCTGTGAACGGCTGCGTTCAAGCGTGTAATCTATGATGCTGCTTGCTATAGGAATTAGGTACCTGATATGACTGTCGACAAGATGGTGGAGCGATCTTACCGACGTGAGAGCGGTGTCGACGATCTAGCGTCTGCTGGTGACGCAGATATGCGGTCCACTGTCGACCTTACTCTGTTGCGAGTTCGAACGCTGCGTTTGCGAGCGTGTTCGCCGCTTTGTAACAGTCTGCCCAACTGGTGTACTCTTTTTCACTGTGGCTCTTGCCGTTTTCGGAGACGGAGAACACCATCCCGGTATCCATCAACTTGTGCATGTGCGTCGCGTCGTGACCGGCTCCACTGAAGATACGCATGCTATCATAGCCGAGTCGGTCTGTTGCGCCCGCTACAGCGCCGACACACTTATCGGCGAAATGAACGGGATCGGTCCACATACGATCCTCGTACTCCCAGTCCACCCCTTCACGTTCGCTGGCGTACTCGGCTTCGGTGAGTACACGCTCTCGTGCCGCTTCGATGATATCCGGATCCGGATCGCGAATATCCCAGGTGAACGTCACCTCTTCGGGGATGATGTTGATCGAGTTGGGCTTCGCGTCGATATAGCCCGTCGTTCCAACGGTGCGTTCTCCGAATGTGCCGGGGATACGCCTGATTTGGGTGATGACGTCTGCGGCGGCGACGAGCGCGTCACTTCGATAGTGCATCGGGGTCGGACCGGAGTGGTCGGCCTCTCCGCAGAACGTTATGGCTCCCCACGTGAATCCTACTATTCCCGTAACGATTCCCACCTCGGCGTCGTGCTCTGCCAGATATGGCCCCTGTTCGATGTGGAGTTCGAGATACGAATCGTACTCCTTCTGTGGTTCGGCCGGGACCGACCCCTTGTAGCCGATTCGCTCGAGCTCTTCCTCGAAGACGTTACCCTCGGCGTCAGTCTGAGCGTACTGTTCGTCCAAGGCGTGTTCTCCGGCCCACACGCCCGATCCTTGCATCGCAGGTTGGAATCGGGAGCCCTCCTCGTTCGTCCAGTTGACGATCTCGATCGGGCGTTCCGTTTCGATGTTCTCTTCATTCAGTGTACGAACCAGTTCGAGAGCAGCGACGACTCCCATCGCACCGTCGTAGATACCACCGTACGGCTGTGAGTCTAGATGCGAACCGACGAGAACGGTACCCGCGTCAGGGTTCCGCCCCTCTCTGTAGCCGAACATGTTGCCGAACTCGTCGACAGTGACGTCGAGATTCTCTTCTTCCATCTGCGTAGTGAACCACTCGCGGATACGCTTGTCCTCCTCGGAGAGCGTAAGCCGGTAGAGGCCGCCGTCCTCTGTCCCCCCGATATCTGCCTGTTCTTTCATCGTCTCTACGAACCGCTCTCTGTCTACGTCGATAGACATGTGTTTCAGAGATGGTGAGATATGTTATAAAATTCCCCCACACCCGGCCGTTATCTAGACCATATCTTGCATTTACTCGGTATCTGTGGGTCGACGGTCATGACATGAGCGTCGAGCGATCGGAGTCGATAACCCCCTCAGGTACCCACTGTACCATCTGCAGAGTTTCACTACTGTAACTTCCAACCACACGGAGCACTCGGCCGATGGACGCCGACTTGGGAGGTGCGTTCGGTGTGGGCAACTACTGTGGGTCGACTGCGGACCGTATCGCTTCGCAGATCACGTTCATAGCGACTTCCGTTTGCCGATCGGTGATTACGAGCGGCGGAATCATCCGAAGTACGTTTCCGCCCCGCCCCGCACTCCAGACGAGTACGCCGTTCTCGTAGCACCGTCGCTGGATTTCTTCAACCAGCTCGCCTGAGTCGCCTCGGGCCCTGAATTCGACGCCGACGAACAGTCCCCTGCCGCGGACGTCGGTTATTTCGGTGACGTCCTCTGCGAGTTCGTCGAACCGGTCGCGAATCTGCTCGCCGAGTGTCTGCGCGCGCTCGAGCAAACCGTTCTCCTCGATGTACTCGATGGCTCGAATACCGCCGACCATCGCGGGAACGTTCCCGCGGAACGTGCCGACGTGGCCACCGGGCCCCCACGTGTCGAACTTCTCGTGATACATCATCGCGCCGATGGGGAGACCTGACCCACCCAGTGACTTCGCCATGGTGATAGCGTCGGGAGTGACTCCGAAGTGGTCAGCAGCGAACCACTTACCAGTACGTCCGATACCCGTCTGAACCTCGTCGAAGATCAACATCGCGTCGTTGTCGTCGGCGACGTCACGGAGGCCCTTCAGGAACCCGTTTTGCGGGACGACGACACCGCCTTCTCCCTGGATCGGCTCGACCCAAATACCGGCCGGGGTCTCGTGACCACCGTATGGGTCCTCGAACTTTCGCGCCACTGCGTCGAGTGCTTCCTCGACTCCGACGTCGTTCGAAGGTGCCGGATACGGCGCATGAACCGTGTCTGGAAGTAAGGGTGCGTACCCCGCTTTGTATTTCTTCGCGGCTGTGAGTGTGAGCGCTCCCGAAGTCGTTCCGTGATAGGCCCCCTCGAATCCGAGCATGCCGTGGCGTCCCGTGTTGTGTTTCGCGAGCTTAATCGATCCCTCGATGGCGTCACTCCCGCTCGGTCCTCCGAAGATCACCCTGCTGTTTCCGCTTAGGTTGCCCGGCGCTATCGAATCGAGTTTATCGATGAGGTCAAGTCGTGCCTCTGTCGGGAAATCGACGGTGTGGGTGTACCGGTCGAGCTGTTCGTGAACTCCCTCCAGGACGTACGGGTTCGCGTGACCGACGTTGAGAACGCCGATGCCGGCGAAGAAGTCGAGGAAGACGTTCCCGTCCGCGTCACGGACTGTCGCCCCTTTCGCGTCTTTCAGAGCGATCGGTACGCGATTCGGGTACGCGACAGCGCTGCTGTCGATTTGCTTTTGCCGTTCGATCAACCGCTCGGAGTTCGGTCCAGGGACGGTGTTGACGTCGGGTTCCTCTGAAAAGTGCAGTTCCTCGATAGGTGGACCTATGGTCATATTAACCATTTCCCGCCACGTGCTATATACTTTTTCTTGTGTGTAAAATTCACACACGCATAAAATAAACGGACGGTTATCGGATATTAGACCGCTTCTGGTGTTTTACCCCCGACACCTCCCGCCTTCTATCGCCACCGTATTCATAGTACTCAGCTGGATACAAGTCCGAACCGGAAGAATTTATTCGTTTCGGCAACCATGAGTGACTATGAATGGTATAGGGACCGTTGAGGCGATACACACGGCTCCAGAAGCTGAGCATCCGATGGAGTCGAAGAACGTCGTCAGAGCGGTTGCCGAAAAGGGTCTCCGAGGTGATCGATACTTCAAGCAAGCGGGAACGTTCTCTGACGTGCCGCGCGGTGGACTAGAAATCACGTTCACCGAGGCAGAAGCTATCGAAGCAATCGTGCGCGAGGCCGACATAGCGTTGGGATTCGCCGACCACCGACGCAATATCACGACTCGTGATGCGGCGCTCAACCACTTAGTCGGAGAACGGTTCCGCGTGGGAGACGCCGTCTGTGAGGGTGTGCGTCTCTGCGAACCATGCGATCACCTCCGGCGGCTGACCGCCGACGGCGTCATCGAGGCCCTCGCTCATCGTGGTGGTCTCCGGGCGGAAATCGTCGAGAGCGGCACTATTCGAGTCGGTGACGCTCTTGAACCGCTCTAAAGCTGGCGAGACTCCTTCGACGTCCGCGGCAGTGAAGGGCATCGGTCCGCGACTCTCTCCTAACTGAACTGTTTGGCCGATTTATACTACCTTGTCGATGACTTCCTCGCCGAACAACTCGACCGACCGACGAAGCCGTTGTCCGGACAGCCCCGGGAGCGTCAACCGCGCGACGAGGCGATAGTCGTCTCCAAGGCGGTCACGGCGCTCTCTAACTTGATCGAGGACTTCCTCGGGGGATCCCACGAGACACTCTTCACGCAGGTCTCCTTCCTGTTCCGGAGGTAATTCGGCCGGTTGTGGAGTTCCAGTCGCCCACTCGATGTACTGGCGTTTGATGTACCACGCGTGCTGCTTCGCCTGCTCCCACGGTTCGGGTTCTTCTGTGACATACGTGTACCGCCACTCCGCGAATCCGGTCTCCTCGGAACTATCGGCTTCTTCCTGATAAAGCGATTGTCGGCGGCTTAGTTCGTCCAAGGACGTTGGGGTCGCAAAGTACCCGTTTCCTATCGTCGCCGCTCGTTTCACCGCAGCATCGACTGTGCCGGCGATCCAGATCGGAACGTGTTCTTGGACCGGCTTCGGACGGACGTCTACTCCGTCGTACTGGTGAATCTCCCCGTCGTACGAGATCGGCTCGTCGCTCCAAGCCTGCCGTAGGACGTCAATAAGTTCCTCCGTATATGGCACCCGTAATCGCTTGGGAACGCCGAACGCCTCGAACTCCGGATCCGTCCAGCCGATTGCGAGACCAGGCTCGAATCGACCGTTCGAGAGGAGATCGATTACGGCGGAGTCTTCAGCGAATCGGAGTGGCTCGTAGAACGGCGCTAGCGCGATTCCGGTTCCGATACGCATAGTACTGGTCCGAGTCGCTAAGGCCGCACAAAAGGGGAAGACCCCCGGTAGGTATCCGTCTTCGACGAAGTGATGTTCGCTCACCCACGCCTTTTCGAACCCCACGTCCTCGGCGAGAGGAGCGAGGTCTAGGAGTTCTCTATACCGCTGACTCGGCGTTTGATCGCTTCCCGGTGGTACCTGACAGGTGAACAGCCCGATATCGAAATGCACTATGATACGACTGGGCTGGAGTGACATTAACATTTCCATCCGAATCATCAAAATACCGTCGTATTGTGGTGCGGACACACACACGAACGTATCAAACTACTCAATACCACGAGATCTGTTGAGGTGGAATGACGCACGGTTCCTCACTCGTACGCTCCCTCGATAGTTTCGATCACACGGTTTTATGCCACAGCTATTCTACGACCCAACTGTCCGACGATGACTGGGGTGGTAGCGACCGATACGCCCAACGAGACGATGGTTATTCGAAAACGAGTCGGTCACTGAACGGTCGCACCGATGCGGAACTCCGTGACTTACGGATCAAATCCACGTCGAGGCGCTGTACACCGACTGCGTGTTCGTCTGCTGGCAGCGTTAGCCGCGTCCCGTCTGGACCGGCGATATCGTCACATGGTGCGAAACAAGAAGCACGCCCCGTCCCACACTTCTGACCGTGAGGATGAGTCCCCACCAACGGAACTTGGAGGACGTAGGCTTGATTCTCGACCGCACGGGCCGCTGAACACCGGGAAACACGCTGATAGCCTGCCACGCTTCCGGTTAGGGACGGCAGCGCGATAACTTCGGCACCGCGTTCGACTACGTCTCGGACCACATCTGGGAACTCCGCGTCGTAGCAGATGAGTACGCCGGCAGAGACGCCGTTGTGCTCGAAAATAGGCCCTCCGTGTGACCCGGATGCGACCCCATCCTCTCGCTCGGCCGGTACCGGTCGCTGTTTCGTGTACGTCCTGAGCGATCCATCGGGCAACGCTATCGGTGCACGGTTGTACAGTTCACCCTCATCGGACACCCGATACGATCCTCCGACGATAATCGCGTCTCGGTCACTTGCCTCGCCTGCGAGTTTATCATGGAACTCCTCTATCTCGGAACTCCTCAGCTGGTACTCTTCGCGACTGTTCGACATGGCGACGTCGTAACCGATCAACTCCGGGAGAATATACATGTCAGCGGGGCCGCAACGCTCGAACAGACCGGTTATTCGCTCCCAGAACGCGTCGATCGTTTTCACACTGCCGAACGCATACTGACACAGTGCAACGTCGAACGTGGTTTGGCTCATGCGGCGAACCTTACTGTTAAGCAATGAAGTATTTATCTAAACCCCTTCAGAACCGCACGGGTGGCGTAGTACCTCCCGTAAGGGGCTCTGTCGATCAATCGAGCTCCTTTCGAAAACTGTAACAGAACTTTTCGTAGCCGTGATCTTCGTAGAACTCGTGTGCACGGTCCCGCCAGAGTCCCGATTCGAGCGCGACGTGGTCACACGATTCCTCCCGCGCCCACTCGTCTACAAACTTGAGGAGTTCACCTCCGAACCCCTCGCTTCGGCGGTTCTCGTCGGTTACCAGATCGTACACGAAGAGATGGGGGCCAGAGTAGAAGTTGTGGTTGCGTGTGCCGCCGACAACCGCGACGATCTGAGAGTCCTCGTACAGAGCGAAGAGTCGGTATCCCTCTTCACGCATCGTCTCGAGTCGGTCGAGATACCCCTCGACTGAGAGGTGATCACGAAGCTGAGACAGTACCGGGTACGCGTCGCGAAACTCGGATACCGTCGTCAGTTCTCGAATATCGACATCGTCCATGCACTGTCGTTAACACGGGCTGGCAAAGCTCTTGCTGAACACGGTTACCCCCGCCGAATCGTGTGTCGAACCGTGAGGGTCAGCCCCACGGCGATGACTCCGACCAGGGCAGCGACGAAAAACGCGACGCGGTATCCGAGCACGGTATATGTCCTCGATCCCGCCACCAACTCACCGGTCCAATATGCGTCGAGCACCCATCCAAAGAGGATCGGAAACACCGTACTGCCAGCGTACCCGAGCGCGTTCACCAAACCGATCGCGGTTCCGCTCACGTCGCCGGCGTGACGCTCTTTCACGATGGTGTACGAAAGCGAGAACCCGCCTACGAGCAGCATCTCGGTGAACAGCACCACACCTACGACTGTGAGGGGCGGCGTTCCGAGAACACCAAGGAGGGCGAACGCGGAGGCGAACAATATCCCGGTTACGAGAACGAGGTCTACCCGGCGACCGATGTGGTCCAAGAGACGGCCGATCCCAACAGAGCCGAGTAACAGCCCGACGTTTGCGACCAACAGGAGCGTCGATGCTCGTTGCACCGGGAGGTGATAAACGTCGACTAAATACGGAATCGCCCAAAGTCCGACGACCGTATAGTGGATACCGAGCCCGCAGAACACGATCATGCCAATGGTCCACGTGAGACGGTCAAATAGGACGAGACGGAGTGTCGAGAACAGATCCGATATCGACTGGCGCGATTCGTCGCTCGGGTCGGACTCGACGTCCGGAAACCCTGCACGGGCTGGCGTGTCATCCACGATACGGTACGCGAGGAGAGCGAACAGCACGCCGATGACCCCGAGACCAATCACTGAGAGGCGCCAGCCAGCCGCCTCGATTGCCACCGCAAGCGGTGCCGTCGCTAGCATCCCGCCCAGCGCGGACGTCGCGACAGTGAGTCCTGTAACGGTCGCAAACTCGTCAGCCCGAAACCAGTCCGCGGCGTACCGAAGAATCGGGACGTAAAGCAACCCGCCGCCGAGCCCAACGGCAAGGCGAGCGGCGAACGCCACCGCGTAGGTATCGGCCAACCCGAATCCGATTGCTCCCAAACTCATGATGAGTCCCCCGGCAAGGGTCGTCTGCCGGGGACCATACCGGTCCGCACACACCCGCGGGGAGTTGTCCTGCCGCGTACAGGTAGAAATACCCTGCGTGAAGAATGCCGAGACCCACGCCAGTACTGTCGAATGCGCGGGCGACGTCTTCTGAGAGCACAGCCATCGACGTCCGATGGAAGGCCATCAGGAGATACGGCACGACGAGCGCGGCCCATCCGACCCATCGCCTTTTCCGAAACGCCGTCGAGTACTCTTCGGCGTGAGAACCGTCCAAGCGGGACATAGACCTACTCCAACCTCGCAAATGCCACGCTGATGATCATGAAGGCGACTCCCGGGAGCGCGAGGATTCCGAACCCAGCGAACAGTGTGGTCGACTCGAGGGTTGCACCGACTAGAACAGGGCCGAGGAACCCACCGATAGCACCCACGCCAAAAATCATACTGATGACAGTACTCAACGTGTCTTGAGACACGAGTTCCATCGGAAGAACTCGGAGAAGCGGGGAGATTCCCCCGAGTGCAAGTCCTGAAACGATTCCGACGCCGACGAGCGGGAGGAGCCGCGTGGAGAACACTGCGAAGCTAACCATCCCGAACGTGAAACTGACGCCGGTCGCACCGATGAACGCCGCCCGGTGGCCGACACGATCGGACAACGCCGGGACGACGAGTGTCCCGAGGATCTGGCCCGCTATGAGAACCGCGACGAGTTGGGAAGCCGTCTTCGCTGAGAAGCCACGCGTCGAGAGCAAGGTGGCGAGCCATCCGAGGGTGCTGTGAGTCGCAAACAGATACATGAAGCCGGCGGCGACGAGTGCGAGGATACCCGGTTGGAAGAAGAGCCGGCGGACGGTGGCTACCGAAGGAGGACTGGATTTCTCGGCCGTTGAATCGCGTTCGTAGAACACGAGCCAACCAGCCGCAAAGACCATTGCAGGGATGCCTGATAGCGCGAATGCGGGCTGCCACCCCCCGACGAAAGAGGACACTTGTGGCATAACGCCGAATGCGGCCAGACTACCGAACTGCGCGCCGACAGTCACGATTCCGATCGGTGTGCCCACCTCGTCTGCCGGGAAATACGATGACAACGCCCGAGGAAGCCCGTAGGTGACTGTGGACCCACCCAGCGCGATGACTATCATCGATGCGAAAAGCAGTGGAAATCCGCTGGCGACCCCGCGAAATGCGGCCGCAAATCCGAGGACGGCAACACCGACCCCCATTGCAGGACCGGGGCCAACCCGATCGACGAGTGGTCCCATTACCATCCAAGTCAGCGCCATGACCGCCGAAACCGCGCCCAAGAGAATGCCCGTCGCCAGTGAGGTCATCGTCACCTCCTCGAGAACGCGGGGGAGGAGTGCGGCCAGAGTGTACCACGCGAAAGTAAAGGAGAAATACAATCCCCATCCGAAGAACGTCACGACCCAGCGGTGGTGACGGTTCATCCTTGGGCGACAGAATCGGTAGCGTTTGTAGAGACGTCCGATCCTACCGGGCAGTCTAACCACTCGGCGGACCTCCCTTCACTACGGGCTTTGCTGCCTACTGCCGAGACGGACAGGTCACGCAATGCTCCGTCCTCGGGCGTCAGTTCGAGTCGGTCGATCCTGCCGTTTTCTACCGTCTCAGCAGTAGGACGTCGCTCGAACGTATCTCGTAATCTCCTCCCGTCGGCCGTAATCATATCGGACGCAGGGTCACGAACGCTCTTAACTCCTCGGTGCAGCGGACATTCTCCGCGCTGTACCGACCGGCAAATTGGGTTCGAGGATTGCCGTGATGTAGGATACAATTCCAATATTCGGCTATAGAAAGAATAGTGCGAAGAGAGTGGATCAGTGTGTACCCCTGCCGGCGAGTAACAAGAATTATATCTATGCTAGGAACAACCAAGTAGCATGGTAGAAACACTGCTGTTACTCCAGCAGATAATCAATGGTCTCCTGTTCGGTGGCCAGCTCGCGCTAGTCGCCATCGGACTCACCCTCATTTGGGGGGTGACCCGGATACTGAACTTCGCACACGGGGCAATGTTCATGCTCGGGGGGTACGCTGGTTTCTTCGCGTACGAGTTCACTGGTAGTCTGCTCGTGGCCATCCCGGTTGCAGCGCTCGCCCTGTTCGTTATTGGGGTCGGAACGGAAGTTCTTGTCGTCCGTCAACTCCGTGACCGAGACAACACCGAGATTGCGGCCATTATCGGCACGTTCGCGATAGCGGTCATCGCCGAGAATCTCATGCGGTATCTTTACCAGACCGATCGTCGTTCGATTCCGACGCTGACGACCGGTATCTGGCAATTTGATCAGATCATCCTCATCAAAGAACAGGTGTTGATGTTCACGCTCGCACTCGTCTCTCTCGGAGTCCTGTTCGCCGTTATCCGGTACACCAAACTCGGCATGGCGATGCGTGCGGTCGCTCAAGACACAGATACGGCCCGCCTCATGGGTATTCGATCAGACCGCATCTACGCACTCACGTTCGGTGTGAGTGCGGCACTCGCTGGCCTCGCCGGAGTGCTCTTGTCCAACACGTACAGCATCTACCCGGGGGTCGGTTGGAGACCGTTCCTCTTCGCGTTCATCGTCGTGATCATCGGGGGTCTCGGGAGTGTCCGAGGCACGCTTCTGGCAGCCCTCTTCATCGGCGTCTTTCGCAGTCTCAGTCTCACGTTCATCTCGTCGCAACAAGCAGAGATGCTCCTGTTCCTCGTTATGATAGCAATCCTTATCGTCCGTCCCACTGGTATCGGAGGTGTCATCGATTCGTGAGCACCGTTGACGACATCAAACTCGCGCTCCGGCGTAGTCGAAAACAGGCCGAGGAAGACCTCTTCACCCCCCGTGGAATCCTCTTATTTCTCGGCGTCGTTGCAACACTCCTCGTGCCACTCTTCGCCGGACCCTATCTCCAAGGCGTCGTCCTCCAGATGTACATCTTCTTCCTCGCAGTGGCTAGCTGGAACTTCATCGCGGGCTACTTCGGGATGTTCAGCTTTACCCACGCCGCACTCTTCGGCATCGGCGGATACGCTACCGCCGTCTCCGCTCTCGAACTGGGCGTCAATCCGATCGTCGCGATCGTGATCGGTGGAGTCGCTGGCGGCTTGTTCAGCCTCCCTATCACCATACCGGCGCTCCGTCTCGGCGGGTCGTATCTCGCGATGGTCACGCTGGCGTACGCCGAGATTATTCATCTCGCAGCCATCTCCTTCCGCGACATCACCGGAGGCCCGACTGGCCTTACAGGTTTTACTGCGATGTTCGGCGGTAGCCGGTTCCAGTTTTTCTACTTCACCGTCGCCGTAGTTGGCCTGTTCCTTGCCGTTCAGTACGTGCTAACCGTGTCTCGGTTCGGGCTTATCGCACGCGCGATTCGTGAGTCAGAAGACGCGGCCCAGATGCTCGGCAATAACACTTACCGGCACAAGCTAGCCGGGTTCTTCGTCGGGTCGGCACTCGCAGGCGTTGCTGGCGGCCTCCAAGTCTACAACGTCTTGATTATCTCACCGCAGATGCTCCAGATCAACCAGATGATCCGGTTCATGGCGATGACCGTGATCGGTGGAATCGGTATCTTTAGCGGCCCGATCGTCGGTGTCGTAGCGGTGCTCGGCCTCTCGGAACTACTCCGCGGGTTCACCAGCATCCGTCTCCTGATCTGGGGATTCCTTCTGTTGATCATCATCCTATTCGCTCCGAACGGAATAATGGGCAGTAGCGTGCAGTCAGACCTGCTCAAAGAACAGGCCAACACCGTCCGTAATGCGCTCCGAGGAGATTCCAAATGACCGACGATACAATCCTCAAAACCGACTCACTCGTAAAAACCTTTGGCGGCCTGACGGCTGTCGATCAGCTCAGTTTCAGCGTGACCGAGGGAGAGGTCGCGGGTCTCATCGGCCCAAACGGCGCGGGGAAATCCACCACGTTCGACCTCATTACCGGCTTCCACAAACCCACCAGCGGTAGCGTGTCTCTCAAAGGTAAAGACATAACGGGCGGGAAGCCGTACAAGATTGCGACCAGCGGTATCGGACGCACCTTCCAGGATACGAAACCGTTCGGGAAACTCTCCGTTTTCGAGAATATGCTCGTGCCGCAGACGCCCGATGTCAGCGGCGATGACAAAATCGAGCGCGCAAACGCGATCATCAATAAACTCGATCTGAACGGCGTGGCCGACGAAAACGGCGAAGACCTGAGTGGTGGACAGAAGAAACTTCTCGAACTCGCCCGGGTACTCATGTTGGACCCCGACCTGCTGTTGCTCGACGAACCGAGCGCAGGCGTCAATCCCGCGCTCATGGACGACATCCTCGACCACATCAAGGCGCTAAATCGAGAAGGACACACTATCCTCGTCATCGAACATGACATGACCGTCATCGCCGAACTCTGTGATACGGTCGTCGTGATGAGTAACGGAGACGCCATCGCGGAAGGTCCCTTCAAGGAGATACAGCAAGACGAACGCGTGCGAAACGCCTACTTGGGAACATAATACTACCATGAATCAACACACGTCACCGGCGATCCAACTGAAGAACGTAGATAGCGGGTACGGCGAAAACCAGGTCCTTCACGACCTCACGATGGACATAGACGCGGGGCAGGTAAACTGCATAATCGGGCCAAACGGTAGTGGGAAGTCGACGGCCCTGAAGGCTATCAACGGCCTCATCCCCATCTGGGATGGGACGGTCACTATGTTCGGCGACGACATGACCCACGCGTCGCCTCGTGAAATTGTCGAATTTGGGATTATCACGGTTCCTCAGGGCGGTCGAGTGTTCGCGGACATGTCTGTCCGAGAGAATCTCCGACTCGGTGCGTATCTGGAGGACGACGACGAGTTCCTCTCGGAGCGATACCGTTATGTCTACGACATGTTCCCCATTCTCAAGGAACGGGAGTCACAGCTTGCGGGGTCGATGAGCGGCGGTCAGCAGGCGATGCTCGCGCTCGGGAGGGCACTCATGTCCGATCCCGAGTTTCTCCTCCTCGACGAACCGAGCGCCGGACTCGCTCCAAACCTCATTGACGACGTGTTTGATCACCTCACGACACTCAAGGATGCGGGGGTAAACATGCTTCTCATCGAACAGAACGTACGGAAAGTCCTGAACATCGCCGAGTACATTTACATCCTGGACAACGGCCACGTCAGGTTCGAGGGTGGCAAAGACGAACTGACAGACGAGGACGATCTCGTCGAGATGTATCTGGGCCGGCGGTCGACGTAACTTACCTTCCACAGAACTTTTTTAAAAGTGGGGGTTACCTCATAGTGTATGGGACAAACACCCACGGGTATCGATATCGGAGGAACTTTCACTGACTTCATCAGTGTCGACACCGACGACGACTCCTATCAGGTGGTCAAGACGCCGTCTACGAAGGACGCACCCGAACGCGCGGTCGGGGACGCGCTCTCCGTAAGTGGTGTGACGACTGCGAGTCGTATCTCCCACGGTACGACCGTCGTCACGAACGCGATTCTGGAACGGGCTGGCGCTCCGACCGCACTCGTCACGACAGCAGGCTTCGAAGACATGTTCGTGATCGACCGGCAGGATCGGACGGATATCTACGACCTGCACTACGACAGGGGTGACCCGCTCGTACCCCGGTACCGTTGTTTTGGCGTGGGAGAACGCATTCACTCCGACGGCGAAGTCGTCGAACCGCTCGACCTGGAAAAGCTAGACGAGGTCGTCGACGTGATCAGAGCCACCGACGCCGAGACGGTAGCAGTCAGCTTCCTTCATTCCTATGCGAACGACGAACACGAACGGGAAGCCGCGGACTACCTCCGCGACTGCCTCGACATCCCCGTCTCGCGGTCGAGTTCCGTCCTCCCGGAGTTCAGAGAGTACGAGCGGACGAACACGACCGCTGTCAACGCGTACACCCGGCCGGTCGCGGAGGCGTACCTCGAACGTCTAACCGACGAAATCGACGCCCACTGCGACGCCGCCGAGACCCTCATCATGCGTTCTGACGGCGGCGTCGTTCCAGTCGAAGAGGCGGCCACCCAGCCCGTGTATCTGGGCGTGTCTGGCCCGGCTGCCGGGGTCGTCGCGGCCACCGAGGCAGCCCAAAACGCGGGCACTTCAGACGTGCTCACCTTCGATATGGGCGGGACGAGCGCGGACATGAGCCTGGTTCGGAACGGCGAACCGGAACTCACGACAGAGGGCGCTATCGGCGAACAGTCTGTTTCCGTTCCAATGTACGATATCAGGACCATTGGTGCTGGTGGCGGGTCGATCGCGCATCTCGACGACGGCGGACTGTTGAAAGTCGGGCCGGAGTCTGCGGGTGCGGACCCCGGTCCGGCGTGCTACGGACGGAACGGACCCGACCCAACGGTAACGGACGCGAACCTCGCACTGGGGCTGATGGATCCGGAAGCGACCCTCGGTGGAGGGGCCATCAACCTCTCACTCGATGCCGCGATGGACGTCCTCGAGGAACTCGGAGCAGCCATCGACAAAGACCCACTCGCGGCGGCAGAGGCCATTTACGAACTCGTGAACATGAACATGGTCGAAAGCGCTCGCGTCATCAGCGTCCAACAGGGCATCGACCCGAGAGATTTCTCCCTCGTGGCTTTCGGCGGCGCTGGCCCGTTACACGCGCCCTACATTGCCCGCGAACTCGGAATGCGATCCGTGATCGTTCCGCCTCAGCCGGGTATCCTCTCTGCGGTCGGTCTCCTGTACTCCGACGTCCGCCGTACCACGAGCAAGACCGACATCCGGCGTCTCGAGGAGGTCACTCGCGAATCGCTCGCAGCGACGTTCGATCGGCTCGAGAGCAATGTTGGAACTAACATAGCCCTACCGGACGACGTAACCGTCACGCGGACCGTTGATGTCCGCTTCGCAGGTCAGGCCCACGAGGTCCGTGTCGAGGTGCCCGAGGAGATAGATGCGTCGGTCACCGAGCGGATCGAGTCCGAGTTCCGGACTCGTCACCGGGAAAAATTCGGGTTCGTCATGGGAAGTCCGATTGAACTCGTCACCTTTCGAGTCGCGGTTCTCGCACCCACGGACGTCCCACGCCTCGACTGGTCAACGACCGAGGACGCACCGACTCAGAAACGCGAAGTGTTTCTCGACGGCGAGTTCCACGAAGCGACAGTCCTCGAACGGAGAGCGCTCGATCCGGAATTCAAGACCGACGGACCCGCCCTCGTCGAGATGCCCGATAGCACAGCGGTAGTCCTTCCGGACCAGTCCGCACGCGTGGACGACTCCCAAAACCTCATCGTGGAGACGGGGGGTGAACGATGAGCAACCCGATGCGGGAATCGGACGATATCGACCCGGTCACACTCGAGATACTGCGAAACTCACTCCAGAATGCCGCAGAGGAGATGGGCGAGACGTTACTCAGGACCGCTTACTCGTCGGTCATCAGAGAGGCCAGAGACTGCTCGACGGCGCTTTTCGGTCCCGACGGTGATCTCATCGCGCAAGCCGAACACATCCCGATGCATCTTGGGTCGATGCCATACGCGCTCGATGCGAACTTCAAGCGAGCGGATGAACTAACCGAGGACGAAATCCTCATCTTCAACGATCCGTACCACGGCGGCCAGCATATCGTCGATATCGTCGCGTTCCAGCCCGTGTTTCTCGACGGAGAACGTGTGGGATTCGCGGGCAGTATCGCCCATCACATCGATATGGGCGGCGGTGGTGCGGCCAGCCTCGGACCGGAGGTTGCGACGACGTATGGGGAGGGATTTCGTTTCCCACCACTCACGCTCGATTTGAATAGCCGCGAGTTCGAGCACTTCGTGGATACGCTCGCGACTAACGTCCGCGCATCGGAGTACGTCGTGGGCGATTTCAACGCACAGCTCTCCGCGAGCCGGCGCGGTGTCGAGCGACTCGAAGAAATCGCGGGCAAGTACGGGACGGACCTGTATCTCGAGGCGCTGAATAGCCTCGACTCGTACGCGGAACGCTTCATGCGGTCACGCATCGCCGAGCTACCAGACTCGGCCGGTACCGGCACGGAAACAGTCGAAGTGGACGCGCCGGAGGCGGTCGCAGACGCCGACACGACGGTGCGGGTGGAAGTGCGTGTAAATGGCGACGAAATCGGCGTGGACTTCGACGGAACGGCACCAGAGGTCCCGGGGTACATCAACTCGCCGATCGCTTCGACGCACTCTGCGGCGTATTTCGCGATTCTCGCGGCTCTCGGCGGGTCCGACCTCCCGATAAGTGCCGGTATCTATCGACCTATCGAGTTAACGGTCCCCTCGGGAACGATCGTGAATCCGACGGAGCCAACGGCGACTCGCGCTCGGATGAAGACTGCAGGCCGGGTGTACGACGCCGTTCTGCAAGCGCTCGCTCAAATCGCGCCCGAAGTCGTTCCGGCGGGCGCGTTCAACAGCACAACCCCGATCGTTTTCGGGAAACAGTTCGAGGGTCACACGGAGGTGTTCATGGATCTCCCCGGCGGTG
Source organism: Natronosalvus rutilus (assembly GCF_024204665.1). Taxonomy (NCBI): domain Archaea; kingdom Methanobacteriati; phylum Methanobacteriota; class Halobacteria; order Halobacteriales; family Natrialbaceae; genus Natronosalvus; species Natronosalvus rutilus. The sequence continues at coordinate 319,895 of NZ_CP100356.1, read as the reverse complement.
GCTGGGGCGGATACGCAGGCGGTGACGGCGCACCGGCTACCACGAACCCCCTCGAGAACGAACTGAACATCCCAGTCGAAGCCCTCGAACAAGACCACCCGTGGCTTTGCGTGAACGCGTATCAACTCCGGACCGACAGCGGAGGGCCCGGAGAGTTCCGAGGAGGTCTCGGCGTCCGCCGCGCGTTCGAAGTCGTCGACGGACCGGCTACCGGAACCGGCTACACGGGTCGTGTCGAGAACGGTGCGGGGGGTGTGAACGGAGGCAAGCCCGGCGGAACCGGCCGTGTACGCTGTAACCGATCGACCGGGACGTCAGAGGATCTCGGGACGACGTGGGAACTCGACCTCGCGAGCGGCGACGAGGTTGAAGTCGAAATGGGGGGCGGAGGTGGTTACGGATCGGTCGCCTACCGCGATATAGACGCAATAGCCCGAGACGTGGCCAGCGACTTCGTTTCGTTCAACGGGGCCGTCACCGATTACGACGTGGAGCCCGCTCAGGTTCGCGATGCGCTCGAATCACTCCTCGGAACCGGCTACGACGCCTTCGCCGAGTGGTACGGCTGGAGCGAGTGATTACCAACTCGTCCAGCCACCGTCGACCGGTAGGGTGTGACCCGTGATGAACGAGGCTGCGTCGCTTACGAGATACGCGATGGCCTCTGCAACGTCTTCCGGTACGCCGAGTCGCGGAAGCAACGTTCGGTTGGTGGCCGTCTCGTAGTCGATCCCACGCTGGGGGACGCGGTCCTTCCAGACGGCTTCGTTCATCGACGTCTGAATGAACCCCGGAGCCACTGCGTTGACCCGAACGCCGTCCCGCGAGTAGTCGACGGCGAGTTGCCGGGTGAGACTTGTGATCGCTCCTTTGGCGGCGGCGTAGTCGGCGGTCGCCGGGTAGCCTCGGATCCCCGCGATAGACCCGACGTTCACTATTGCGCCGGAGCCCCGGTCTGCCATCGACGGGGCGAGGACGCGACACACGTTGTAGGTCCCCTCGACGTGGACAGCGAGGGTCCGTTGCCAGTCTTCCGGCGAAATCTCGTGAATCTTTCCGTTCCCACCGACGCCGGCGTTGTTGACGGTGATGCTCACCGGCCCTTCTCTGGCAGCTACGTCAAGTGCAACTGCAACGTCTTCGGCCGAGGTGACGTCACCGACGACCAGTTCGCCGTCCTTGACGACATCGTCGAACACCGGGCCGTCGTCATGGGGTTCAGCGTTCAAATCGAGACCAACGACGTATGCGCCGTGCTCGGATAACGTGGAGGCCGTCGCCCGACCGATACCCGCGCTGGCCCCTGTAACAAACGCGACATCTTCACTAAAGTCGAATCTCATCGTACGCAGGTAACGTGTGATATACAATAAACATGCTCATACCCTTATAACGGCCGGGTGTGTGGTGAGACCTATGCCATCGGTTCCGAACATCGTTGATGGGATAACACTGGACGACACACACGCGATTGTAACCGGCGCTGGTACCGGCATCGGCCGGTGTATCGCGCGAACGTTCGCGAGCGCGGGCGCGGACGTGTCTGTCCTCGATATCGTAGAGCAACCGCGAAATGAATCTGAATCGACTGCGGAGGTTATAGAGCAGAACGGGGGAACCGCACAGTTCGTTGAAGTGGATCTCACCAATGCACACTCAGTGGAAGACGCAATCTCGAATGCAGAGGCTGCCTTCGGTCCGGTCGAGATCCTCGTGAACAACGCCGGAGTCAATCATCTCGGTAGCGTGACGGAAGTCGATATCGACGAGTGGGACGAGACGGTATCGGTGAATCTCCGAGGCGCATTCCTGACCGCGCGTTTCAGCGTGGAGTCACTCGTCGAGACTGAAGGCTGCATCGTCAACATTGCGAGCGGTGCGGGCCTCCACGGATCACCGGGGTACGCGGCGTACGGGCCGTCGAAAGCGGGCCTCATCAACCTGACCCGCCAACTGGCCCGAGATTACTCGTCGGATGGAGTACGGGTGAACGCCGTCGCTCCCGGAGTGATTGACGCCGGGATGGCAGGCCAAGAACTCGAGGATCCGGACACAATCGCGTACAAAGAAGAGAACACGCTGCTGACCTATTTCGGCGACGCACAGGACGTCGCGAACGCCGTAACGTTCCTCGCGAGCGATACCGCGTCGTTCGTAACCGGCGAAACCCTCGTCGTAGACGGAGGGTGGGACGCGTAGTCTAGTAGTACGACTCGTCGATTTCGTGCTCTCCCACGTTGAACGGCCACACGAACCTGTTATTCCCGTCCTGAATCTGATGACCCAACGCCGGGATCGTATCCTTCCCGTAGAGCGCCTGGTGGAACGGACCGTCCTCCGTCCAATCGAAGTAGCCGGCAGACCCTTTTATCTGATCGAGGCCGAGGACTGCCTCCGACCAGGAGTCGACCGTCAGATCGTCGAGGCTTCCGATTTCTTCCATCGCCGCCTTTATCAGCATGAGGTTGTCCCACGGAAGCGATCCGCTCGATCCGGGAACTTCCTCCCCGTACTCGTCGTCCCAGGCTTCCACGAGCCCGACGTCTCTGGCGAATTCCGGAACCACGCCGATGTTGGCCATCCACATGACGCCGTTGGCCGCATCTCCCGCCAAGTTGGCGAACTCCGGATTAGACGGGACGAACGTCTGCATGAAGTGAGTGTCTCCGAAACCCATCTCACGGAACTGACTGACGAGGTTCGCTGCCGGTGACGGCGCCGTCTGGACCGCCCACACCACGTCCGGCTCATTCGATTTAATTCGAGTGAGCAGAGACCGGTAGTTGGTTTCGTCGACGGCGACTTCGTCGGTCGAAACGACGTCCCAGCCGTTTTCTTCCAAATTCTCGGTGGTCGATTCCATAATCGGGAGTCCGTAGGACGTGTCTTCTGCGATCAACGCGATTCGCTTGTTCTCGAACGGGAAGTAGCCCACGCCCTCGTCTTGAAGGTCGTTGAGGAACCCGTTCCATCCGATGCCGTAGGCCTCGGACGGCGGAGACATCTTAAAAACGTTCTTCATGTTCTGGGACTCCATCTTCTCGTTGATGGACCCACTCACCGAATTCGAGATCATCTGGGGGACGTCTGCCGAGTACGTCACCTCCACGACGGCCAGGGAAACGTCGGAGTGGAACCCGCCGGCGATCATGTCGACGTTCTCTTGGTTGATAAGGTACTCAACCGCGGACTTCCCCGTCGATGGCTCGGATTCGGAGTCGCCGTATACGACTTCCACGTCGTAGCCGGCCATCCCTCCGTCGGCGTTGATCTGCTTTTGAGCCAGGTCGAAACCCAGCTTCATCGCTTGACCGATGTTCGAGGCGGGACCGGTAAGTGGACCGTACGCACCGATTTTGATCGTATCGCTGTCACCGCCGTTCGTACCGTTCGTGTTGTTGTCTCCGTCACCGCCGTTTCCGTCACTGTCGTCATTGCCGTTGCCGATACACCCTGCAAGACCGGCGATACCTGTGACACCTACTGCTTTGAGGATTTTGCGCCTGTTAGTCATTGTCTCGTCAACAACCTATTTTTACCCTCAGGTGTATATAAGTATGGTGGATGTTGTTCTCTCTCATACGGTGTTTGGGTTCCAGTTCGAGGAAGGATGTCGTACTGGGATGTGTATATTAGAGAAAATAGAACGAAAGAGTGTCTGGATTACGCGTTATCGTTCGCTGATACCACAGTAGTCCATGGCGGTGAAAGCGAGCGTTTGAGCGGTTTCTACGAGCGAATCCATTTCGACGTACTCGTCGGCACCGTGCAGATTCGTTCCTCGAGGTCCAACGGTCGGGCAGGGAATGTCGTAGTACAAGTTGTAGAAGCGCTCGTCGAGACCGGCGTCACCGCCGATGTATTGGCCGGACTCACCACAGATATCTTCGGCGTGCCCCTTGGCTAGCTGTACGATTTTGGCACTCGTATCGACTTCGTGTGGTTCGGCACTCCACCCGAACCATTCGATCTCCGGTGGGTTCGCCGCCAGCCAGTCGTCGGAGTCAGTCACCGAGGTGAGAGTTTTTTCGACCTGTTCACGGATGTTCTGTCTTTTCTCGCCCGGAGGCCATCCGATGCGGCACTGAATCTCCGCTCGGTTTGGTACCGTTGAAGGCCAGTCACCCGCTTCGATCGTTCCGATATTGAGGTTCGTCACCTCGCCTTCGGCGTCACTCGTTCGGTTTGTCACTGGTTCATACGACACGCGTTGTTTTCGCTGCTGGTCGAGTCGCTCGAACGCATCTACGATCTTCGACATCTTCACGATCGCGTTCACGCCTTTGTACCCCCGGGCGGCGTGCGCAGCCTTCCCCTCGACGGTCACTCGGAAGTACATCACACCTGCGCTCGCGATGCCGATGTTCGGAATCCGGTATGGTTCCGGAATGATGGCCGCGTCGGGTTGATATCCCCGCTCTAAGGCTGCGAGGACTCCGCCTGCGCCGCCCGCCTCCTCTTCGATAGTCGACTGGAGGATTAGGTCGCCCTCGAGTTCGATATCGAGTTCGTCGAGGACGCGGACGGTGTGGATGTAAGCCGCGATCCCGCCTTTCATGTCCGCTGCTCCTCGGCCATACATCCGGCCATCGATTTGGGTAGTGGTCCAGGGATCGTAGGTCCACGCGGACTCGTCAGCCGAAACTACGTCGATATGTCCGCTGAATGCGAGCGATTGTCCGTCGCCGAACCCTTCTCGCACGGCGACCACGTTCGGACGGCCGTCGTAACCGACCTCTTCCGTTGTCGAAGTAGTAAAGAATCCAGGGTGATCAGCCAGCTCAGACGGGTCTGGTTCCCAGATGTCCGGGTCTAGACCCATGTCTGTGAACTTCTTCGCTACAATTTCCTGTGCAGGCCCTTCGTTGCCGGTAATAGACGGCGTGCTCACTAGCTCGCCGGCGAGATCGAAAATATCCTCTTGTTGCTGCTCAATACGGTCGTGAACGGCTTCTTTCAGGTCATTCATTGTGTATCGCGTACTCAGACAGACCAGGTGTCTTGGCCACGTATCATTACACGGTACGTGGAGGTATATCAAGTTTCCTTCGTTCGAACTGCCGTCCGAAGGACGAACGGGAGTAGTCGTCGACGTCTGAACTACGCTGCATCCTTCGATCTGTCGTCACCTGATGGTCGAGGACTCAAATTTTCGTGAAAGCAGTATGGTATTCGCCGAAACGAATAACCCCGGCGGCCGGATTGTAACCTTCCGAGACGGGGGAGACCATCTACATGTGATCGTTCAATGCGTCCTCTCGAACGAACTATTTCAGTTGCAAATGCTTATGCCAGAGTCTCTGCATTGTGTGACTGTAGCATGACCGACTTAGACGCTTGGCCTGCAGGAAAACGTGCAGCAGCCGTCCTCACCTTCGATCTCGACGCGAACGAACTCTGGAGAGTGAAAAGAGAAAACGATTCGGAGTGGGACAAACCGCCGATACGGAACCGTGGCGAGTTCGGGCCCAAGGTCGGTGTCCCGCGCATTCTCGAATTACTCGATCGGTACGACCTCCGGGCGACGTTCTTCGTACCGGGGAAAGTGGCGGAGAATTGGCCGGATACGATACAGGCGATTCACGACGCAGGCCACGAGATCGGCCACCACGGGTACACGCACACGAACCCCGCGACAGCAACAGCGTCGGAAGAAAAAAAGGACGTCAAACGAGCGATGGACGTCTTCGATGATCTCATCGGTGACACTCCCGTCGGGTATCGAAGTCCTGCCGCCGATCTCGGTGACAATACGCTCGAGATCCTCGCGGACAACGGTATCGTGTATGAATCCAGTTTTATCGACAGTGACATGCCGTACGTACACGATGTCGACGGGACCGATCTCGTGGAGATTCCGTTTGAGTGGTCGCTCGACGACTGGCCGTACTTCGGGTTCCAAATGTATCCCCCGCTACCCTACCAAAGCGGGATATCCACCACGAGCGAGGTTTTCGACTCGTGGACGCGGGAGTTCGAAGGCCAGTACAAACGTGGCCGGTGCTTCATGCTCACCATGCATCCACAAATCATTGGACGGGCTGGTCGCATCGACGCCCTCGAGGAACTCGTTCAGACGATGATCCAAACCGGCGATACGTGGATCACTACCGGTAAGGATCTCGCGGAGTACTGGCTCAAGGCACAAGTGTAAGTGATACCTGGGCGTTCTCGGCGGGAGAGATTTCGAGGGACTTGTCGCACTTCTTTCGACGTATGAGGGATCATCAGAAACAGTGTTGGAGAAATCACTCACAGTCTGTTTTCGATAGCATTTGGAACGATTCAGCGTGTCAGTTCGGGCATTTCGAACTTTCCTCTGTTAGGTCACCCCATGGTTTGGTTTCTCAGGGTTGGTTCCCCGGATATGGGATTTACATTCCGTATAATCGAACAAGATGTGTTCTTATACGGGATAGAAGATCGATATAGTAATACAAATCGTATAGACAGTCACCGAACTACTGGGGAACGAAGGGGAATTCGCTAGTGAGTCCGTTACAACGCCCATGTCAGGATATCTACGAAGATACGATCCTAAGCATGGGTTATTTCCTTGATATATAGTTTCTCTAATACGGTAAGCATTCGAGCATACGGAATATTAATGGTTGTGGCTGTTAATAAAGCAACCAATGTGTTCAGATAACGCGGACACCAGGCGCGATCACGTCAAGACGACCGTAGCTACATTCGAAATGCTCGAATATCTCAGCCGTCAGAACGGAGCCACATTGACGGAGTTATCTGAAGAGTTCGAGTTAGCGAAAAGCACGGTTCATCGCCATATGACGACTTTAGCCGATCTGGAATACGTAATTAAAGACGGCTCCGAATATTTCATCGGGCTAAAATTCCTCCAGTTGAGCGAACAGGCACGGCATCGAAAGCCGGGATACCAGGTTGCGCGCGACAAGGTCTTCGAACTCGTCGACGAGACTGGCGAGCGCGCATTATTCTTAGTAGAGGAACTCGGTCGGGGCGTCTACATGTACCGGGCCGGTGGCACGCCACCGTTCAGGAACGACACAATGGTCGGTGAACGACGGCCACTCCACGCGCTCGCGGCCGGCAAAGCAATCCTCGCTCAGTGGGATGAAAATCGCCTCGACTCCTTTCTGGACAACCAAGACCTGTGGGAACTCACCCGTAACACGATCACGGATCCGGAGGCGCTCCTTGAGGAACTCACGGTAGTGCGCGACCAGGGACATGCAATCAACGACTCCGAACAGATCGAGGGGTTGCGCGCGGTCGGGGTGCCTGTTTTCGGACCATCTGGGTGCGTGATCGGTGGATTGAGCGTGTTTGGCCCGGTCAGCCGCCTCAACGGGGAGAAGTTCGATGCGGAGGTACCTGAAATCCTCAAGGATAAAGCACACGAAATCCACGTCCAGCTTTCGCTCGAATGATTCCGTCCAAATCGGCAGCATGGCTGTCGCTGATGTTGTGTTCTTCGAGGAAGCGGCCTCGGAGACCTTTATCGTTACATACATAAGATTGTAATGTCATCCATATGATCTCTTTGAACTCGACTTTCATACCATCTACCGACTCACATAATGTCCGCGTAGCGATATCGAATCCTACGACAGCGACGAATTCGTGTAGGTGCGTTTTCGCATGCACATTTTCCCCGTTTCACTAGCCCAGTCGGGACGTGTTTAGTGAAGGCTGAAGGGTGAGGAGAGGGATTTTCAGCTGTCCTATGGTGAAAAACACTCGCCTCAGTGGTCGTAGAGACTCGATCGAACTAGACGTTATGGAGCAAGAACAGACACCGCGTTAATTGATGGAGTTGGGTATTCGACTGCATCTTGCAGAATCATCATTTCTAAATACCATCTCTGAACTTGAAAAGTTCGGTGTCAAACGGTTGCGAAAAATCTGTCCACGGCTGGGTGCAAAAGACCGGTCTACAACTGGCCAGTGGGGCGAGTCCGAACCATGTCGCGCTTGACGAGACGGTAATCCGAATCGACGGACAGCAGTTCTGGCTGTACGCAGTCGTCGATCCGGAAACGAACGTATTTCTGCATATAAGGCTCTTTACGGCGACTACAACAGTAGTGATCCAGCGTTTCCCTACGAGATTCGTGAGAAACACGGCGTCATCGATGTTGTGTTTCTCATCAATTACGAGCATTATCTAGCGACTGAATTGTACCGATCTGGGCTCCGATCTCGACTCGATCAAACGGAAATCAGAACGTCATTAAACGTGTATATAAAATGAGGAAAATACAATTCTATTAGTTCAATAATATGTTTTAGTCACGTCGATCCAGCAACTGCCGAAACGCAGTTCCAAGTTTTTGTTACCTAGTTTACTTCGATTAACTTAACACGATGGTGTTCGTTCTCCCAAATCTTATCATAATTCATGTCTAAGTTCTTTCTGGGCAAGTTGGTGAGTGGCATGAACATTTCTCACCACCACCTCCTCGTCCCTCAAATCCCCAGCTAGATAATATCTACAGTTGCCGAAACAGTAACTGGAGAGCGTTCTACATTGTCGCCTTTGATATGGGTTTATTTCGCATGTTGTTTTGACATCTTATTATCTATATATTTGTGGCTAATGTATACATCCCGAGTTGGCGTGACATTGTCAGTGGTCACTGATGCTTCGGAATTCGAAATCCGGTGAACGCGAATCGAACCGATCGAGAGAAAACGGTTCGAGTGAAAACGGCGCATCCTCATCGGTCAGCAGCGATCGAACGGCGCGTGCTGCTGCGGGGGACGTCATCACGCCGCGTCCGTGGAAGCCCGTGGCTACGATTAACCCCTCGGGACCCTCGTCCGACGCGTCGACGATCGGCCGCTGGTCGGGTGTGGCTGCATCAACCCCCGCCCACCCGTTTACGAACTTCGCTCGGTCCATACCGTCGAAGACGTCAGGGATAACTGTTGCGACGTGCTGTCTGAACTCTTCGCTCGCGTCCGAACTCGCGGCCACAGGATCGTCGATCGCGAATGACCAGCCGCCAACGAGCAGGTGACCATTGGCTTCGGGCCGGAAGTAAATGTGTTCGCCACTGACCCACCCCATCGGAACGTCGCCGTTCAATCGTCGTTCCGGTTTGAGGACTATACATTGGGTTTGGTACGGCCGGACCGGTAACGTCATGAGATCCGACAACAGCCCGGGCGTCCGCCACCCAGAGGCCACGACCACCGTCGGTGCTCGAATTGTCCCTGACTCCGTCTTGACGCCTGTGACGGCGCCATCAGCGACGTCAATGTCGGTCACAACCGTTCCGGTCCGAAATTCGACGCCCGCCGCCTCTGCTTCTCGTTTGAGCGTCACTGCAAATGTGTAAGGGTCCAGCCAGCCTTCTCCGGGACGAGCACCGTATTCCACGGCACCAACTATTTCGGAGGTGTCGAACCGGGGATACTTCTCGCGCAACGCTGGCGTATTGAGGTACGTCGCTTTGACGCCCTGCTCAGCTTTCTCCTTCGCTTCCCTCCGGGCCCGTGATTCGTCTTCGGGCCGCACAAGACCGACACGAGCTCGTTTAGTGTACTGAAAATCACCCGTTCCGTCGAAAGCCTCGAAGAACGACGCGACATACCCCGCAAGGGTAGGGACATCATCGTAGACGTTCGTGAGACCGATAATTCCAGCAGCGAGTGCCGTCGCCCCACTAGCGACTTGCCCCTTCTCAAGGATGAGGACTTCGTGATCGGATGCGAGTTCGTGTGCGATCGCACAACCAACGACCCCACCGCCGATAACGATGACATCGCGATCCTCTGATTCTGTCCTCATTTCAACTGGTTCCCCTATATTTTACTAACATTTCAATCTTTCCCCAGAGGGTATATCGATTCTGATTGAACTCAGTCCGAATCGCACCAGCGACTCGAGAAGAAGCCGATCAACGACAAGGTTGAAACCGTGCTTACGGAAGCGACGAGCTTTAAATTTTCGTAATCAGTGTCGCCCCACGACGATTGGGTTGGTGATGTGTTATATATCAGGGGTACTTGTGTAGGTGGCAGTGTCTAGTTAGGCCAGTTTGAGGGACGAGCAGGCACTGTCTAGTTGAGCCAGTTTGAGAAGTGAGCAGGTCGTTGAATGAATTGACTAGAATGCTCGCAGACCTGCTCAACGAGAGCTATGAGTCCAGATTAGAAGAATCTTGGGAGAACGAGCGGACGGCGATTGCGTCAGGGCGTTCGCCGTTCGGCTCCACCAGACCGGTTGTTTGCCTCGGGAGACAACAGCGATTCTCGCTGAATTAGGCGTTTAACGCTCTCATGGCACGGTTTGGAATTGGGTACCTCGGCTGGCTGACAGTGAATGCGACCCGCGACGGCATCGCCGTCGCGGGTCGCTGTCGACGAGACCGCTGTCAAGATTAACGGCAACTGGTCTTGGTTGTACGCTGCAATAGACATCGAGACAAAGTTGATTCTCGACGTCGCGTTGTTCGGTCGGCACGGTACCGATCTGGCGACTGCATTTCTGCATGGACTCCGCGAGAAACACGGTCTCTCAGATGCTGAATTTTTCGTCGATCAATTCGAATATCGGACTTCCCTTGCTCGATTAGGAATGAACAATCGGGTGAACTACACCGACCGAAACCTCATCGAAAAGTGGTTTCACACCCTCAAAATGCGGACCGACCGTTTCCATAAATCGTGGGTCGGCAGTCAGGCCAGCGCACGCGAATTGATTGAACAGTTTGTACATTACTACAACCGCCAGAGGCCGCATCAATCTCTTGATGGAAAAGTGCCAGCCGAGGATGTTCAGAACTAGACAGTGCCACTGATCCACTAACGTCAGATAATAAGCTATCCTACCGCTTCGTCGACGACATAATCTCGAGCCATGCGTCTCGATTAGCCTCCTCGATCCGCTCGAGAGCGTGACGCTCACAGAAGTACTCGACGCGCTGGGTAACCCGTCGGCGGTTTTTGACGTTGAACCGGTAGTCGGAGGTCCGGTCGCAGTCACGCCACTCGCACGAGAGCATACGCGCTCGTTCGCTGTAGTGGGTTGAAACAGTCCGCCTCGGGACGAAAGTGGAGGTCACAGCTAATGGGAGACTATATTGGCCCGAATTTTGGTGGGTGAAGTGCATGATCAGACCTACAGCGGTAGGACCGCCCGGGCGACTATGCGAACGGGGTGTGGTCTGATACTAGTGCATCGATGAACACGAGCCAGGTTCACTTTCACCATACTACGCGAGTCCTTTTTGCCGTCGATGCCCTTCCATCTACATGGTCTCCGAGAGTACCTGCGTCGCTCACATCACGAGAGAAGTATGGTCTCCAAACCTCGAATGGGAGGGGCGGTAACGATGGTATCGCAGTCCTCCAATGACGTCATTCCCGAACCGGCTCACTCCCGCTTGGAGACCCGTCAGACGCTCGATCGGGTCACATTCCGTGCGACCGATGAACAGCTCGAAGCGCTCGTCGACGCCGATATCTACCACACCCGGAGCCAGGCGATCCGAGCCGGGATTCAACGGTTACTCGAGGAGCACACTCAAGCCGACGTCGACCACGAGAGTCGGTGACTTCGAGATTATACTGTTCAGCGCACCTGTGATATGGTACTCACGGGTGTCTTGATGACCGATATGCTGGCTAGAGAGCCAGTGCCTAACTAGGCCAGTTTGAGCCATGAGCAGGTCGTGTAGTTAGAGTGGATAGATTTTGTTGAAGCACTTAGAAATTGGCAGGAGGTGCCTGCTGCATATAGAGCATGTATCCATCACGACAGCGACTGCTTTTCACCCTGGGCTGAATAAGGTAGCTGTAGACGGCTGTTGTGAACCTACCCAAATCAAGTAGAGTTTCGCAAGCTCACTACGGCCGCATATAGGCGTATCCTTCTGTTTGCAACCGCGTAACTTCCACGGCGCCCTCTGGGACGGTCTCAACGCCGGTAACGAGGTCGGATTCGTCAAGATCCATCATTTCCAGTGTGTTGCTGCAGGCTTTGAATGAGACACCGTCGTCCAATAGGGCCTGGACTTGCTTCTCGCTCTCTTGGCCGGTTTGGATCGCCTCCACTGCACCTGCCTGAACGACAACCGCAACGTCGTCGATACTGCCAGTCTCATCGTCTAAGATGTTTCTGGCAATAGCCAGTGCTGTTTCTTGTTCGCCCTCGTCACCTGAAATGAGATGAATAACTGTTTGCATGTGTTTCAACGAAGGGGAAGTAAGGGCTACTGCCTATTGCTTGCAAGTGAAAAGATCTGCGAAGGGTGTGATTCCGGGAAGAACCGAATAATGAGACCCCCGAAATCGTTACTTTGTCCCTCTGTCTGTCCCGGTTCAGTTGAGACTGGAACACCGTCTCCTCCGTGCCAAATATGCGCTCTGGGTCTTGTTTAGACGCGCGAAATCAGTGGTTTCAGAGCCTCACGGCTTGCTCAATGTTTCTGACGGCAGCCTTTAGGACGAGCTCTCTGAACTGGCCAAACCACGTTCTCGCCCGCACCGTCTCGCCGAACCGATGCTTCAGCGCAAAGAAGATCGCTTCGACGATCGAGCGGCGGTGATAGACGTTCTCGTCGTGGCGAGCGTTGTGCGCTTTGTCAAGTCCATAGAACTCACGATGTTTGATCACCGGGCGGATGCCAGCCTCTCTGAGTTCGTGCCGGAGCGCGTCCCAGTCGTAGCTTTTGTCGGCGGTGATCGTGGTCAGTCGTGCCAGATTTCTCCTGAGCACTTGCCGTCCAACCTGTGTGTCGTGTGGCTGTTTCATCGAACAGTGAATGTCGAGGATAGCACTGGTGTCACAATCGACGAGCGCCGTCGTTTTGATGTCGTCAAAATTGTAGCCCACGCGGAGGACGTAGTGACGGCTGGCTTGATGGCGTTTGAACCCGGTCGCGTCGATCGCTTGAACATCGCCGAGGTCGTGCAGTGAGACAGACAGCCGCAGTAACACCCGCCAGATCCGCATTTTGAGATCCTGTTTCCGCGTACAGACGGTCGTGAAATCCGGTAGCTGATCCACCGAAAGTCCGAGTTTCGCGGTGATTCCGGGCATCTCGTGCAGCATGTCGAGCAACCGGCGGTAGGGCTGGTTCAGGTACTCTCGGAGGCAGTGGATCGAGACGATTACCCAGTCAGCGTAGCCGCCATCACCCTTCTCAATCGCTGGCGCTGGCTCGTCGATGACAGCGTTCTGGGACAAATCGACGCAGCAGTCGGTGAAACGGGCGAGTTGAGACGGCATACTCGCTACTTCCTCGCTCAACTCCACATAATCCCGGTCGAGACGTCAACTGAGCGGCGTCTAAACACGGCCTGCGCTCTGTATTCAGCACAGTCACAGATACCTATCATCGGTCAAGGATTTCAACAGAGTCAATGGATAGGAATAACGCGGAGGAAACAATGATGTGGTAGCTGGTTGGCTATGAGGGCGACGTTGGCAACGACTAACCCCCTCCCTCGCGCTGGTAGAGAATTGGTCTCAGTGAACGTAACCGTATTGGCCGTCTTGGCTCGCCTTACCCAAACTCACCAATCTCTGTTATCAAGGTTCCACTGCCATCAACAGGAGGGATGAGGGGACGAAACGTCCGTTTTCAATCTATCAACCAACTCTTGAGCGTGGAGCGCGTTCCTTGCGCCGCAAGATTACCTTGCCCATTAACGGCACTTGCTGGAGGGAGGCCTGGCAACTGTAGAAGGCGAATGACGCATGTGTCGTCCAATTCGTGACTGTCGACGTGTTATTCGGCGGTCGATACATGGGCTCGACCTCGATTGAAACTCGAGATGACGGTATCCCAGCTCAGAAGTGAAGATCGGTTCCAATGACCCCGTTTCACCACTCCGTACACCTCCGGAACCAGTGTCACGCCTATGGCTCGGCGAAAAAGCATTTCAGAAAATTCAAACCAGCGTGTAACGGCGGCAACACTTCCATTTTCGAGCGCTCGGCGTGCGGCGAGCGTCAGCTCCGTGAGTAAAACTGCTTCTCCGTGCTGAAATCGAGGGCATGACACCGTGAGTAAGCAGTGCATGAATACGACGGGCCAACAACCTTGTCACTCATTGGTGGAGGTCAGCCCGGTCTGATACCTTTCCATGCCAGAGGATACAGACCGTTAGGCATCGAAGCGGACGGAAATCGCACCACCATAACCCGGCTACTCCCCAGGTGGCCGTCCTCTGTTACCGATCCACGTACCTGACCCCTCGAGTCACCGGCTTACTCGTACAGTTTCCCGAGGAGATACACGGTGGCTCCCATCACGAAAATGGCCAGAACCAATTCAAAAGGGTGATGTAGTATCAAAATGATTTAATGAAGAATTCGCAAAGCAATATAGAAGGCTTTACCCTCGTCACTTGAGTAACACACTCAAAATGGATTCGACTTCCGAGACCGATACGGGACCCACCCCACAGATACGTCAACAGGAAGTCGTCGCCGAACTCGGACAACAGGCCCTCCGGACGAACGATCTCGACCAGTTGATGCACGACACTGCGGTCGCCGTCTCCGAGTCTCTCGACGCCGAGTATGCGAAAGTACTCGAGTTGTACCCCAACGGCGATGCTGTCCTGCTCAGGGAGGGTGTCGGCTGGCATGATGGGGTCGTAGGTTCAGCGACCGCCACCACCAATCTGGATTCACAGGCGGGCTATACCCTGCTTTCCGAAGCGCCGGTTATCGTCGACGACCTCCGTACGGATGAGCGCTTTTCCGGCCCTGAGCTGCTGACCGAACACGACGTCGTGAGCGGAATCAGCGTCATTATCGGGCCTGTCGACGACCCGTGGGGTGTCTTTGGCGTCCACACGACAAGCCACCGCGAGTTTACTGACAGTGACGTTACTTTCGTCACGAACATCGCAAACGTCCTCGCCGCGGCGATCGATCGTACTGAGACGGAACGTCGACTGCGTGAGCGCGAACGACGGCTCGGGCGATACAAGGAGTACACCGACGGCATCCTCGCCGCTGTCGACGACGTATTCTACGTCATCGACGAATCCGGCACGTTCCAGCGCTGGAACGAGGCCCTGACCGAAGTGACCGGTTATTCGGACGCAGAGATCGGATCTATGCATTCGGTGGAGTTTTTTAGCCAGGAGGATCACGAGTCGACCGCGGCCGCGATTGACGAAGTGTTCGCAACCGGGCGTACTCGCGTCGAGGCAGGAATCCTGACCAAAGCGGGTGACCGAATCCCGTACGAGTTCGTCGCAACAAGACTCGAGGACCCCGACGGAACGCCGGTGCTGGCCGGGATCGGCCGCGACGTCACGGAGCGAAAGGAACGGACCCGAGAGCTCGCTAAGTACGAGCGCATCGTCGAAACGATCAACGACGGCATCTACGTGGCCGACGACGACTTGCGGTACACGATGGTAAACGACGCGTTCGCCTCGTTGACCGGCTACACTCGCGAGGAACTACGCGGCGCCCACGCCACTCGTCTTATCGACGAGGCGGCTATCGAGGAGGCCGCTGAAATGCGGGCAGCGATGGCCACCGACGAGACAGCCAATCCGACGCTGGAAACGACCGTGGAGACGGCAGACGGCGACCACGTCCCTGTCGAAGTGACGTTTGCGTCGTTCAATGCCGACGAGGGGGAGAACCGCGTCGGCGTGGTCCGAGATATCACCGAGCGCAAGGAACGTGAGCGAGCTCTTGTGGAGAGCGAGCGCCGCTACCGGACGCTTGTCAAGAACTTCCCGAACGGGGCGGTCGGTCTCTATGACGAGGACCTTACCTACACCGTCGCCGGCGGCGAGCTAATGAGCGAACTGGAGATTCCACCGGACGAGATCGTCGGCGTCTCGATCTACGAACGCTACCCCGACGACCTCGTCGAAGAGATCAAACCCCATTTCCGCGCCGTGTTCGACGGCGACTCGCGAACGTTCGAAGTGGAGTACCACGACCGCCACCTGCTGGCGCACACCCTTCCCGTTCGAGACGGCGCCGACGACATCTACGCGGGGATGTTGCTGATCCAGGACATCACCGAACGCACGGAGTACCGTCGGCAACTCGAGGAATCGAACGAACGCCTCGAGCAGTTCGCCTACGCCGCCTCCCACGACCTCCAGGAACCGCTTCGAATGATCTCGAGTTACCTCTCGTTGCTCGAGCGACGGTATGAAGACGTATTTGACGAAGATGGTGAAGAATTTCTCGCGTTCGCTGTTGACGGAGCCGATCGGATGCGCGAGATGATCGACGGCCTTCTCGAGTACTCGCGGATCGACACGCAGGGTGAGCCACTCGAGCCGGTTGCACTGGAAGATGTCCTTGACGATGCAACCGACAACCTGCACGTGAAACTCGAAGAGAGTAATGCCGAACTCACAGTGGCCCCTCTCCCTCGTGTACGGGGTGACGAACGCCAACTCCAGCAGGTCTTCCAGAACCTCCTGAGCAACGCGATCGAGTACAGCGGCGATGAGCCTCCGCGAATCCATGTCGACGCTGAAGCGGCTGGTCGAGAGTGGGAAATCTCCATTCGCGACGAGGGAATCGGCATCGACTCCGAGGAGACCGACCGTATCTTCGAGGTGTTCCAGCGTCTTCACAGTCGCGACGAGCACGCCGGGACGGGGATCGGACTCGCCTTGTGCCAGCGAATCGTCGAGCGTCACGGCGGCGAGATCTGGGTCGACTCCGAGTCCGGCAAGGGGACGACTTTCCGATTTACGCTGCCGGCGACTGAGTAGGCGCTGTGATGGCCCAGCTATCCGGGTACGGGCTGTGACATCACGGCTGAATTATCGAACCGTTGACTGGCTGCAGTGTCTGGATTTTTACCAAGGGCACGAACAATTGATTTGTACAACCCAATCTGCTTTGGCAAACCTTTTACGACAAACCGGTATACGAGGGGTTATGTCAACTGATAGTGCATACGTAACCATGAGCGAGTCTTCATCTAACAAGAGAGTCTCAGCCAGTACGACGTGGGGAGAGGACAGTACAAACACGCCAGTCTATGCTGTCGTCTCTGCGGTTGCAGAGGTCACTGGCACGGGTCCGATTGACTTGCCGCCACTCCAGACAGCAATTGACCCCGACGCGCTGAACGCCCTGTTTACGTCGCAATCATCCTCTGCACTCGATCAGGTTCAATTTCAATACGCCGGATTCGAAATCGCTGTCTTCGGTGATGGGGTGGTTCGAATTTACGCTGACTTCGGCGACTAACTCGGTTTCTCGCATACTGTCTCACTGGGCGAGATAAGCCTGTATCGAATTCGGTATCGAAGAGTCAATTTCACACTTCTTCTCTTCAAAGTCTGTACTCACGTTGAGCTGCTTCCCAGCGGATCAACGACTCTTCTCTCTTCTGGCCTTGACTAGAATGAGTGTGATTGAACTTTATGGAGACTCATCGCCGAGTGCCGTATGCGTGGGTAGCAACAGATGCCTACCGAATCACATACTTGCTCCCTTGAGTGTACCTAATCGACTGACCAAATTCAGGTGATTACTCAAATGACCTGATATTGCAAGGGAAATACGCTTGTTTGTCACAGACACACATTCAATTGATCTGTTCCCATGAGAAGTCACCTAGCTTGTACCAGCTAAAGAATTACAGGGAGCAGATCCGACAGATCCACGAAGAGCCGACGACACCCCACTAATCCAGAGCCAGAGTACGCGTCGGGGCTGTGATAAAATACCTTTCAGATCGGCTGTTACTCAGCGATCTACGTGTCTGTGCCTGCGAGCCACTGGTTTGTAGAGAGTTGCATTTTCACACCGGCCTTGAATATGACAGGTCAACACTCTTTGTATGTAATATTGATCTTAACTCTGGTCTGATCCTCTTGACAGGCGAGGAGACAGACCGTTCGGACTTTAGCCCGATCCAGTTGACAGCTAGCCACCTCATCCCCTCGAGGTGGCCACTTTCACGTACCGGATACGCTCGAACAGTTGCTATTCGTGGTCTAACTACTTAATCGCGAGTAATGTCGATAACATCTGTAAACTCAAACCGTATCCCACCAGTCGCACTATCGGTTAAGATAGAAGAATCGGTAATGAAGCGCTCTATGGCATCCGCTAATAGTGGTTCGGATTTGTGGGATTGTTTCTGCTACCTCTCTAAAACCGTCTCATTGGGCGAAACGTAGCGTGAGGCGGTGCAATTCTGTGCTATCGTTTTGGGGGTTTAAATGTGGATTCAAAGTAGCGCCCAATAATGAGCAATTCACGATATCCTACTCAACTGAACGAAAGCAGCCAATCTGTGGACGGGACGAAACAAAAGACAGCGGCGGATAGTACTAGTTCTCTAGCCAAATCCGATAAGGTAGCCGTTTCTGGCCGGGAAATTGAGCGGGGAGAATCCTATGATCACACAGGGCATGGGCTGGTCGAAGTCTCCGGGATTTGGAAGGGGACCAAAACCCTCAAGAGTGTTCCGTACACGGACGAGGCGGGCATGATCATCGTCAGATTCACGGTCCGTAACTCCGGTGAGCAAGCAGTTGAACTTGCCGAGACACTCCCCGACTTTCTTAGAGGGCTCAGATGAGATGTGATATTCATGTTGATTCCTCCTATCTATCCAAGATTCCGTCTCTAACAACTTCTGTGTAATTCATTTGTTGAAGCACTCTATCTATCTACTGCAACAATCCTTGAAAACGCAGGAGTTGTATGTCACTCTGTTACACTGGAATACGGCTCTGTTAAAACTCTCAATTGATGAGAAGTATCGATGGATGCGCTACGTGCAGGGCTCAACGACAACCATCCGTTCCACACTCCACCGGACTGTAGGGGAGTAACCGCTACAAGACTGGCGCTCCTATCAGTAGCATGAGCGTCATTCTGAAGTTCTCAATTCCGGCCCAGGTAAACAAAATTCTTTTCCAAATATTCCTGTATAACTCTGGTTTTATAGAAATCAAGTGCGTTCCGACCACCTATACTGAGCGATCACTACCTTCGTAGATCGGCTCTCGTCTTGTGGTGCATTCGCGCTGCCTATGCAGCAGCGTTGGTGAAAACCTAGCACCGACTGAGGGTTTCAACAAGGCCGATTCGTTCTACCTTGTCTGCCAAAGAATCCTTGAGTCCAACCCGTGCTCGCCGGCGACAGTTTCGGCGAGAGTCATCGCCCGGCCTATTAACCAGAGATACGCTTCCGAAGACGCTCGAGTCTAGTCTGGGTGGGGGGATGGGTACCGAACAGCCGGCGGCGGACGAACCGACGACTCCGGTCGAAAAAGCGATACTCCTCCCACGGAGGCGGAACGATCGAAAACGCCGCCGTCGAACGGTGGCTCCGGAGGTCGCCATCTGGTCGCCGACCCGTCTCTCGATCGAGCGTTTCGAGAGCGCTTGCGAGCGCGGCGGGATCGCCGGTGAGCGCGACGGCTCCCCGGTCGGCGACGTACTCGCGGTAGCGCGCGAGTGAGGTGACGGCGAGGGAGGTGACGAGCATAATCGGAACCGCGAGGAAGAGTAGAAATCCCGTGTGAGGTCCTGCCACTCTCGGGTCGGGATCCTCCTCGGCCAGCGGTTCAACCTTCGCCGCGGGAAGCGACAGCGCCGTCAACACTGCGGCGTCGTGGTTGATCACGTGGGTGAGTTCGTGGGCGAGAACGGCATCGAGTTCTCGATCCTCGAGTCGGTCACACAGCCCGCGGGAGACGACGATAGTTGACGACGAGGGACGGTAGCCGACGGCGGCCGCGACTGGTGTTCGCGAGCGGCCGAGTTCGACCGTCGGGGCTGGCGCAGCTGCCTGCTTGGCCAGCCGGTCGATTCGCTGCTGGAGGTCGGTTCGAGCCGTCATTTGATTACCGCCTCGATCACCGTTTTGAGCGTCGGTTTCGGGGACATCAGCGAGGTCCGCGAGGTCGTCGTGGACAGCCCCGTCAGCGGCCCACTCGTCGTACACCAGCCGTGCGGTCCCATAACCGACGGCGATAACACCGGTGGTGATCCCTAGTATGACCGGCGTAACCGGCGGGAGGGCCTCGATCGCGACGTAGCCGGCGAACGCCAGGAACGAGCCACCGATGGCGATCGGGACCCTACGTCGCGAAAGCGGCATCGGTGGGTCGGCTAACCGGCGTACAACCGGCTCGAACGCCTCTGCCATCCCGTCGTGGTCGATTCGACCGACTACCAGGGGAGCGGGCATCAACCGTCGATACAGGGCCCCGACGGCGGTCCAGGTGATGAGTACCATAGTCGAGAGAACAGCGAGTACAAAGATGGCTAAGGCGAACTCTGGCAGTACTATGATGAACGCAGCTGCCATCAACGAGGCGATGACAAACTCAGTTGTGAGCAATGTCACGATACCAACAACGGCAATGACACTCGCGACGCATATTCGCAACCATAGGCCGAGAGTAAGTCGATTGACGGGCATTGGAAGGCACAGCGGGCGGTATTTACACGACACGTTGGAGACCAGTTAGAAAAAACCACTGTTCGGAGCCCGACAATGTTGCCGTTCCGGTGGCGACACATCGAACTCGCGTGTGCGGCCTGATCGCATCCGTGTATCATCGGTATCGACTTTAAATCCGTACTACATTCGCGCCTTATATCTTGCATCTCTCGCCAAACCTACTCATCAAGTATCACAAATAGCGTGCAAGATACAGAGGATGGCTGGGCCACCGTCAAACCGACGAGCCACCGTGGCTGATCGTATGGGAGACCGCGACTGGTTCCAAATCCGGATCCAGCGAGGCGGTGCCGACGACTGCAGTACGTCGCTGGCCGGGTTTGTGGTCGTTTCGGGGCCCGCTTGAATCGTCGTCAGTTCGAGGTATCTTCGTTTGACCCCTCTACGCCCGCATCCAGTGCGTGCACTGTTGCACGGTCAGCTGAAAAGAAGACGGAACCATCAGCGAATCTCGGCTCGCTTATGTTGGAATCGGTAACGAAGTTCCACTGTTCCTCGCCGGTGGCCGTATCCAGTGCGTTTAACCGATAGGCGTCCTCGTAGTCTGTGTTAGTTTGGGTGGCAGTAAAGAGGGTATCTTCAACGACGGTTATCGGCGACAACAAAAAATAACCGGCGTGGAAACTCCATCGTTCCGTCCCCGTCTCCGGCTCAATCGCGTGAACGACGCCTTCGTCGCCTTCCCCGAGCGCAGTTCCGACGAAGAGCGTGCCATCTGCCCTGGTCACTGTGTCGACGGAATTGTCCGCCGCGAATTGCCACTTTTCCTCTCCCGATTCCGCGTCGATGGCGTACAGGTTTGCACACGTGGGATGGTCGTAGCAATCGTCCGTCCCGACATACAGAGTGTCGTCGAACACGGTCACGAACTCAAGTTCCGGCCTTTCGGTGTCCGGTTCCGAATTCACCGTGAATCGCCACCGTTCCTCGCCGGTGGTCGCGTCCAGCGCGGAAACGTAGTACTGGAAGTTGCTCGGCTGATCAGTTTCACTGTCGACCGCTCCGAGGAACAGCGTGTCATCGACCACCGAGAGGTCGGTCGTCACTCCCATGCCGACGTCGGCGCGCCACTCTTCCTCGCCGCTAGCCACGTCCACGGCAAACACGTTCCCCTCGATATCAGCGACGTAGAACGTGCCGGAGTCCGTCTCGGCGAAAGAGTCCATTTTGACTTTGAGACGGGTTTCTATCCCGTACCCAACCTTGAAGTCCCATCGGTGGTCTCCGGTGTCCGCGTCCACTGCAGTGACGCAAAATTGCTTGGGGATGAAGACGGTGTTCTCCGCCACGTGTATCGGTGCGACGGTCACATCGTAGTCGTCGAACTGCCACTTCTGTTCGCCCGTGTCTGCATCCAGCGCGTACACTGCAGTGTCTTCTACGTCCCGATCGGAGAAAACGTGACTCGTAGCATAGACGGTGCCATCGACCACGATGGGCTGATCGTGAAACTCCGTGTCGTCAACGCCGAATTGCCACTCTTCGTCGCCCGTCGATGCGGACAGTGCATGGACGGTATCGAGGTTACTCACAAAGAGGGAACCATCCGCTACGGATGACAAGTACGGTCTACCAAGGGGATCCGGAGTTTCGTAATCGACTCGCCACAGTTCTTCACCTGCACTCGATTCTGTGTCTCCGTCACTTTGGCCACCGGTAGCTATCCCGGTGCCGATTCCTGAAAGGAGGCACGTACCCGCAGCACCGGCCAGGAACCTGCGGCGAGGAGTTGATTCGAACGCCTGTTCCCCGAGTGACCCACTATCGTGTTCACCCATACGCTCGCAGAACTCATTGTCGACGTTTTCATCGGGCCTGCTGTCGGTTTGACCGTGATCAGCAACAAAGAGAAGTAACGTCTCTTCGGCAACATCCGTTTGGAGACGATCACAGAGTTCACGCTGGAGCGTTGCCGAAAGGCAGTTCAGTTCGGCGCTGTGCAGTTCCGAACGTGTGCCTTCAGCATGCCCGGCGGCGTCAACGAGGGGGGGTGTAGCCATAACAGTACGTCGGGGTGGAGCCGTGTTCGAGGACACGCCGCAGCCGAAGCGCGAACTCAGCAGGAGAAGTGTAGGTATGAGTCGTCGCGCCGGCCGTCTTAGGGTCGTCGCTGGAATCGAACGGTTCGATGACGTGCGTGTCAATGCCCGCTGCTTCGAGTTGAGGATAGATCGGCTCACCAGCGAACAGAAGAGTCTCGGCGAGGTCAATCTGCTCGCCACGTTTTGTCTGGAACAGCAGCGATTCGACAACGAGGTCACGCTCAGGAAGATA
This sequence comes from Natronosalvus rutilus, assembly GCF_024204665.1. NCBI lineage: Archaea > Methanobacteriati > Methanobacteriota > Halobacteria > Halobacteriales > Natrialbaceae > Natronosalvus > Natronosalvus rutilus. Next base: position 297,195 of record NZ_CP100356.1, on the reverse strand, counting down.
GATATTCCAGCCTAATTGGCCATGCTCGACCGGTTGGAGCCCGGTGTGAAAGGTCGGGACACAGGCAGGCGTCTCCGAGGGGTAGACACTCGTCACGGGCGTCACGCGACCTCGGCGTGCTATGCGGTCAAAAAACGTGTGATGAGTGTACGTCTCTTGGAACTGCTCAAAGCCGTAAGCATCAACGAACAGAACCACGACATTAGAAACGTCCGTATTGACACCGATGAAGACGTCTTCGGGCAATGTTGGACCCACGGAGGCGTCGAGTGCGGCGGCTGCCGTGCCTGGAACACGGGTGATACAATACCCATCGTAGTCCGGGTGCATGAACCCGGGACGAACCGTCTTTGCTCGGAGGTCAGCCGCGTGGTCAGTATTGATCATATCCGATTCCGTCAACAAAACAATAAAAACGCTCCTTCTATCACTTGATATGTCGTGGAACGTAGGGTTCGCGGATCTCCTATCGACTATCTCCCGTTGATGTTCTGGAAGGGAGGATAACCGTCGTTGACTACATCCATTGAGCCGGTCACGTCGACTCTGACATGACCGCGTAGTTCATTTAGTGTGTGCTGAACTTCGCCTGTCCGACTGGATTGCCGGGTGCGGAGTAGACGACGATTGAGGCCGCAAAAATAACAACAGGAACCGCGAATTTGCTGACCTCGGTCACCAATCCGATCCACGCTGAGAGATCAGCGACCGCGGCAGTCAGTGGAGCCCAGATTGCAGTCACAACGGCGAACGCTACCGCGAATCCGGTCACTGTCCGCCAACTGCCTCGAAACACAACTCGGTTCTCAGTCAGGGGATCACCTCGTTAGCTTCACTACGCTCACGGAGTTTGAGTTTGATCGGTCCACTGGGCTTGAGGTTCGTACTGGCGATCAGGTCTGGCTCCGGCTCAGACACAAGTTCGAACGTGTATTCGCTGAGGATCGTTGCAAGCACGGTTTTCATCTCCATCCTCGCAAACCGCATCCCGATGCAGTGACGCGGCCCGCCGCCGAACGGAAAGTGCGCATACTCTGGGCGATCGGTGTCGCCGACGAACCGATCTGGACGAAATGTTTCTGGGTCATCCCACCATGCTGGATCACGGTGGACGACCCACTGAGGCAAGACCAGCGTCGTCCCCTCTGGAATCTCGTATCCCTGTAGCTTCACGTCTCGCATCGCTTCTCGGAAGAACATGTACACGGGTGGATAGAGGCGCAGCGCCTCATCGATCACATTTGCTGTTCGGTCGAGTTTCGGGAGGTCGTCGGCAGTCACTTCTCCATCGCAAACAGCGTCAATTTCCGCACGGAGCGTTGCTTGTTCCTCTGGATGCTGGGCAAGACAGAGGGCCGTGTACGTCAGGCCGAGTGCCGTCGTCTCATGACCGGCGAAGAGGAACGTGATCATGTTGTCGCGGAACTCTTTTCGGGTCAGATCATTCGCTTCGACGAACCCGACGAGGATCGACAACAGGTCGTCGCCGCGGTTCTCGGGCTCTTGGGCCTGCCGCTGTGCGGCCAACTCATCAACGAACGCTTGGAGCTGTTCGAGTTCTCGCCTATATCGCTGGTTCGTCGGCGTTGGGAGTTGGTCTGGAAGGAACGACCAGAACCGGCTCGTATCGAACCGGGCGAGAATCGCGTCTGAGGCTTCAGTGACCACTGAATTCTCTGTCACGTCTACCCCGAACAACGTCCGACCGAGTACGTCCATCGTCGTCGCCGTCATCGTATCGATGACGTTGATGATTTCTCCATCACTCCATTGCGTGACCAGCTCGCCGGCAGTCGCATGCATCTCGGGAACGTACGTGTTCAACCGATCTCGGTAGAATGCTGGTTGCATCTGTGTGCGTTGGATCTGCCACTGGTCGCCGCCTGCCAAGAACAATCCTTCACCCATCGCATCATCCAGATTCCGTGTCACGACATCGCCTTTCTCGAACGCCTCATGATCGTCCAGAAGAATCTGCTGAATCGCGTCCGGATGGGCGACCATACATGCATCCGTCCCGAACACCTGATAGCTTGCGACTCGACCGTACTCGTCGCGCAACTGCTCGAAGAACGCGAAAATGTCGCGGCTCAAATCGACTGTGTTCCCGATGACTGGCAGTCCCTGTGGACCAGGTGGATAGCTCGCTTCTCTACTCATATTTACTCATTTTCGGTACTCGAACTCCGGTGTTCTGTCGGACAGGTCCGCCCCTTTTTATCGGTTCTCGACGATAACTCCTCTAATGCGACACTTACAATTACAGCTTCACTTCCCGCCTGAAGCGCGACACCCAATGCACCAGTTCCTCGTTGATCAGGATTCGATTCAACGAGCGTACCTGCGACACTGGAACTTCTCGAATCCCGAGTACATCACAACCTTGCTGCAAATCGCCGGAAACGTTGAGGAAGGACGTGATGAGTACCTCGCAGCACTCAACACCGCGGAATCCGTTCAGGAGTACGATGTGACGCCAATCCACGACCGCAGTTTCTACGTCTATATTCGGGAGAGTGCACAAGGATTCGCCAGTCGCCTCCGCGCCCTCCTCACTGATACAGACCTACTTATCGTCCCACCGATTGAGTACGGCACTCATGGTGAGATGCTATTCGAGGTTGCCGGCGAACAGGATGCCCTTCAGAGCCTAGTCGCCAACCTCCCCGATCACCTCTCTGTGTCGGTCAACCGACTCAGTGAATACGACGCGTACCGAGAGTCACAAGTCACAGCACTAACTGATCGGCAAGAAGAGGTACTCGACGTTGCACGAGAACACGGGTACTACGAAATCCCTCGACAGACTAGCGTTCGAGAAATCGCTGATGAACTGGGCTGTTCGAAAAGTACCGCTGCAAATCATCTCCGAAAAACAGAGGCACGACTTGTAGCGCTCTACGAAGACCGTTCCGCTAAAAAATGATGCAGGAACGATTCAGTTGGGAAGGGGCAGCCAGGTCGTTGCTACTATCTCCTCGTCGAGTTGAAGAACGGGATCGCGTGTTCAAGGCCCTCTCAGCTGAACCTCGCCGCCAACTCATCGTCTCGTTATTAGATGCCCCATCAGACAATCCCGTGCCGTTACCAGAGAGTGCAGTAAACCCCCAACATCCCTGCTGATTCTGAACGCCTTCGGCAGGAGTGATACCATCACCATTTGCCGATGTTAGCTGATGAGGAGTTCATCTACTGGGAGACTGACCCGTTGATTGCAGATCGAGGCTCACAGTTCGACCACGTCGCTGGCGTCCTTGAAGCGTTACACGCAGCTTCGACCGAGATCCCCGATTCGTTAGTGATCGGTTGTCAACGTCTTGAACGGGAACAACAAGGAAATACCAGGGGCTGATTTCGTATCAACTTTGATCAGTTCGCATAAGTAGTGATCGAATCGATCGGTCTAATTCAGAACTCATTGTGAGGGACTACTTGGACGAAATCTGCTAATGCCACCTCATGTTATTTCTTTCATCACTCAAAATGTGATAATTGGTAGAACTTATCTCTCAAATTCGAGTATTTTCTACCGATTTCTATGAGCTTATTCGTTGTCATTTGAACTTATTCACTATGGAGAGTGAGGGAGCACGGTTACCATCGATATTCAATGATTTGGATGTTGGAATTATCCTCTATCAGCCACACACAGGGAAGATACTCGACGTAAATGACTACACAGAACGTCTATTTGGGTACTCCGCTGCCCAACTCCGGGCGATACAGGTCGACGAGTACACGGCACCGTCAACCCCGTTTACCCAGGCAGAGGTTGTCGACTTCATCCAGACAGCAGCCAGCGGCGAGCATCCGTACTTCGAGTGGCAAATCGAACGCGTTAACGGGGAATTCCGATGGACTCACGTCTATCTTACTGAGACGACGATCGATGGGTCGCAATATGTACTCGGACAAATCAACGACATTACTGAATATAAGTCTCGAGAAAACCTGTTACAGTTGCTCACGCGGATAATCCGGCACAACCTCCGGAACGATATGTCGGTACTGATCGGATATGCCGAACAACTGCAAACGGCAATTGAAGACGACCGCCTCGAAGAGGAGGTACAGACGATTCTGGATGTCGCAACCGAAGTCGGTAACCTGAGCAATTCTATCAAGGAAATCGAACAAGTCACCGACCCTGACGTGACCAAGCGCTATTCGAGAAATCTCCGACGCGTCGCTCGAGAGCGTGTCAAAACAGCCCAAGCTGCGTATCCTGACTGTGAGTTAACTACTGACGCCTCAGCGGACGTGTGGGTAACTGCTGACGAAGGACTGACCTATGCACTTGATCACGCAATCAGGAATGCTGTCGAACACAATGATTGTGATACGCCTAAGGTCACTGTAACTGTCGATGACGATAACGTCAGCGGATTAGGTCAGATTCAAATCGTCGATAATGGGCCACCGATTCCTGAGATGGAAATCGACGCAATCGATGAACGGATCGAGACATCCAGCACCTATCACGGTTCAGGGGTCGGTTTGTGGGTCATGAAGTGGTGTGTTGATTCGTTGGGTGGGAAACTCACCTTCAAAGAGCGCTCGCCTCGAGGAAACATTGTCTGTTTTTCACTTCCTAAAACGGATCAACGGTAGGAATAGCTGTATCGGACATGTACTAGCAGATTATCGAGCTACTCTGAGGGTCGGTCGATGACTCTGGCAATTCTAATATCCTTCCACCGCTAAAGTCGTGGGGTTCCCCCACTGGGGTTGAACCCACGGCAATCGAGAGGTGACGAAACCTACCATCAACGTTCTATCGCAGAATCAATATTCTTCGCGTTACGCAAACGGTTCGGGCCAACACTTAAGCTGAGAACGTGATTTGGACAGTTCCGAGAACTCATCTTTAAAATAGTTGTCAGAAATATTGAGAAATCGCTTACGTTCTAACTCGGATGATCTCGAGCGTCTAAACAAGATCCAGGGCGCGTGGTTAGCAACTGTCACCAGAGCTGACAGGGCGTAAACCCGAGAAAGAGGCATTCGTGAGTCGATCACACGCGAGTCACGATACTGGTTCGACTGAGGATTTCGGCACCATCGTCCGTCCGTACCGGAGTACGAGCACGGCGATAGTCAACCACCATAATCCCGAGCCGACAACCAAGGGGACCAATTGGGAACCGGCCAGCAGACCGCCATCGCCCTCCAAGAGCGCCCCTACGTTGACCGTCGCATGCATCAGCATCACTGGAAGTACCCTGCCGCCGGTGACGTTGACGAACGCGCCGAGTACAGTCGCTGCTCCGACGATGAAGGTTGTGTACGTCAGTAGCGATACCAGATCAAGAGAGTAGGCCGCTTTGCCACTAAAGAACAGCGGAAAGTGCCACGCCCACCATAGGACTCCAATTCCGAGCCCCGCGGTCAAGACTGACGTGCGCTCTTGTAGCCGTGGCTGGAGGAAGCCTCGCCAACCGAGTTCTTCCACCCCTCCGAACAGAACGACGTTGGCGAGAAGGAATAGTGCGATAGCGAGCAGTGACGCCGGAGGGGCGTAGGCCAGCGTTCCGCCACCGAGTGCCCGGACGACTTGTTGTACGTTCGTGATCACGAACGGGACGAGCAGTGCGACGAGATACAACCCAGGATGAACCCGCCAATCAAGCGTCCTCTCACTCCACGTCTGTAGTGATCCGTCACCTGCCCACAGAACGATGACGGCGGCTATCGGGAGTCCCCACTGTCGAGGGAAGGTGACCGGAAGGATTTCCCACCAACCGAGAAGATAGTAGATGGCGTCCCAGGTCCACGTCCATCCGAACGCCACAAGAACGAACATCACCAGTTGATGCCGCCAAATCAGCGCTCTTATCATCGCTGCAAATTACTCATCTAAGCGATATAAATCGAGGTGAATATCAGCTGACCGCACCAGTTCGCTGTCACCGGTCGTGTTCTGCTTGCTCGTAGCGCTGCTTCTGTTGAACTCGGGCTCTGGATTCAGCACGTCGTTTGTGACAGTAATATGGAGGTTCGATCAGGTCTTACTGAATACTCTGCTCTGGCCGTGTTTAAACGCCGTTCAGTTGACGCCTCGCCTGGGATTATGAGGGATTGAGTGAGGAAGCAGCGAGTATGCCGTCTCAACTTGCCCGCTTCACCGACCGATGTGTCGATTTGTCCCAGAACGCTGTCACTGGCGAGCCAGCACCGGCGGTAGAGAAGGGTGACGGTGGCTATGCTGATTGGGTAGTCGTCTCGATTCATTGCCTCCGAGAGTAGCTAAACCAACCCTACCGCCGACTGCTCGATATGCTGCACGAGATGCCCGGAATCGTCGCGAAACTCGGCCTTTCGGTGGATCAGCTGCCGGATTTTACCACTGTCTGTACGCAGAAACAAGATCTCAAAATGCGCGTCTGGCGGGTGTTACTGCGGTCATCTGTCTCGCTGCACGAACTCGGTGACGTCCAGGCGATCGACGCCACTGACTTCAAACGTCATCAAGCCAGCCGTCGCTACGTCCTCCGCGTCGGCTACAACTTTGACGATATCAAGAGGACGGCTCTCGTCGATTGCGATACGAGTGCCATTCTCGATGTCCACTGCTCGATGAAACAGCCCCACGATACACAAGTTGGACGGCAGGTGCTCACGAGAAATCTCGCCAAGCTGACCACGACCACCGCCGACAAAAGCTACGACTGGGACGCGCTCCGGCACGAACTCAGGGAGGCTGGCATCCGCCCGTTGATCAAACATCGTGAATTCTACGCACTCGACAAAGCGCACAACGCACGACACGACGAGAACGTGTATTACCGCCGGTCGATCGTCGAGGCGATCTTCTTTGCGTTGATGCATCGATTCGGCTAGACGGTGCGGGTGAGAACCTGGTTTGGGAAGTTCAGAGAAGTCGTCCTAAAGGCTGCCGTCAGAAACATCGAACAAGTTGTGAGGCGCTATCACCACTGATCTCGCACGTTTAAACAAGCCCCAGAGCGCGAATGGGGCAGTGGTTGGTGGCCAATCAGGTGAGGGACGATCGATCAATACAGGATATGTACTACCCATTTACTGGCTTTCGCACCCCTCGCCCGTATACGTTAACAGTACGTGTGTCTTGTTTTGGTAGGTGACATTGTAGACAGTCGTTGTATCCCAGTACCGGAATTCCGTCGGTTCGAGGTTTTGGTCCGTGGTTGTATAACTTCCATTGGTGACGGCCTCTTCAACAACCTGCTGTGCGTCACTGCTCAACTCTTCATATTTGTACGTTTCAACGACCTCACCGTAGTCCTCTGACGACTCTACGACTTCGTGCATTAAGTGGCACTCTGGTTCTGCAGACCCATCCGAGGTACAGCCAGCGACGAGGCTGGAGAAAGTAAGACAGCCGGCAACAAGATACGAACGGCGGTTCATAGTAATCCGTCTGGCAGTAATATGTAAATGTCTTCCCTAAGGTCAAGCGTTGATTTGACCTACCCTAATTGGTTAGTATATATCAGTTTATTCCACACATGACGTACCATATATGAAATGACTGTGCTGCATACATCCTCTGTATCTTGCACGCCGCTTCTGACAACAGATCGGTAGTTAATCGAGTCTCTGCAAGAGACACAGCGAAAGTGCTGCATTCGATGAAAGTCGATTACTGAGGTGATGATCGATCAATACAAGAGGGAACTGACCGAGACAAGTTGTTCTCGATTCGAAAAGTGAAGGTGTAGTCGCTCCTTTAAACGGGAGGTGGCAGTGGTGGTGTGTCGTTCTTGAGGGGCGACTCTCAAACGTTCATCCGCGTTTTCAGAACTATTTCGGGCTCATATAATCCATTCCAACGATGGGCTGTTTTGCCGACATCCTGAGAAGTGAAATATCGATCTCTACGCACAGTTATTGATTACTCTGCACATTTTTAGCCGGCCGAAAACCCTGACTTACGCCAGGGTTTTGCCGGCGATAGCTGAGTACGTCACTGGAGAGCCGTTGGATCGTATGCAGGATGCCACAGTGGGTCTCCAGGACAGGTGATGATACCGGCTCAAATCCGTATAAACCCACACCACTGTGTCAATTATTACCATGGCCGGGCCCAAAGTTCTGCATTCAGCTCACAGTGAGCGTGTCATAGAACTCTTCTCGTACCCTTCGAAGTGACCGAAGTGATAGATACAGGTAAAGGCGTTACCGGAGCAGCTATCAACCTCTCGGATAGGCGTCAGAAACGGTCTGCTGAATATAGAGGATCTTTGCAGCAAGTTGGTTTCCTTTGGTTCTCATTAGCACGGTGTAGATCATCTGTTCGCAGACTCTGCAAACAGTATATCATTTTTCTGTTGTATGTATAAGTATAAGGTCATTCTACATAACGGTCAGTTATGGTAAAGGACGAGGTTCCTAAATCAGAACTGACCCCCGAGGAACTTTCCCGAACTCACCTTCCCGACCAAACAATGTACAAGATCGGGACTGAGCACTCCGAGGATACGGATTCCGAAGGTGTTCGGAGTACTCCACTGGTTATCAGAACGAACGAGTTCAGATTACTCTACTTCGAGATGGAGCCCCCCGAAAAGATCGATTGGCATACACACGCCCCGGGTCTCGACGAGGTAAATCTGTGTCTCGACGGGCGAGCCAGATATACCCTCGAACGGGGAGATGGAAGCCATCAAACGCTCGAAATCGGGCCGATGGAGTTCGTCTACGTGCCGGGTGGAGCACGACACAAAATCGAGGCAATCGGCGAGCGGTGTCACGAATCGCTCTCTGCGGCCAAATTCGATACCGTCGCCCGACTCGAAGCTCTTGAAGACGATACGGATGCGACGGATTCCGACGAGAGTGAATGGCAGGATGCGCTCTTCGTCGATCGGAAACGGAACGAAGTCGTCGCTCTCGATGAGAACTACGTTTCAAAGTAACATCCGAGTCCCTCGATGGCCCACCAGACCTGTTCAATTCGCATCTGGACGCTCGGTGAGCCGTCTGATTGAGCGAACCGGAGCATTCGTTTTGAACGTCCTTTTAATGCGAGATACGAACCCTGTATTCAGCATGATTCTCTCTACATCTATATTAGCTGATGGAAGAAACGGCGTTAGGTTCGCACGTATAGTGAGCAGACGGTTCATCGTCCTCGGCGTGAAACAAACAGAGCCGTTGTACTGCACTCATGCTCTGTATCTTGCATACCGTTTCTGACAGTGATTCGGTAGTTTGCTGAGTCTTTGCAAGATACAAGCCGCGTATCGGTCATCCACTCTTCCGCTAGTCAACCGCTATACACTCTTTTGTAATCGTAATACTTGTAATGCTTTCAATTATCTAAACAAATATGGTGGACGATTCATCTGACTGGCCGTGGCCCCAATCACTCGACGCAGTTACGGCGGCCCCCGACTCGCATATCGTTCTAATGGAGAATGAACAGGTTCGTGTCGTTGAAGTCGTCATTCTACCCGGCGAAAAGGAGCCGATGCACACCCACCGGTGGCCGAGCGTGATGCTCGTTGATCGAGCGGCTCGAATACGATACTACGATGAAGATGAGAACGTCGCATTCGAATCACCAGAACGAGAAGCAAATGAGACCGCAGAGCGATCCCCACCAGAGACCGAATGGATGGAGCCAGAGCCCCCCCATGCAGTCGAAAATATTGACACGATTCCCTATCACGCTCTTCGAGTCGAATTAAAGAACGGATAGGGGATGAGCGGCCCCATCTCGGTAACAGTGTGCGTCCATGACGTTGGTCATGCTGAATCCATCCTCTGGGCCTTGTTTAGACGCTCAAACGTTAGCAGTGTAGAGCTGATCGAATTCTTATCGCCGTGCTAGTAGCTCGGAGAAAATACCAAATCTACTAGGAAGTGATGCGGGACGGGTTCGTTGTGCACACGAAGGCCTCCCGCTTCACAGAGATGGTCGTATCGCTCGCCCAAAAAAGCCGTCGTTGGAACGCCAGCACCGGCCTACCGTCCGGGAGAAGAAGGTTACGCTGACTGGCTGATTCTCGCCGTTCAGGGATTGAAAGAGTATCTCGGCCATCCGTACCGGAAGCTGATGGACGTCCTCCGCGAGATGCCGAGAGTGACGAAATCACTCGGATTGATGCCTGAAACGGTCCCACACTTCTCGACGGTGTGTACGCGAAAGCAGGCGATTCCGATGAAGCGGTGGCGAGCGATCCTTGATCAGTCCGTCGAACTGTATGATCTCGGTGATGTGCAGGCGATCGACGCAACCGGTGTCGATCGCGTCCAGGCCAGCCAGCACTATACAAAACGGACGGACTATACGTTTGAGGCGGTGAAGACGACGCTGCTTATCAATTGTGAAACTAGTGTGATTCTCGATAAACACTGCTCGATGAAATAACCGCACGATATACAGGTCGGCTGGCAGGTGCTAGTGCGGAATCTCGACGAGTTGGCGACTGTCGCTGCCGATAAGGGCTACGACTGGGAAGAGATTCGCACGAGGTTGCGTCCAGAAAGTATCACGCCGCTGATTCCGAAGCGAGACCCTGGAATGCGGGGGTGGGCGAAAAATTTGCTCATCAAGGATCGGGCGTATAACCAGCGATCGAACGCTGAATCGGTGTTTTTCGGACTCCGATGCAGATACGGCGATACGCTCTGGTCAAGAACCTGGTTCAGTCAATACCGTGAACTTGTCATGAAATCCGCCGTCCGCAACATCGAACGCACAATAGAGGACTCACACCCGTGAAATCACGCGTTCAAACAAGGCCCAGAGGATGGATTCAGCAGTTGGCCATCATTGATTGCACGTCGATTCGGATGAATCAGGTGTTCGGTTGCAACTGGTAACGCAGCATATCTCCTGTCATTTGATTACTGTATAACAAATTTGTTATCCATAACGAATATATGGGGTTACGGTAAGTCAAAAACTGCAATGACATCGCTTGGATTAGTCATCACACAATTTTACGAGGAGTTGGCTGAAGAGATGGAAGCAGTGGCACTTGAAAAGCTCGATAGTCGGACGGCCGAACTCGCGGAAACAGTCTACGTTCGGGGAGTCTACGACACTCCGCTGGCAGCTGATCGGCTTGCACGCCGAGAGAATATCGACGCAGTCGCCGTGTTGGGTGCTGTAATCACGGGTGATACCGACCATGATCAGGTTGTCGCTCGTACGGCGGCTTCCAAACTAAGTGATGTGAGCCTCAACCGTGACACTCCTGTGACGTTCGGTATAATCGGTCCCGGAATGAGTTCCCCAGAAGCATACGAACGAATTGAATACGGTGCTGAAGCTATTCCAATTGCGCTCAAACTAGTCTCGGAACTTCCGTAGATTTGCCTCTGTAGCGTGGCTTCAAATTCGATATGTGCCGTTCCTCGATTAACTGATCTTGATTACCTCGCCCGAACCGTCGTGCAAGACTCGCGCGCTGTATTCAGCACAGATACTAAAAGCTGTCAAGCTGCGTGGAGTTCAACAAAGCCAAGGGAACACCTTAGAAAGGTGAAAGTGAAATCAGTCGAGTCACGGTGCCGAGGACGACTCCAAGTTACCAGCGTCTGCCGGCACCGGACGCCCGTGAAACTCAAGCGACTCGGCGATATTTTCGAGGGCGGCGGCTTTCGTCTCGCCCTGGCTGGCGATCCCGGTCGTCTCGTCAGTCGCGACGTACCACTCGCCCTTGTGGGTGAGCATGACCGTCTCGTCGGCTGACTCCCGCCGTGATCGCGTTCCCATGCCTGTGATGACTGTGCCCGACGGAAAGCTTGTGCAACGCGGGGGCCCGACCTCGAGACAGCCCTCGAGTATCAAGCATCTGCTCGAGCAGATGGAATCGGATTCGTGTTTACGAGCACCGATCCGCTCGTTGGGATCGACCTGGACAAATGCCGTGATCCAGAGACTGGCCGACCAGACAAAGAGGCAAAGGAGATCGTCAAGCACCTGGACTCATACACCGAGGTCTCCCCGTCGGGAACGGGATATCACGTCCTCGTTCAGGGAGAACTCCCACCTGGACGAAACCGTCGAGGTGGGATCGAGATGTACGATCAGTCTCGTTTCTTTACCGTCACAGCGGAGCACGTGCGTGGCACACCGACGGTGATCAACGAACGCCAAGACGCCCTCGAGGCTATCCACGAAGAGTTCGTCGCTGAAGCTGACGATGACGAAGACGCTGTCGTCGACATTAACCAGAGCGAAGACACACCACAAAAGCAGGTACTCGGCCTCGAGGATTCAGCCCTTCTCGAGAAAGGCCGCTCGGCGGGCAACGGGGAGAAGTTCGATCAGCTGTGGCGAGGGAATACTAGTGGATACGACAGCCAGTCAGAAGCTGATATGGCACTATGTTGTATGCTTGCGTTCTGGACGGGTGGGAATCGCGTACAGATGGATCGGCTGTTTCGACAATCAGGGCTCATCCGAGGGAAATGGGACGACGTCCACCACGCCGATGGATCGACATACGGAGAGAAGACCCTCGAGCGCGCAATTGCTGTGACGGATGACTTCTACGAGCCGACAACGTCTACTGTGGAGACGTCAGTAGGTGTTGCTACTACTGACACCGATACTGCTTCTACTCTCGAAGGTGGTATCGCGGAACCGGACTCGATAGGGATTGATCGGGTGTACCTCGAAGAAAAGAACGACCTTCTCGAGACCCGTATCGACGAGTTGGAGCAGACCATTGCTGACCAACGTGACCAGATCGAACAGCTCACAGCAGAGCGCCAGCAGTTGCGACCAATCGTTGAACAACAGGAGGACGACCTCGAGGGAACCATTGAGACAGCTTCCGAGAAAGATGAGGGTTCGTCATCACTCCGAACACGGATGCAGCGATTGTGGCGGCGCAATTGACGTGCGGTGCCATTTTTCGTCCTTCCTACGAACCCATTTGGGCTCACATTGTACACACGACAACGGCTAAGTGCGTTGGCTCACAATGTACACATAATGAGTACCGACAAAAAGCGCGTGCAGTTTCGGGCCCCCAACCGACTCATTGACCGGGCTGACGCACTCGCTGCGGTCCTTGGAGAAGATCGAACAGACATCCTCGTGACAGCGCTTCGTGAGTATCTCCAAGACGCCGCTCACGACGACGCACTCACCCAGGAAATCGCTGCTGCCTATTACGACGACGAGATTAGCTACGAGCAACTCAAAGCGCTTGTCGGGGCAGAGGAAGCCGCCAACCTCCGTGTGTTGAAACAACAGCTTGACGAAGGCTTCGTCGACGAGGTTGCCGAGCTATAGATGACGAGATTAGTAGCAGACACATCCGCACTGGTGAGTCTCGGAATCGCCGCGGACTCCAATCCAAATCCACTCTCGCTATGTCTGAATATCCACGACGTACTCGTACCAGAGATGGTCGTCGAGGAACTACAGGAGATTGCCTCGTACGATGACGACCACGGTCAAGCCGCTAGCACGGTTCTTGCTCAAACCACCGAGATGACGGTGCAGTCAGTTGATCTTGATGCTGAGTTCCCACTCGACGATGGTGAGAACGCTGCAGTCACTCTTGCAAACAATATTGATGCCACGCTGTTTCTCTGCGATGAATTCAACTGCCTCGGTCTGATCCACGCATCTCTAGCCGATACACGACTCGTGACGACACCAACACTACTCTCAGTGTTTGTTCGAACTGATCAGTTGACATCCAATGAAGCACTCACACTCCTCGACGACATCAGCGCTGCCCGAAGTTGGGACGCGAATAGCTACGTCCAGCGAGCCCGCTCACTACTTACTGAAGAGGAATCCTAAACCTTCGACCTCTTCCCTGCATCACTCCGAACACGGATACAACGTTTGTGGCGGCGAAGCTGACCTCCGTAGGGAACGCAGCTATTTGGACGAGTAGTCGTCGTTACTGCCAGTGGTCCTCGATTTCTGATCTCCCATGTGGTTACCCCACGAGTGAAATTTCTAACCGATCGTGGGGTAATCAATTCCCGCGGATAGGAACGAAGATAATCTGGAAAAGAGTGGTGTATCAGTTTTTGTACTCTTCGACCTGGATGACTTTTTTCGTCTCTGCATGAGTGAGATCTCCGTCTCCAGAGACGACAGGCGCGTCCAGTTCGCGGCCTACGGCTGCAATTAGCGCGTCTGGTCCATCGAGGTAGGGACCTCCAGGCGCGATTTCGTCTGCGACCTCGCCCGCAATTGTTGCCGTTCGCTCATCAACAGTGTAGACTTCGGCCCAGGAGAGGTCTGCACGAGCCCCATCGACGTCCCCGTTCGGAAGATTCCCTTCACCAACAAGGACCTCTGCGTACGCTGGGACAGGCATCACCCAGCGGACATCAGCACCGCCTGCGGATTCATAGAAGTCGCGAGTCTCCTCAAGACCATCCAGATAGTCGATCAGAAACGACGCATCAAGGACCTTCATGCGCTATTGTCTGCCCGTCGTCGCATCCGTTTTTTCCGCTTCTCTTTGGCTTTCTGGCGCGCCTCACGGACGCTCTGAGATTCCTCATCGGACCAGCGGCCAAATCCGTCGTAGAAGTCGCCCATGACATTCTCGCCGAGCACACGCTCAAGGACATCGTTGTAACTCTCGCCTTTGCGCTTCCGTTTCTCCAGTTCGCGTTTCACTGTGTTACTCACACGGATCTGCTCATCAGCCGTTCCCATCTCGCGTTGACATTCGCGTTGACGCTACTTTGGTCTTTGGTCAGCCTCGCTCGGATACTCGTGTCGAGAGACGATCGAGACGCTCCTGTGCAGACTCTTTGCGAGACTGTGTAACTTCAGGCAGATATGCGGATTCACAGAGTTCGATCGCTTCACCAGCGATATCGAGAACTGCCCCTTCGTGTTGAGCTTCTGGTGGTAGCGTCGTTACACAGATTCGAGGAGAAAGCCCACAAGTACGACCAATTCCCCTAACAATTCATACGCCGGATATAACAAACATATCATGTGTTGGACTGTCCCTTGAGATGGACGACCTCACAGGGTTCCAACGAGACCTCCTATACGTCATCGCCGGTGCCGACCAGCCATCTGGCCAGGATGTCAAAGAAGAGGTGGAGCAGTACTACAGTAGCGACATCAATCATGGGCGGCTGTATCCGAATCTCGATACGATAGTCAACAAAGAGTTAGTCGAAAAGGGCCAGCTAGACCGGCGGACGAATTACTACGTGATCACGGACTCCGGAGAGCGAGCAATTGAGGAGCGACGGGAGTGGGAATCACAGTATGTCGATTAGCTGACGGAGACCTCGTAGTAGTTCGTGTACTTCACGAGGTCACATCCCTGGAGTCCATCTGCAACTGAACAATCGACAGAAGCACCAGTTGACTCTGTAAGGGTCGGAAACTCCTCCTTTGCACCTTCTTCTAGTTCGTCATAGTGGCAAACACGGGAGTCAGCGGGCACATCGTCTACTGGCTTGAGCATGAGTTTTGGTGTCATGCTAGTCTATAGCAACCACAACCTCTTCAATATTTTTGCGATGAAAATCTATGATCGTTCATAATCAAACCCGTTCAAATGCTGATGACTAAACAATCGTACACCGGTGAGCAGACGCAACTGAAACAAACCGAGGCGAGGAGATAACTTTCGACGAGTCACGCGTTAACACCACTCAAAATGGAGTTACTCCGAGCCCATAACTGCTGGTAACAATAATATCGAAAAGTATTACCAGAGTGCTGTGGCTCGTAGTATCAATGACTCAGTCTCTTGCGAGCAAGAGCCATGAGATACGCGAACAGATCGTAGACGGAGTGGCCGCTCTTGAAGGCACGGACCCACTAGAGCTTCCACCACTCTATGACGTCGTCGAACCAGATGCACTGGAGTCAATCTTTTCTCCAACCATTAGTGGGACTGCCCGAGTTGGCCGGATAGAATTTCCATACGCAGGTCACACGATTACAGTGGAGGTTGAGGACGAGCCGGTTGTGAGGATTGAGTGAGAACAGCTGAAACGTCGATGTTAACTGAACTCACCAGATCATTTGACTCTAGTTAATCGCCGTGCTTCGTCGGGTTATGGCGGATCAGGCGCAAGATCATGGCGTTACGCCATGGATACACGCCGTCAGTTGGGAATCTCTACGTAACGCAGCAAAGCCGAGTTGTCAACGCGAGCGTTCAAGAAGGCAGGCCATATCCCTGTGAAAGAGGAATCAGGCTAGGAACGGAGCGCTTCCCGCCTAGTCCTACGACTCTGGAATGGTCATACTAAAGGCGTTCAGGAACGACCGTCTCGAATGTGAATATTCGGCTCCCAGAGGTGAAAAACGAGGGGCGACTTGTTCTCGGGTCGGTTATCGTCAGCACGTTTTTCATCGGCTTCGGCGGTGGCGTGATCTTCCCCATCTTGCCGAATCTGGGTGCTGTTCTCGGGATCTCCCCGTTTCTCGTCGGGCTTATCTTGAGCGCGAATCGATTTTCACGACTGTTCGCGAACGCACCGGCCGGGAGTCTCGTGGACCGATTCGGGACGAGAAAACCGTTCGTCATCGGCATGTTCATCCAGGGAATCTCCACGTTCGGCTACGTTATCGCAATGCTCGCACCACTTCCCGAAGTGTGGTTTATGGCTGCCCGCCTCCTGTGGGGCGTCGGGAGCGCGCTCGTCTTCGCGACCGCGTACACGATAGCCGACGACATCAGCGACGGTAGCTCACGCGGATCGAATATGGGGCTCATCAGAGGCGGGGTGCTTTTCGGATTTCCAACGGGCGTGGTACTCGGCGGCCTCGTCAGCGAACTCGCCGGGAACGTCGTCGCGTTCGCGGTCGCTACTGTCTTCGCGTTTCTCGCCAGCGCCATCGCCTACCAGACGGTGCCCGAAACACACATTGAAGGAGGAGTGAATCAGTCGGTCAAGCCGTGGGACATCAATACGAGTCTCCCCGCGGTCACGGTCGGCCTCGTGAACTTCGCCGTACTGTTCGTCTACATCGGAGCGCTGTTCGCGACGCTCGTCCTGTTCCTTGATCGAAACCAACTCAGCGTCTTTGGATTCGATGCCCAGGGCTCTTCGGGCCTGTTTATGGGCCTCACCGTTGTCGCTGCGGGCCTGTCGATGTATCTCGGTGGGTACGTCAGCGACCGGACTCAGTCACGAGTCCCCATTTTGCTCCTGTTTCTGGGCGTCACGTCAATCGGATTCCTGTTGCTCGCACTCGCGGATTCTGTGGTTACCCTGGCTATCGCCTGCGTATGCATCGGGCTCGGACAGGGCGGGACAAGCGGGCCACTGATGGCGCTATTAGGCGACCTCGTCGTCGACGGCGAGATGGGTCGTGCCGTGGGGACGAACAACGTGTTCGGGGATATCGGCGGTGGGTTTGGGCCCGTTGTCACACTTCCGATCGTCGAGACCGTTGGTTTTTGGCCCGTATATTTCTGCTGTGCGGCCATGCCACTCATCGCGGCTGTGATCCTCCTAGGTGGTGTCCGACGAGAGACCGGTCACTTTCTCCCGAGTGTCGGGTCCTGACGCGGTATCCGCTGTGTCGCCCTCAGAAGCGTTTCGAGACGAGGCTTTCGATCACGACGCATCTCGTACTCGAAACAATCCCTGGCAGGACCCGTTGATGGCGTGAGAATGCCATGCGATCTGACGGCCAGTCAGAACCGATTGCGGTTCCACTGGTGTCAAATCGGGCGGCTCAACCTTCAGCTTCGCTCGGGGATTACGTTCTCTTCGAGGAACGATTTAACACGGAGCAGCTCGAAACGTACGTTAAAGAGCTTGGAGTTGAGGACTACTATGCTGAACTCACAAGAGTTTGAGGACGACCAACGCCGGAACACGGAGCAACGGCGTGCGATGATCAGGCGCTGGGCCGAGTACGTTCAGACGCACGACGATCGTGAGTGGTCACGCCAGCAGAATCGCCTCATCGACTCCCAACTCCAGTCAGCAAACGAGATGGCTGCTGCTGGGGATACAGATCCCGTTCGATTTGCGGCCGCTCGAGATCGGCTGCGTGACCGGTGATGGCCAACAGTACTCATTCGGAGGCAGTCGACGACGAAGTCAGCCAACTGTACGAGCGCTACCAGGCGGCCGAAAACGACGAGGAACGCCACGAGATTACCCTCGAGATGGGGAGACTCGACGGACGCCGCCACGCCGAGATCTATGCGGCACTCGAGAACGAGTAATTCGAATAATCTTGATCAGGCCGTCAAAAAGGGCGTGAGGAGGCGTCCGGGCGGGTGTACGGATCGGAGGCGAAGGATCTTGATACGAATCTGTGGGTCTTCAGAACCCATATCTCGTAGGCGTTACTCACAGACTCCTGAATTCCTCGCCGTCAGATCGTTGTCGAAAGACGCTCAACGCGATCATGGTTTTCTCTGACGGCGCCTTTCTCTTCGAGACGACTCACGATCTCCTGTAGTTCAGCCCTGGAGTACTCGAGTTCCTGCTGGAGGTTGAGCATTGGTTTCGGTTCATTGAGGGCGTGAAGCACTTCGAGTTCCTCGTAGACGCGCTCGGTAATCTTCGCAACGGGGTCGTGCAACGGTGTCGTCACGTTGTGCTTTTCGGTGAGATCGGTCAACGCTTCGCTCACGTACGTCACGAACAATTCCTGATCCAATAGTTCGACCTGCGTCTCGAGTTCCGCTTCGGCGACGTCGAACTCGAGGCCGGTCTGCATCAGCGAAAACATATCCTCGATGTCGTCCACCCGACCGGCGACCGCTTTGAACAGGAAGATGTCTTCTGGACTCACGAGCTCGACAACGAGATTTCCCGGGTCGAGATAGCGTTCGCTCCGCTCACGAATGCCTGGAGCCAGAATCAGCTTGCCGATCACCTGCTGGTTGAAGACGTCGATTCGACATCCATCATCGTTCTCGAGGATTCGCTGGGCACCGAGTTCTTCGTACTCTTCGTCCGGTTCCCGGACGATATTGTATCCCAATTCGAGGAGCACCGCGTGTAGCTGACGCAAATCGTCGCCGGAGGAGACGATGAGGTCGATATCTTTGGTCGTCTCTTTGAGACCGCGAAACGCCATCGATCCCCCGCCAATTAAGAAGACGGTGAGCGGGTTGTCCAGCTGCTGGCCGATGCGCTCGAGTTCTGAGCGAATGTATGCGCTATCGAACCGCGCCCTCATAGCGTCACCTCGTACTCTTCAGCCAGTTCCTGGAAGTCCTCCCACTCAGGGAGTCGAGACGTCCGCTGGTCACCGCTGGTGTCGAGATACGTGCAAAGCTCGTCGACGGCATCTTCGACGTCGTACTTGGTGGCATGGGCTCGGAGCACGTCGCGGTCGATGTCGACGTGACTGAGCAGGAGCAGACAGTATGACTGAGCCCGTGCGCCCGAATCGATCACGAGCATGTGGCAGCACAACATCTCCGGGGAGAGCTCACTCGTCGTCTCCGAATAGAGGTAGTATCGACGGTCACGTGCCAACAGCGGGAGGTCATATCGCTGGAATTGGTCTGGCCCTGTCGGAATGAAGTGTTCCTCGATGATCTCAGTCGTCGTCTGGACAATGAACTCGTCGAGGGATTCCCACAGAATGGTGTAGGTGTCGGTCTGTTCTTCGGCAGTCTGGCGGTGAACATGATGGGCAAGCTCACGAGCGAATGTACTCAGCTGTTCGAAGCCGTCATTCAGTGTGTACGCGCCGTCGTCGGTTTGGTAGACGATTCCACGATGTTGAAGTGGGGCAAGCGCTCGGTGGACGGTACTTCTGTGGACGTCGGCGTGGCGTGAGAGATCGGTCACGGTCCGTGGGGTATCGAGGTAGTAGCATACACGGAGGGTTGCACCTGACAACAGCTCCGGCCAGTCGATGTGTGAATACTGCTGCGTGAGGTCCGTGAGTAACTCGAGTGCCTTTGCGCCCGACGGTCGAATCTGCTTTGTTTTCCCCTGTCGGCGTGTCTCGACTAGGCCAGCCGTTTCGAGCCGTTCAACGAGTTCGGAGGTGTAGCTGAGACTCCGATCGAGATTCGTTGCGAGTTCAGAGACCGTCTGCTCACCGTGGAGGGCAGTAAGGGCGCGAACCTCGCCTTCTGTGAGCATGCTGTTGCATACTAGCGAACCCATATATAAATGATTTCGGTATTTTGCAACACTCGACGGACGCCATCGAGACGGGAACGTACAAAGTCAATAACCCCGACCTCAAGGGTCGGGGCTTGTCAGTGGACTCCCGTTCTGCCGCTCCTAAGCGGAGGCGTTGAAATCGCCGTTCACGTTCAACGTCCCTGACTTCAGGGCTGATTGACACGCAGCCCATCCACCGCGAGACTTCTGCCCGCGATGAATATACCCGCAATACCGCACGGCAACGTTCTTCGCCGCGTTGTAATCCGCATTCGCCTCGTACCCACACTGCTGACACACGAACGCTTTGTCGTCGCGGTTGTCCTCGTGGGTAAACCCACAGCACGAACACCGTTGGGACGTGTACGCTGGACTCACGAAATCAACGAACAAGTCACGGTCTTCGACCTTGTACTCCGCGAGTTCAACGAACTTCGCGTAAGCCCACTGCTGAAACTTCGACCCGTTCGCAATGTTCTCGCGGATGTGTTTCAGGTTCTCGAAGATGATGCTGTCTGCGCCGACTCGTTCGGCTTCTTCGAGTAACTCGTTCACACAGTTGTGGAGCCAGTCCAACGACCAATCACTGAACTTGCTCCCAATTCTTTGGATAGTCAAGTGCGCCGAGCGCGTGCCTGTCTGTTGCAGGCGACCTCGACGTTTCTCGAACTCGTTGCGTTTGTGGGTGAGGTAATCGGCGCTACCGACGAATTTGCCGGTAGAAGTGACGGCGAACGCGCCAGTCACGTTCAGGTCAACGCCGAGAACCACTCCGTTCTCGGTACCTTCACCATGTGACGTGGCTTCTTGGCGTTCTTCGTTGTCACCACGGGGTTGTTTCACCGTGACGTGCAGGTAGAATTCCTCACTGTGTTCATCGTACTGGAGCGTGGCGTGAGACGCATCCCATTCATCGTTCTCATAGTAGCGACCAAACGGCGTGTCTTCACGCTCGTTTTCAGGTGGCAACACGTAGTCAGTTTTGACTCTACCGTTAATCGTGGAGAGCGTGGCGTGGTCAGCGTTGAACGTTGCACTACGCTTGTCGTACACGACGCTCCACGACTCGAAAACGGGTTGACTCGTCTTCTCTCCTTTCTTCAACTTGTCCACGCCTGAATCAACGGCTTCGATAGCACGACGAATGCCTTTCTGGACGAGGTTGGCCGTGAGGTCGTGTTCTTCTTTGAGGTCGTTGTAGAGTGCGTTCTCGGCTTTATTTTTCGACGTGATGCAGTAATCGTCGTATCGCCACGCCCATTCGCTCGTCTGGTTGGCGCAGTCGAGGAACTGGTTTTTAGTGTGGTGGAGGTCGGCTTCGCGGTCGCTGGACACATCGAGTTTGATGAGTACCGTGCGGCGCGGAGCGTCGTCCACCATCTACTTCACATTATAGAGTGTTGTCTAAAAAAGGTCCGTGTTTCGTGGGGGAGTCGGGTTGTCTTTGTTGCGTGGTCTGATTCCCACGTGTCGGCTTCCTCCCCCAGGTCAAGCCTCGGGGCATCTGCCTCGACCGCCTGTGAAAGCCCTCGGCCGCTCGGCGTCCCGCGACCACCGCTGCGCTCTCGTGCCTGCGGTGCTTGCGGGGTCGGGGGACGACCGAGACGGCCTCGCCCTTTATGGGTCCGCCAGGATGTTGGCTGTGTCACTGAGCGTCGAGAGTGATTTAACGGTGTTTCTCTTTGGCCCGCCCCGCTCGCCGCTGGCCGCCCTCCGCGTCGCTCGCGACCGACCATTCCGGGCGTGCGGACGCTCTCCACACCGCCCGCGCCCGTTCCGGGCTAAAGTGAATATGGCCTCGGCGCCAGCATTAAGCGCGCTTTCGGTCTTCGCTCACGCTCAGACCCGTAAGCGGCTTAAAACTGGACGCTCGCTCCGGTTGAAGCGTCGCGCGTTACTGGTCGGGTCTGTTATCGGCGCGTCTCGCTCGCGCCCTGACGGGCGCTTGCGAAGGCGCGAGCGAGACGCGTGTGATGAAAAGTTGAACGACGAAGAGAGCCAGGGCTGGAGAGTCGTGGTGTCGGAAAGACGCCGAGTGAGCGCCTTTGGATGAAATCCAATGTCTAGTAAGCAGTCGGTTAGCAAGGTTGTTTCGGTCGATGAACAGGCGTATGAACAGGAAACGGTTCGAGCGGAACACGAGGACGTTGTCGACGAGACTCCAGAGTTCCGGGCCACGGTGGAGATGGAGATTCAGGCGAAAGTCGATGCAAACCACCCAGACGGGATCGTCGATACAAGCGAGGATCGGATCTATGGTGTGACCCTCGCACAAGAAGAGCGTATTCGAGCCAGAGAGGAAGAACTCGAGCGAATTAGCGTCCAGGCGGCGTTCGGTCGACAGGAAGGACGAGCGGAGCGAACGAGAGCAGTGATTGAACAGGCACGACGTGATCAGCGGCCAGTCAAAGAAGTCGATCCTCGAGAGAAACTTGGGCGAGCGGAGTTGGGACAGGTCAATCGGCAGGCACAGCGGTTGTCAGAAGACATCAACGGTGGGTACACGCGAGCGGTCATCGCGAAGCGGATCGCCAGTCGGGTTCTCGAGGGTTCGGATATATTCGAGGCGGTGATGAATACGAAAGAGGAGCTACACCACGAGGCAGGGACAATCGTGCCGATCGGGGCCCTTGAGGAAATCAGAAGAGGCGAGGTCAGTGTCGAAGGTCGTGTGATCGAACTGTGGGAACCCTCAAGCCCGAGTATCCAACAGGTGGGACTGATCGAAGATGAGACTGGTCGAACGAAGTTCACGATCTGGGAGCGATCTAGACAGACGATGGTCCGCGAGGGTGAGCGAGTACGATTCAGGGCGGCGGCGAAGAACTGGTACAATGGTCGGTGTTCGATCGCGCTGACTCACTGGTCGGAAATCGTGTTCCCAGAGCGCGATCCCTGGTGGGAGTAGCCAATCGACTTCTCTTTTTTTGCTGGTGCCCGATCACCCACTACCCACCGCACCCACCCACCTCCACGTTCCGGGCTGCTCACGGCCGACGGCCGTTTTCGTTCGAAAGAGCTTCGCTCTTTCGTGATGACGAAAATCTTCGATTTTCGAACCACGCTGCCGGGCTTTCGCTGAATCTCCAGTTCTGGACGATCAGTTTGCTTCGCCGTGAAGCAACCGGGGTAACTCCGTTTGCACGAACAACGTCGCAACGACCATCAAAAGCGGTCCAAGAAAGATACCGTACCAACCGAACGCAAGTGGCCCGAGGATATACGCGAAGAGAACGAGTCCCGTTGGGAACATTCGGCCTGAAAGTGATGGCCGAACGTACGTTCGAATAATACCATCGAAGAAGACACCCATGATGATGTAAAACGCAATGGGAAACCACAATGCCGTCAGGCCAATCTGAATAGCCATCACTGCAAGGTAAACGACAACAGCTGCGTACACGATAGATCGACCAACAAGTGGAATAACCGAAGCGAGACCAGTGACGATAGCTAGCAACAGCACCTGTGGAATCGCAAGTCCGGGGGGTGCTATTGCATTAAGCAGCGCATAGATGACTCCAGTGAGTATCATGATAGCGAGAATAGTCAAGGTATATCCGAAAAACACAGAACTTAATCCCTTGTCAATCGCTCGAGCAAACTCGTCGACACGGGTTCCCTCACCGACAATATCGGATCGAAACCACCTAGCAAGTCGTCTCTCATCACGAACGAGAAAGAACGCAAAAAGAAGTGTGATAAATAGATTGTATGCTGCTGTGAGGAACGCACCCAATACGCCACTTCCCCACTCGATTATCGATCCAACGGTTGGATCGGTGGTGAAGTCCTCCACAAATGGGTAGACCTCCTCCTCGGTCTGGGGTACCGTTTCCGGGAGTCCGTCAGGAAACAACGTTTCGACAATCCGTTCAAAATCAGTTGCCTCGAGGGTTGCAAGTTGTATAATAGCAATGGAAGCGAGGACGATGAGAATACTGACGAAGGGGAGAATAACGAGCCCAAGGGTGATGACTGCAGCCGTACTTTCTGAAAGCCCACGCTGTCGGAGCTGTCGGGCCACTGGTCGGGCCATATAATAGAGAAATACGCCAAAAACAGCCCATCCGAGATATCCGCGAAGTGCGTACACTAAAACGGTTGCAAGAACAAGCCCGAAAGCCCACCAGCCAAGTCTCGAAAGAAGTTGATTATCGATCAAATCACCGTCTGAATCCATGGACATGGAACGAACACCTCTCGAGAACAAGCCCCTTGGGGTGAACCGCCTCAGGGTCAATCCCCGAGGCTTCGCCGTTTTGTCAGTGTCGTCCAGAAACGGGCGAATGGACGCAGGCGAATGTAATTCCCCTCGGACTTCCCGCGATGGGTCGTCTGGAATGAACACCCGAACGCTCGGTGCGTCCGTGAGGGTCGGTCGCTCCACCACGACCCGACAACACCCGTCTCACCTGCCGTATCAGGGTGTTGAGAGGTGTCGCATTTCCAGGAGCCAAACGACCGCTGATGGAATTGAGAATTACCACTACCATCACCCTAGTGAATTCTTTGTATAGGCCCAACGATGGTTACAGTCATGGACGAAAACGCTCCGCCGGGCCCCGACCTCCGAATCGAGGTCGTGAAACGAGCACCGATGATCGCGGCCTTGCGTGAGGGGGCAATGGATCGACGCGCCTTGGAGCAGCGACTCGAGATATCGAAATCGACCGCTCATCGTAACACTAACTTTCTCGATGAGCAGGGCCTCATCGAGCGATCGGACGGAGAATACAACCTCACTGCGTTCGGCAAGGCAGTCGCGGAGGTCGTTGCAACGTTCGAGGCAGATATGCAGACGACCGTCCGACTCGCCCCACTGTTCGATGTCATATCCGGCATCCAACCACAGTGCCCGATCGAGGCATTCTTCGACGCGACCGTTACCACCTCGAACAACGGCGATCCGTTCGGACCGCTGGCTCGGTTCGTCTCACTCGTGCAAGAGACGGAGACGTTGCGGATGTTCGATTCATACGCCGTCGCCCCGACGTATATGGATGAGATTCATGGACGCGTTCTCGACGGGTTGACGACGAAAGTCATCGAGCGACCGGATATCGCTCTGGATATCATGGAGAATTACCCACGGAAGTGCGTCGAACTCTGTGCGAGCGAGTTTCTTACAATGCGGTTGCACGAGGCCCTCCCTTTCGGGCTCGTCATCTTCGACTCCCGAATAGGCGTCGGGATTCGTGACCCAGTATCTGGAGCTCCTCGGGCGTTCGTCGATACTGACACACCGGAAGGACGGGCGTGGGCCGAGACGTTGTTTGAATCCTATTGGAACGAAGCGACGCGATTAGAGCGTTTTAATCCGAAGGCGCTACGGGAAGCAATCGAGTCTGACGCCTAGTACTGTACCGGAGTGGACGACAGCCCTACCGATCCGGACCGTCTACAGGCGATCCGCGACGAAAGACACGTGACACTGGAATCCCAGCACAGTCGGCGTGCTCGTACAATGCCTCCTCCGTCTCGGCCCTAAAGTGACAGAAGGTTCCCGTCACCATGTCGTCCTCGTTAGTCATGATCTCCGATTCGACCCAGTCGATACCTGTGCCGTTGTCTCGCACCGTCCCTAGGGCCGCGATTGACCGTTCGCTGGCACGTTCACGCTCGGCATGAGTTACCGGTGGATTGATCTCACGGAGGATGAGATAGTCCGTTAGTTCTCGATCGCTCATCGGGCAACCCCTCTCTTGTCCACTAGGGTCTCTCTGTATTGGTTCGTCGCTGTCGGTCTGTCTCGAAGAGACATAGACGATCATACGGCGGTTTGGAATTTGTAGTTACCTGGCGGAATTTTCCCTCGATATGGGACGTTCCAGCCACGTGAAACTGGGCCGGTCTGGACTGAGGGAGTCTTGAATCGCTACGCCGCGTCGGGTTGCAGCGTCTTGCAGTCTTCCTGAGACTGGCCAAGCGGTTCGTCACCGGCGGATTCTTAGAGATTGCAGTCACGATTGGTCCAAACGGACGCATCGAGCGACGTAATCTCCAAGCTGAGTCGCCGCTTAGTGATTCGCAGAATAATCGAGGCGGGTGCCACGGGGCTTGACACCCAAGGCAGTTGACCAGAGCCCTATGGACCGAAATACTATCCGTCGCGGTCGAATACATCGACGCCCCCTGTACACGTCCCTTTTGAGGGGGTTACCCCAGGATTTTTGGTTCGTCCCTCAGAGTGAGAACCGACGATGTCCCAACCGGCGCGCCGATCAGAGACGATCTTCGCAGTGCTCTCGGTGCTCTCGAAGAAGTGGCATCCTCGGATCATCCTCGTGTTACGCGCCGACGGACCGCTCGGCTTCAACGACCTCCAGGAGCACCTCCCCGGAATTTCGAGTAAGGTGCTCACCGGAAATCTCGAAGAATTGCGAGATCGCGGTCTGGTTGACCGCGTCGTCGTCAGCGAGTCGCCCCTGCGCGTCCAGTACGACCTGACCGACGCCGGCAAAGAACTCGACGACGTTTTCGACGCACTCGTCGGGTGGGGTGAGCGACATTTCGAACCTGATCGAAAGACGGTGATCGTCGCTGAGAGCGACCGTCGACTCGCCAAACTGTACCGCCAGTGGCTCGCGCCGTCGTACACGGTTCGAGTCGCGGTCGACGCCAACGATATCTCCCGTCACTTCGACGATTCTACGCCCGCTGTCGTCCTCTACGATCGGTACGTTCCTGGTGCCGGTTCACACGAGGTCACCCGGCTGGTCCGATCACTCGACGAGTCGTGTCGGATCGTGTTGCTCACGGCGGATCGCCTATCGTTCGACGTCACCGACCTCGAGTGCGACGCCATCGTCCGAAAACCGGCCGCAAGAGAGGTCGTCCGACGGACGGTCGAGACGCAGTTCGAGCGCTACGGGGAAGACCCCGACGTTCGCGAGCGTCACGCGCTCGTGGAGAAACGGGCCGCGCTCGAAGACGTTTACTCGGCGACTGTCCTCAAGGAAAGCAGCGAGTATCGACGGTTGTGCGAGCGCCTCGCGGCAGACGACGGTGATTCGAGCGTGCCTTGACGTTAGCCGCCGTGTTCGAACGCGGATTCCGGGCCGTTGACCGGGCGGACTCGACTCCGGTAGACAGCTCCAAAGCAACAGTGGCGAGAGCGATCATCCCGCTCGACGGGGAGCAATTAAGACACCGGAGCACCTCCAGACGCCGTATCCGTGTTCTCGACGTTCGGCTGGCAGTGGCAGTTCACGCCGTTTTCGGCGGCACTCCTTGCGGCGGGGTTTGTCACCGGATCCCTAGCGAGTTACGCCTGGCGCAATCGTGAGTCCGCCGGCGCGGAGGCGTTCGCCGTCCTCATGGGAGCGACGAGTCTCTGGGCGGGCGCGTACGCCCTGCAATTGGCGGGGGCGAATCTGGCGACGAAGGTCTTCTGGGCGAACGTCGTCCACGTAGGCGTCGCGATCGTGCCTGTTGCGTGGTTCTGTTTCGCCCTCCAGTTTACCGGCCGCGACCACTGGATAACTCGAAAGACGATCGTCGGGCTCTCTGTCGTCCCCGTGATTTACGTCGTCCTTGTCTGGACGAACGACGTTCACCGACTGGTCCGCGAACCGCTTGGTCTCGAGCCGAGGGTTGACGGATCGATTCTCATTTTCAGACAGGAGTTCGGTCCGGCCTTCGACGCCCACGCGACCTACGGGTACGCCCTCATGGTCGCCGGGCTCGTGGTGCTCGTCCGACTCCTGTTTTGGTCGCCGGCCGTCTATCGACAACAGGTCCGGCTCCTGTTACTCGGGGCGGTTGTCCCCGTCGTGACGAACGTGCTCCACCACGCGGGTTTCAATCCGATCACCAATTTCGATCCGACGCCGTTCAGCTTCACTGTCGCCGGCGTCGCGTTCTTTTTCGGGATCTATCACGCCCGCTTGCTGGACCTGTCGCCGGTGGCCCGCGAGTTCGTCGTCGATACCCTCCACGAGGGCGTGCTCGTCGTCGACCGAAACGACCGCATCGTCGACGTGAACGCGTCGGCACAACGCCTCCTCGAGATGGACGAATCGACGGCGGTCGGCAGCGACCTCGAGACGGTACTCCCGGGCACGCGACTCACCGACCCGGACGAAGGGGCGGAAACGATTGAGGACGAACTCGTCCTCGACGGAGCAGTGACGCGCCACCTCCATTGTTCGTCTTCGCCGGTCACCGACGTCCGAGGTGAGGCGCTCGGTCGATCCATCGTCGTTCACGACGTCACAGAAACCCGTACACTCGAAGCCAATCTCGCTGCGACGGTCGAGCGCTTGCAGCGATCGAACGCGGAACTCGAGACGTTCACTAGTGCCGTCTCCCACGACTTGCGAGCGCCCCTCAGGACGACTGACGGCTATCTGTCGCTGCTCGAACGGCAGGCCGGCGATGCGCTCGATCCAGAGGATCGCGAGCTCCTCGCCGTCGCACGAGCCCACACGAATCGACTCCAGGGGATGATCGCCGACGTCCTCGCGTACTCGAAGATAGGCAATGACGACGGCGACGAGCAGTTCGAACCGGTTGACTGCGATCGAGTGCTCGAGCAGGTCATCGAGACGCTTCGGTTCGACGTCGAAGAGCGCGATGGGACAGTCGTCGTTGGCGAGTTACCGACGGTCTGGGGCGTCGAACACTTGCTTCGACGGCTGTTCCAGAACCTGGTTTCGAACGCGCTGACGTACTCCAACGGGCCGCCGACGATCCGCGTGTCCGCGACGCGAGCGTGTAAGTGTGAGTACGAGTGCACCGAAAGTGATCGTGGCTACACCTGCGACTGCGACTGTGATTCCCCCGACCACGCCTACTGGGATATCACCGTTTGCGACGATGGCGTCGGGATCGAGGCAGGCGACCTCGAGTACGTCTTCGACCTCTTTACCCGCGCCGATCGATCGGATTCGACGTCGGGAACCGGAATGGGGCTCGCGATCTGTGAGAAAATCGTCGACTACCACTCGGGGTCGATCGCCATCGATTCGACGCCCGATGTCGGAACGACCGTTACCGTGAGGCTTCCCGCAGACCGACGAAGCCGAAAAGAATAGGCTGGACGACACCAACACGATGGAAAATGAACGACGGTCGATCGGTTCGCGTGGTCGTCGCGTTCGCGCGCAAGCGAGGGGGGTTTGAGAGCCGAACGCAAAGACGACACCGCACCCGGCCGACGCCGGGGTGGCGACGGTGACCACGGTGAACGGGGGAACCGGCGTCGAGGTCCTGCTCGTCGAGGACAACGAGGACGAGGCCAGACTGATCGAACGGGTCGTGAGCGAGTACCAGACGCCCGAATTCGACCGGCAAAACCGGGACGAGGCCGCCGACCAGTATCCCGTCTCCCTCGAGATCGGACGAATACACCACGTCGGTCGCCTGGAAGACGCACTCGAGACCATACGAACGGGATCGATCGAAAGCGACACCGAACGTGATGACGTCACCATTGACGTCGACGTCGTCCTCCTCGATCTCATGCTTCCAGACAGCCGGGGCGTGGACACGGTCAGTCGGTTCGTCGCCCGTTCCCCGGCGGTGCCGGTCGTCGTCTTGACCGGTCACGATCAACACGCCGTCGGCGTCGAGGTGATTCGTCGGGGCGCGCAAGATTACCTCACGAAGGGGTGTCTCGACGGCGAACTCATCGTCCGTTCGATTCGGTACGCGATCGAACGTAAGCGCCATCAGCGAGTACTCGAGGAAACCAACCAGAAACTCGCGCTCCTCAACCGGATCATCCGAACGGACATCCGGACCGAGACCAGCGTCGTCCTCGGATGGGCGGACGTCCTCGAAGACCGACTCGACCCCGCTGGCCGAGAGGCGTTCGACTCGATGCTGGCCGCGACGCGAAACGTCGTCGAGTTCGCCGACATGGCTGCCGACCTTTCGATGGCTCTCGAGAGCGACGCCGACATCTCGCTCTCGGTCGAGCCACGGTCCCTCGAGGCGATTCTCGAGAGCGAAGCGGCGGCGTTTCGCGAGGCGTATCCGACCGTAGCACTGGCAATCGACGTCGATGACAGCTCGATGACGGTTCTGGCGACGCCGATGCTGGGAGCGGCGTTCGGTCACCTGTTGTCGAACCTCGGTCGTCACGGCGTGGCCGAACGAATCTCCGTTACGGTCGACGTGGCCGACGGCCACGTCACCGTCCACGTCATGGGTCGGGGCGCGACGCTGTCGGCCGAACAGCGGCGGTTCCTGACCGGGACCGATCGTTGGTCTGCCGTCGACGGCGGACTGAACACCGAACTCTACCTCGCGAAAACGCTCTTTGAGCAGTGTGGCGGAATGATCGACATCGGCGACAGCCGAGACGGAACGACCGTATCGATCACCCTCGAGCGAGCGCTCGAGTCGTCAGCGTAGCGTCGTCAGTCAACAACCCCGACCTCAAGGGTCGGGGCTTGTCAGTGAACTCCCGCTCTAACTGCTGAGTGCAGCAGGTCTAAAACGGCCGTTCGCGTTCACCGTTCCTGACTTCAGGGCTAGTTGACTGGTAGCCCGTCCAGACCCAGACGTGAGCCAGTTCTGGACGAGACGCCACGCGACGTTCCGCGCCGCGTTGTAATCTGCGTGCAACTCCTTTGCGCACTTCAGACACTCAAACTCATCACCATCGCGGTTGTCCTCGTGTGTGAACCCACACTTCCCATGACTACACCGTTGCGACGTGTACTGTGGTGCGACGGTATCCACTTCGATTCCGTACTCCTCGGCCTTGTACTCGACCTGTCGCTGGATCTCGCGGAACGCCCACTGCTGGAACTTCGAGGCGTTCGAGATGCGTGTCCAGATGTACTTTAGCCGCTCGAACGCGATGTGCGTACAGCCGTTTTCGCGGGCTTCTCGGACGATGCCGTTCGACACGTCGTGTAGGCGATGACGGCTCCACTCGGCAAACCGATCACCGATTGACTGGAGGGTGAGGTGCGCCGAGCGAGTGCCCGTCTGTTGCAGGTGTCCACGACGTCGTTCGTACTCGTCTCGTTTGTGGTTCAACTCGTCCGCGTTCCCGAGGAACGCTCCCGTGCTGGTGACGGCGAGGTAACCATCTACGTTGAGGTCTACGCCGAGAACCACTCCGTTCTCGGTCTTCTCGTCGCTAGAATCAGTGTCTTCTACGTGTTCGACGGCAACGTGGAGGTAGTATTCACCGTCGCGCTTGTGGAGCGTGGCTTCTCGCTTCTCCCACTCATCCTCGTTCCAGTATGCCTCGAACGGTGTTCCCTCGTCCCCGTGTGGGAACACGTACTCTGCACGGATTCGTCCGTCTACCGTGGAGAGTGTGCAGTGGTCGTCGTTGTACGTTATCGTGTTTGAGTTGTATGTGACGACCGTGCCTTTGAACTCGGGCTTGCTCGTGTTCTTGCCGTCTTCGAGCAAATCCTTACAGTTCGAGAGGGCGGTGGCTGCGAGGTTTCTGGCGGATTGGACGTGTCCGCCTGTGAGTGGGCTGTCTTCGCGGATGTCGTGGTAGGTGGCGTCGTTGAGTCGGTTTTTACTGGTGATGATGTCGTCAGGGTTGTCGTTCCAGCCGTAGTCGATGACTGGTTCGGTGACTCGTCGAAACTCGTCAAACGTGGCATCCACTACGGGGTGGTGTTCCTCGGGGATGTCGAGTTTGACTTGAATATTCCTGACGGCGGTCACGCTCTATTAGAGGTCGTGTTATTATTTAAAAATATTTATTGGGACAGGTGGAGTTGAATTACGTTGTGTGTGTCATCCTGTGACGGGCTTCACCCCCGAGGTCAAGCCTCGGGGTTCTCGCCCTGCACCGCCTATAGAGTTGGAAATAGCCGCCGGAATAGACCCGGAACCCGAGCGCGATGCCCAGTTCTGGACCGGAACGACGATGCAGGTTTCAGCTCGAACGTCGGCCGAATCTGCGTCCGAGCACCCCGATCGAGAGGGCGACGAGTGTGACCGCAATTCCGAAGCCAGGGATCGAGTCGCCGTCGTTGTCCGGCTCGTCCTGCTCCACTACATCGCCATCGTCGCCGGGTTCGTTCGAGTCCGCAGGATCCGTCGGCGAGTCGGACTCGTCCGGATCAGTCGTCTGCTCTGGGTCCTCCTCTCTTGACGGCGTGTCGGATGGTTCAGGTTCGGGTTCAGGTTCGGGTTCGGCTTCGACCATCACCGTGCCGAGCGATTCTCCGGACACGGACACGCTGTACGTTCCTTCATCGGAGAATCGGTGGTCGAACGTCACGACCGCCGTGTCGCCGCTTGCGAGCGTCACGTTCGACGTGTCGACGACCCCATCGTCGACGAGCAGTTCGACGATGGTGGAGCCGTCTCCGTCGCCGTCGTTGGTGACGTTCGCGGTGATCGTCACGACGTCGCCCTCGGGGATCGTCGTCTCGGCCAGCGGCGTCGCGGCGACGGTGAACGCCGGTTGCAGATCAGGTTCGGGCTCAGGATCCGGCTCGGGTTCGGGATCCGGCGATGGCGAGGGTGACGGAGAGTCGTCCGACGCCCCGTCGTCGATCGCGACGTCGAAACTCGTCGCGGTCGTCGCCTCGTACCCCGCCCGGTCGGCGAGGGCCACGCCGACCGTGTAGGACTCGCCGGCGTCGACGTCAAGTGTGCGCTCGGCCGCCGTCGAGGTGATCTGCGTTCCGTTCGTGTCGGTGACGTCGCTCCCGTCAACCGTCAGGTGCACCGACCCCACGTCGATCCCCGACAGGTCGTCGTCGTACTCGAAGCGAACCGTCACGGTATCGGTACTCGAGTCGAGCGTCTCTCCGTCGATCGGTGACGCGCTCGTGACCGTCGGCGGTTTCTCGTCGACGACGAGCGCGCCGTAGGTCGAGAAGCCGTCGACGGTCGCGACCACGAATGGGTCGTCGTCGACGTACTCGACCGTCGAGTCGACGTCGCTCCACTGCCCGTCGCCGTCGTAGTGGTATAGCCCCACGTCGGAGGCGTCCGTACCGTCGGGAAGCGCGTCCTCGTCGATCGCCATCGTGATCGTCGCACCCTCGATCACCCCCTCGTCGAGCAGATAGTCGAGGAAGTCGTCGAGGTCGGCGCTCAGGAACCCGGCGCCGACCGCGCCGTCGTCGACGTTCGCGTCGACGGTGTTCTCCGAGAGTGCGAGGTACAGTTCCTCGGCTTTGATCGCCTCGTCGGCGTCGTCGGCCAGGTCGAAGTCGATCGACGTTCCCGTTTCGGCGATCACGATTTCGCCGTCGGCGAGCGTGTAGGCTGTGTCGATGACGACCGACGCGGTTTCGGTCACTTCGTTGCCGGCACGGTCGTTTCCGACAACGGTGACATTGTACTCGCCCGATTCGTCGAACTCGAGCGTGCCCGTAAAGCTCGTATTCGAGCTGTCACTTCCGTCGAGCGCCACAGTCACAGGCGAGGTCGACCCGTTGGGTTCGACGACGACGGCTGATACGTCGGGCGTCGACTCGAGCGATTCATCACTTTCAACGACGATCGTCGCGTCGTTTCCGTCGACACCTTCGAGCGCGACTGAGGTTTCGGGCCCCTCGCGGTCGATGACGAGGAGTTCCGCGGTGTCCGCGAATCCGTCGTACCCGTACTCGTCAATGGCGAGTACCGACAGTTCGTAGACGCCGTCGTCGGGAATCTCGGTGACGGGAACCGTGGCGGTCCAGTCGTCGCCACCATCGTGGCTCGCCTCGGCACCGATCGAGTAGGTGGTTTGGCGCGAGGAGACGAGCAGCGTTACCTCCTCGAGGTCGTGGTCCGACTCGATGTCGATCTCGACGTCCGTGTCCTCGCTCGCATAGACGACTTCCGTCCCGAGGTCGAGGTCGTAGCCGCTCGAGTGGCCGTCGATCTCGCCGATCGAGGGCGCGACGGACGGGGCGTACACCTCGAGTTCGCCCGCGTGCGTATCCTCGAGATAGAGGTCGTAGGTGCCGGGTTCCGCGAGCGAGAGGTCGATCTCGATCCCGCCGACGTCGTACCACCCCGGATCGAGGGAGACGTTCTGGCTGCCGACCACGATCGTTTCACCAGTTTCCTGATGGGTCGCGATGAGTTCGACTGTCTCCGTCTCGTTCGTCGTCCCGTTCTGGTAGACGCTCCCGGTCACTGTCAACTCCTCGTGCAGTGCGATGTCGATGTCCGACAGCGACGCCCCAATCACCTCGAGGTCGGAGTACGCCGCTTCGGCTTCGACCGTTCCGACGTGGTACTCCTCGAGGTGAAGGTCGTACGTACCGGGTTCGTCTGGCTGGAACGTGATCTCGATCCCGCCTACGTGGTACCAGCCGGGGTCGAGGGAGACGTCTTGACTGTCGACCACGGTCGTCTCGCCGGTCCCTTGATGGGTCGCGGTGAGTTCGAGCGTCTCGGTGTCATTGGTGGTCCCGTTCTGGTAGACGCTGCCGGTTACGGTCAGCTCGTCGCCCTCCAGAACCTCGAGGTCGGACAGCGATGCCCCAATCACCTCGAGATCAGAGTACGCAGCCTCCACCTCGACGGTGCCCGCGTGGTACTCCCCCAGATAAAGGTTGTACGTGCCGGGCGCAGCCAGGGAGAAATCGACCCCAATCCCGCCGACGTCGTACCAGTCCGGATCGAGGGAGACCTCCTGACTGCCGACCACGGTCGTCTCGCCAGTTCGCTGATGGGTCGCGGTGAGTTCGACCGTCTCCGTCTCGTTTGTCGTTCCGTTCTGGTAGACGCTCCCGCCCACCGTCAGGACCTCGCCTTCGGTCACTTCGATGTCAGACAGCGACGCGCCGACCACCTCGAGGTCGGAGTACGCCGCCTCCACCTCGACCGTGCCCGCATCGAGGTCGCCAAGCGTCAGGTCGTACGTGCCGGGTTCGGCGGGCTGGAACGTGATCTCGATTCCGCCGACATCGTACCAGCCCGGGTCGAGCGTCACGTCTTGACTGCCGACCACGGTCGTCTCGCCGGTCTCCTGGTGGGTCGCGGTGAGTTCGATCGTCTCGGTCGCTGGATCGCTCCCGTTCTGGTACGCGCTGCCGGTCACGGTGACGTCCTCACCCTCGAGAACCTTCACCGTCGAGAGCGACGTCCCGATCACCCGGATGTCGGTGACGCGTTCGTCGACGGTGACCGTTCCGACGTACCAGTCCCCGAGCGTTAGTTCGTAGTCGCCGGGTTCGTTGAAGGACGTCGAGATCTCGATCCCGCCGACGTCGTACCACCCCGGATCGAGGGAGACGTTCTGACTGCCGACCACGGTCGTCTCGCCAGTTTCCTGATGGGTCGCGGTGAGTTCGAGTGTCTCCGTCTCGTTCGTCGTCCCGTTCTGGTAGACGCTCCCGCCCACTGTGATCACCTCGCCCTCCAGGATCTCGACGTCGGACAGCGACGCCCCAATCACCTCGAGGTCGGAGTACGCCGCTTCAACATCGACCGTCCCGGCGTGGTACTCCTCGAGGTGGATGTCGTACGTCCCCGCTTCGGGTAGCGTGAAGTCGATCTCGATCCCGCCTACGTGGTACCAGTCCGGGTCGAGGGAGACATTCTGGGTGCCGACCACGGTCGTCTCGCCGGACTCCTGGTGGGTCGCGGTGAGTTCGAGTGTCTCCGTCTCGTTCGTCGTCCCGTTCTGGTAGACGCTGCCACCGGCCGTCAGCGTCTCGCCTTCCAGTACATCGATTTCTGACAGCGACGTCCCGATCACCTCGAGGTCGGAGTGCGCCGCTTCGACCTCGACCGTCCCGGCTTGGTACTCCTCGAGATGGAGGTCGTACGTGCCGGGTGCGTCCAGACTAACGTCGATCTGGATTCCACCGACGTCGTACCAGCCCGGGTCCAGCGAGACGTCCTGGCTCCCCAGGACGGTCGTCTCGTTCGTCTCGAGGTTCGTCGCCGTCACCTCGAGTGTCTCCGTCTCGTTCGTCGTCCCGTTCTGATAGACGCTCCCGCCGACGGTGAGTTCCTCACCCTCCAGCAACTCGATTTCTGACAGCGACGCGCCGATTACCTCGAGGTCGGAGTACGCCGCTTCGACTTCGACGGCGCCGGCGTGATACTCCTCGAGGTAGAGATCGTAGGTGCCGGGTTCGGCCGGGGCGAAGTCGATTTCAATCCCGCCAACGTCGTACCAGTTCGGGTCGAGGGAGACATTCTGGGTGCCGACCACGGTCGTCTCGCCGGTCCCTTGATGGGTCGCGGTGAGTTCGAGCGTCTCGGTGTCGTTTGTCGTACCGTTCTGGTAGACGCTGCCGGTTACGGTCAGCTCGTCGCCCTCCAGAACCTCGAGGTCGGACAGCGATGCCCCAATCACCTCGAGATCAGAGTACGCAGCCTCCACCTCGACGGTGCCCGCGTGGCGATCCTCCAGATAAAGGTCGTACGTCCCCGCCTCGGCGGGTATGAAGTCGATCTCGATCCCGCCGACGTGGTACCATTTCGGGTCGAGCGAGACGTTCTGACCACCGACTACGGTCGTCTCGTTTGTCTCGAGGTTCGTCGCCGTCACCTCAAGCGTCTCCGTCTCGTTTGCCGTCCCGTTCTGGTAGACGCTCCCGCTCACCGTCACTGTCTCCCCTTCGAGCGCCTCGACATCGGACAGTGACGCCCCGATCACCTCGAGATCTGAATAGGCGTTCTCGACCGCGAGCGTCCCGAGGTCGTAGCCGCTGAGCGAGAGATCGACCGTCGCGGTGGGTTCGCCCGTGGGCATCTCGAAGACGGTGGAATCCCACTCGAGTGTGGTTGCACCGCGCGCGAGGCCCGGATCAACGGTGACGTTCCGTTCGTCGACAACCTCGCCGTCGACGAGCAGTTCGATCGTCTCGGTTCCTGGAACGTCTCCGCTGTTATAGAGGTTGGCGGTGACCGTGACGGTATCACCGAACGAGAGCGGTGTGGGATCGACGTCGGCACCGTAGACGACCACGTTCGTCACGGGTATTTCCTCGACTGTGATCGTTCGAGTCGTCGTATCGGACGCTCCAGCATCGTCCTGAATCGCGAGGAAGACCTCGTACTCACCCGGTTCGTCGTAGACGTGTGTCGCTACCGGATCGGTCGTGTTCAAGTCGACCGATCCGTCACCGGTGAAATCCCAGTGGTAGGTGAGCGTCTCACCTGCTGGCGGCGTCGACGCGCTCGCATTGAACGTCACCGCGTCACCGACGGCCGGATTGGCGGGATCGACCGAGAAGATGGCGTAGTCCATCGCCTCGAGGGCCGCGTCGAGGTCGGTCGTCGCGGCCTCGGTGACGGTTACGTCCTCGACGGTCGTCGACTCGTAGCCGTACGCGGCGACCGTTACGTCGTAGCTTCCGACGGGCAACTCGAGGTCGTACGAGCCACCCCAGTTCGCCGAGGTCGAGTGCTCGTATCCGGTATCGCGCTCGGCCGCGACGATCTGGGCGTTGGAGACGGGCTCACCCGACTCGTCGTCGGTCACCGTACCCGAAAGCGTCCCAGGGTCGGGTTCCTGCTCGAGGTCGACGGTTTCGACGGCCGTCTCGTCGGCGGCAATCTCGACGCCGGTGACGTCGCCGTCGAGGTAGCCGTCGGCGCTCACGGTCAGGTTGTAGCTGCCGGCCGGCAGCGTGAGGGCGTAACTGCCGTCTGCGTCCGTCTCAGCGAGCGCGCCGAAGCCATCCTCGTCAAATGCGAGTACCTGTGCGTCCCCGAGCGATGAGCCGTTGCCGGTGACGGTCCCCTCGAGCGTGCCGGTTTCGGGCGCCGATGCGTCCGTCTCGCCGACGACGCCAAACGTCGAGAAATCGGTGACGCCGTAGGCGACGACGTAGTCCTCGTCGGTGTCATAGCCCGAGACGAATTCGTCGGGGGCGGGCGCGTGCCACTCGTCGTCGTAGCGCCAGACACGAAGCGACGTCTCCTCGATCGCGCCGAGATCGCTCTCGTCGTAGTGCAGTCGTAGCTGGTCGAGTTCGGCCCAGTCGCTGGTGTTCGTCACCTCGACGTAGTCGCCAATGGCGTCCACTCCCGTAGGTGTCTCGCCGGATTCGGCCGTTTCGTTCAGGCGAACGTCGCTCCCGGTAGCGGAGATCGTCGCGTTCCCGAGGGTGATCGATTGGACCCAGTTGTTCGTGCCCTCGCCGAGTTCGACTCCAGCTTCGCTGTCGATGATCGTCGCGTTTTCGATCGTGTTGTCGGTGCCGTAGACGACGACACCGGTCCCGGTCTCCTCGATCGAAAGGGTGGAGACGACGTTGTTCGTCGGGGAACCGTACAGCGTGACGCCGGTGCTGGCGTTTCGAACCGTGACGTCGGTGAAGACGGCCTCGGAGGCCGACCCCGAGACGGAGAGTGCGGTCCCGGGAACGTTGTCGACGGTGAGGTTCGAGACGACCGTTCCCTCGGCGTAATTCATCACTCCGCCGAGGCTTCCGTCGATCGTGACGTCTTCGAGCGTGTTGTCGGCGTTGTCGTTCGAAGAGATGGAGATGGCGTTGTTACTCCCGCCGACGACCGACAGCCCGGAGACGGAGGTGCCGCTCGATCGGCTAGCAAGGTTGAACGAACTCCCGGAGTTGTTCTCGAGCGTGAGGCTCGAGAGGACGGAGTCGTCGGCGTTGCTCAACTGGATTCCGCTGTCGGCGTTCTCGCTCGCGTACAGCCCGCGAATTTCGTTGTCAGTGATCCCCTGTGCGCCGCTGAGCATCGAGCCGATGAGGAGGACGCCGACGCCATCGTTCGCGGTCGCGGTGACGTTCGACAAGACGTTTCCGTCGCTCTGGCTGATTCGAATACCGTTCCAGCCATTCCCGGAAACAGACACGGCATCGACAGTAGTGCCGACGTTGTTCGTATCCTCGAGGCTCACTCCATACTGGCTGTTGTCGTCTGCGGTAACGTTCGTGAGTGTGTTTTGGGCGGTGGTAGTTCTGACACCGATCTCGTTTGTGGAGGCGTTGACCCCGTCGAACACGTTGTTCGAACCGGAAGAGATCCAGATCCCCTCATCCCCGTTTCCGGATGCGGTGACGTTTGTGAACGTGTTGCCGTTACTGTAACCGCCAGCCCAACCGACGTCGATTCCGCGGAATCCGTTGTGGCTGACCGTGAGGTTCGATACCACGTTGTCGTTCGCGCTGCCGAGATAGAGGCCACCGTTATTATACTCGCTGATTACTTCCGCGATCGTTCCGTCGTCGGCCTCGTCGTAGTAGACGCCGACGTCCCACCCGGTGACCGTCACGTTCCTGACGGTGACGTTCGTGAGCGCGTCGTCGGGCCCGACGTGGATTCCGGACTGGGTGCCGGAACCCAGGTTCTCTCCGATGATCGTGTGGCCCATTCCGTCGAACGTCACGTTGCTCGCGGTGATTTCGATCGCCGTGTCGTCGTGGGTTAAGCTCTCACCAAGCACGTACGTCCCGGACGTATTGATGACCGTCGGTCGGTCTATCACAGTGACGCCATCGGCCTGAACGGCGACCGGCGTGACTTCCGAGTCGTCCTCGCTCTCGACCGTGACGCTCCCCGTCCCGGCGTCGCCCGCCTCGGTCGCCCAGGTCAGCGTCACTGACTCGGTCGCGCCCGGCTCGAGGGGCACTTCGCTCGAGTCGACGACGACACCCTCGAAATCGCGGAGCGTCACTGTTTGGGTTCCGTTCTCGATGCCGCTGTTAGTGACGGTCATCTCGACGATGAGGGTCTCGCCTTCGTCGATCGGTGCGTTTGTTCCGTCGATCACCACGTCGAAGAACTGATCCTCCGGGAGCTCGCCCCCGAGCCAGGGATCGAAGCGAACGTTATCGGTGACGGCGTCACCGCTCCCCGTCGCAGTTTCGTTGGTCACGGGGTCTTCGTACCCGCCGCTTGGACCGGACTCGTGACCCCACCAGTTATCCGTCGCGTTCAGGGGACCGTACCCGCTCCAGCCACCTCTGTCGTAACCGACGCCGACCGCGTTACCGACGATTTCGTTGTCGTGGATCGAAATGCCGTCCGGTGAGGAATCGACCAGAACCCCGCTCTCGGTGTTGCCGGTAACGCGATTACGCCGAACTGTCGCGTACTCTTGGACCTCGATTCCAACCACGTTCCGGTTGACCGTGTTGTCCGAGACCACGGCGTCTTCGATCCGGACGTCGATGCCGTGGCCGTCGTTGTTGTTCGCCTCGACATCCGTAACCAAGGTGTTGTCGAAGCTTCCGTACCCGCCGCCGACCAGCACACCGTTGTCGTTGTACGAGAACTCCCCGGCCGTCACGGCCGTATTGTCCGACGATTTGATCCTGAGCCCATAGCCCTCGTTGTTCGTACCAATCGCATTCGCCACCGTTGCGTTGTCCGAGTTGTCGACGTAGATGCCGTCCGAGCCGCTGCCCGTTACCGTCACGTCGCGGATCGCGATCCCGTGACTGTTGGAAACGTCGAGGCCGCGCAACGCTGAGTCGCTGACGGTGAGGGTGTCGACAGTCGCATCGGCTGCGTCTTCGAAGACAACGCCGTAATCGTCGCCACCGTCGACGTCGGAGTGGGTGAGTGAGACCTCGTCGCTCCGGATGACCTCAATACCGCGACCCGCAGGATCGGCGATCGAGGCGTTCGAGATGCTCGATCGATCTGAGTGCCAGAGAGTGATAGCGCCGCGGTCGGAGGTGCCCGGCGTCGCGTTGGAGATCGTGTTGTCGGTGACGACGCTCTCGTTGCTGAAAGCGATCTGGATACCAGCGGAGACACCGTCGAAGGATAGTCCGCTCACCTCGACGTTCGTCGAGTCGACGATGATCACCTGGCCGGGGTCTGACGGTACGTCGGGATCGGTTACCCCGCGTGCGTAGAATAGTTCTTTTCCGTCCACCGTGTTGTTCGCGAACGAGTGGGTGGCGAGTTGCTCGAACTCCGGCGGATCAACGGTGGTGCTTCGCAGGACCACGCCGGTCTTGAACTCGTTGTCGATCACCGTGACGTCGGTCGTCTCGTAGACCAGCAGATCGGCGTCGTGTCCAGAGACGGTGTTGTTCTCGATGGTCTGATAGCCGAAGTACCTGAGGAAGATACCGTCACCGCCGTTGTCCCGTATCGTGTTGTCCCGGACGGTCGAGTCGTTGTTGACCGAGATGCCGTGCCCGTTGCCCTCTGTAACGAGATTGTTTTCGACGAGGGAGTTGTGGGAAACGTCGATCCCGGTCCCGCCGTTATCCGTAAGTATATTGTTATTTACCGTGGCGCCGTCGGGGCCGTCGATCCCTCCACGACCGTTACCCTCGATCCTGCTGTTCGTGACTGTCAGTCCATCGCTGCGAGTCCAGTAGAGGGCCTGCTCACTGTTCCCCGAAATGGTATTCTCGACGATCGTCACCCCCGTCGAATCGTATCCACGATTGTCGTAGAATCCGTTCCCGGTGTTGTTGACGACCGTATTCGCCCGGAAGACGGCGTTCTCGCTGTTGATTACGAGGACGGCTCCGTCGAGTGAATCGCCGTTTCCTCCGTGATGCGTCCCGGCGACGGTATTGTTCTCTACCTCACTGCGAGCCGAATTGACAAGCGTGAGGCCCTCGAAGTTATCACGGATGGTATTGTTCACGAGCAGCGAGTCCGGAGAGCCGTCTAGAGTCAGCGCGCGTCTCTCGTTGTCGGAGAGCAGGTTGTCCGTGACGACGGCATTCGGAGAATCTTCGAGAGCGATACCGGATCTCGTACCGGTCATCCCGTTGTGCGTCACCGTGTTGTTCGAGAGTGTCGCATCGTTCGAAGCCCACACGCGGAGGCCCTGACCGGAACTGTTCGTGACCGTGTTCTCCGAGACGGTTGCGCCGCCGCTGTAGGCGATCTGAATACCCGAGGCGACACCGTCGAAGGTGAAGCCGCTCACGTTGACGTTCGTCGAGTCGTAAATCACGATCTGTCCGACGTTTGCGGGAATTGCGGGATCGTCTTCACCGGAGGCGAAAAAGAGCGAGTCGCCCCCGACGGTATTGTTGCTGATCTCGTGGTCGAACTTATCCCGTTGCGTGTTGCCGACGTCGAAGACGATGCCTTTCTCGAAGACGTTGTCGACCAGCGTGGCCTTGGTCGCTTCGAAAAATTCGACGTCGACCTCACCACTCGTGATGGTGTTGTTCCGTATCTCCGTGTTGTCAACGTTCGACAGTCGGATACCGATCTCGTTTTGCTCGATGGAGTTGCTCTCTACGATCGCGTCGTCCGCTGCCTCCCCCAGACCGGTCCGCAGCGCGATCCCCGTCGAGTGGTCGGTAA
Source organism: Natronosalvus rutilus (assembly GCF_024204665.1). NCBI lineage: Archaea > Methanobacteriati > Methanobacteriota > Halobacteria > Halobacteriales > Natrialbaceae > Natronosalvus > Natronosalvus rutilus. Next base: position 255,000 of record NZ_CP100356.1, on the reverse strand, counting down.
TCGTATTGTTCCGAATCGTCGGCTCGGCCGGATAGACGTAGATCCCAACGCCGTCGTTGTCGACGATCGTGTTGGACTCGATCAGCGCGTTAGTCCCACCCTCGCGGAAGTAGATGCCGTAGCCTTGTCCGGACGCCTGATGCCCGTTCCCTTCGATATGATTCGCCGTAATCTGGACGTCGTCGCTCGCCCGGATATAGATGCCACGGATCCCGTTTTTCTCGATACGGTTGTCCGTGATGACCATGCCGTGAGACATCGTCTCGGAGTCGCGAATTGCCCAGTCATTTTCGGTGATCGTGTTGTCCACTATGGTCGCGTTCGGGCTGTCCTCGACCCGCAGTGCGGTGTTGTACTCCCGGATCTCGAGCCCTCGAATCGTGACGTTCTCGACACCGTCGACCGTCACCCCCGTCCCGCTCCCTGATCCCTGCAGTACTGGTTGTGCCCCGTCGACTCCAACCAGGGTAAGGTTCTCGACGCCAACCATCAGTGATTCGTCATAGGTTCCCGCGTCGATGCAAACGGTATCGCCAGGTGACGCCGCGTCGATGGCGTCCTGAATTGACGACGACGATACGACGACGTCACAGTCTCCACCGTGATCCGTTGCAGCGGCATTGCCGACGGCGACAAACGGAACGACGGTTGAACAGACTAGAAGAATCGAAAAGAGCACGGCAAACGAACGGGTCCCAAACGTACCGGAGTTCGACTGCGAACTCGAATATCCTCGTATCATGTACTGTCTGTCTTTTGAGACAGTATAACGTCGCGCTGAGTCGACGGTAACCTATGCGCTTACGTCGAGGTAAGTCCCTGCCTCGGGGTGGAATCGTCGACGGAACCGATTTGAGGGCGATCGCCCCGGGCTCGGTAACTCGGTGGTCGGAAATCATCTTCTCAGAGAGCGAGCCCTGGTGGGAGTAGCCAAACGGGTTCTCTTTTTTGTTTTTTGTTGGTGCCCGATCACCCACTACCCGCGGCCCCACCCACCTCCACGTTCCGGGCTGCTCACGGCCGATGGCCGTTGCACTGCCAGGCCTTTCGCTCTGTCTTTTACCGTCTATTGATCTGGATGTTTTGAGTTGCAGATACACTCGTGACGAGAAGAGGCAAAATCAAGGATGTATCCGTGGATTGCATTCGCGAGTTCGAACATTGCGTCGGCCTGTTCGGCTGTTGCAGCCGCCTCTCGATAGTATACTGCAGCGCGGTTAGCTGAAAGATAGGGCGCTAAGCCCCCGTCCTCAAGGAGCGAACGAAGCAACGCGGAGTGAACGAGTAGGGCGGGGATACAGCGCCCGCACACATATCAAACGATTCTAATCAAAACGCTTAACTAACCACAACCACTAGCAGGAGACAAGTCACATGGAGTACAGTCCAAAATATCGACTCTTCCCGACGAGCGAACAGCGGGAGAGACTCGACTGGACTCGTAACACCGTGCGACAAGTCTACAACCACGCACTCCACGAATTCAACAAGATACCAGAAGACGACGGAACGCTTCGACAGCGCGTCTGGCAAGTCCGAGACGACCTACCCAGACTCAAACAACAGTGGATCGACCTGAAACAAGTCTACTCCACAGTGTTACAGAAAGCCGTCGAACGCATCCGAACCAACATCAACAACCTCGGCAAACTGAAAGCCAAAGGATACAGCGTTGGCTCGTTGAACTGGAAGAAACCGCGTGAATTTCAGAGTTTCACGTATCGGCAATCGGGCTTCGAACTCGACACGAAGAGTGGCCCGAGAGATCGAGCAATTCTGAGACTCAAAAAGGTTCGCGGCGATACACTTGAAATTCCAATCCGACTCCACCGAAACCTCCCAGAGCACGACGCTATCAAAGAGGTCACGGTGAAGAAAGAGCCGACTGGCGCGTGGTACGCCTCGTTCTGCATCAGTAATGAGGAACCTGAGAAACCAGACCCAGAAGACATCGATGAGGAGGACACTGTGGGATTCGACCTCGGTGTGCTCAACTTCGTTCACGATTCTGACGGGCTTTCCATTGGGCGAATCGACTTATCAGATGAGCGAGAGCGACTCGAACGCGAGCAACGCTCGCTCTCTCGCAAGCAATATGAGTCGAACAACTGGGAGAAACAACGCCGTCGAGTGGCCGAGGTTCACGCTCGGATGTCGAACAAGAAGCGCGATTACAAGCACAAGCTCGCGCACTTCTACGCGACAGAGTACGACGCTGTGTTCGTTGAGAACCTCGACGTGAAGTCGATGCTCGAATCCGAGGGGAACGCTCGGAACAAATCCGAGGTCGGATGGAGCGATTTCCGTTCGATTCTTGAACACCACTGTGACAAGCACGGCACACACTACGTGGAAGTGACTGCTCGCGGCACGACGAAAGAGTGTGCGTGTTGTGGGGTAGAGACTGCGAAGCCGCTGTGGGTTCGGGAACACTCGTGCCCATCCTGTGGGTTCGAGTTGGATAGGGATTGGAACGCGGCGCTGAACGTCAAATCGCGTGGTCTGGAGAAACTAGGAGTGGTTCACTCCAAAGGTACGCCTGTGAAGACTGCGACCGCTGTGGACGCTCGTTCTGTGTCTGCAAGTCGTGTCGTTGAAACAGGAAGCTCCTGCCTCAAGGAAGCCGTGTAAGCGGCTGAGTAGGCAGGAGTAGTTCACTCTTCCAGAGATGGAGTAGTCGATCTCCAAATTCATCACTAAAAAGTCCCATCTCACCCCCTCGTTCATAGACCGCAGAGTGATCATGGCGAAGATCTTCTCCACCTGCAATATTTCGATAGAGGAGGTAGAACTGGATGCTCCGTTCAATTGCGACGAACGAGGTTTCGATGACAACAGTGTAGTGTCCATTCCGCTCGCGTAACGTATCGGCAGCCTCGAGGAGCCGGCACGCTTTTCGGAGCTGGACGAGGGCTTCATCATTCACGTCGAGCCCTGTCTCGAGTGACTGTCCACGCGTGTCTTCGAAAACTGACTCTGTTACCTCTAGCGCCCGTTCGACATTGCTCTCGTCCATCTAGGCTAACACCTCCGTTTTGACCTCGCTCAATGTATCCGTCTCATAGAGCGTGACCCCATCAGCAACGATTTCTCGGAGTCTATCTGCCTGCCGTTTAGCGGATTCGTGAGATTCGACCAGAACCTGGAATTTGTATCGCTCACCGTCGAATCGTTGTTCAACCAGTTTTTGACTAATCTCATGTGCGCGCCGCTGATTTGTCGCCCTATCAGTTCGAACGAGGACGAAACAATCGATATCACTTCGACGGTCTGCCTCACCTCGAGCGACACTGCCGAACAGAAGCATTCCTGTAATGTCCACTAATTTCTCGAGAAGTTCTGATCGGAGTGTTCGGACGGGATCACGAAACTCTTTCTGTGGGATTCGAAAAATCGGGTCACCCGGTCTGGTGAGTCGGTCGTGATTGATTTGGACGAGTTTTTTCCCTCTTTCAGATGAGGTACTCACTAGCTCGATTGACTCGAGGTCGTCGACTGCGAGCGAAACACTTCGATGGGGGCGATCAATCGCACGACCGAGTTCTCGAATCCCAAATGTGTTGTGTGGGTTGTCAGCAAGCAGTCTGAGAATCGGACCACAAGCAGTGTGTCTGAACACACCCTCATTTGGAACAGGGACCGGGAGATCTATCGCCGTGGAAACTTGGCTACTATTATTATCCATGGATATCATTATTATCCGCTCTGGTAAAGAGATTGTGTTCCGCCGAGGTTCAACGCCACAGAGCGAGAGAGCAAATCTCGCGTTGGCGCACCGGCAACCCGGGCGATGCACAATAAAGGACTAACCACTACTATCGACTGGAAAAGAGAAAAAGACGCAGACCGAAGTGGCCACGGTTGCCTAGGGAACTGAAGTCAGGATTTGGAATCGATACCAAGAGCAAATCAGTGCTATAGGTCTCCCTCACTAACGGCCGTCCCGAACAAATTTCAGGGGTAGTATTCTTCTCGCTCGAGAACTTCAGCGAAGGCGACGGTCTCTTTGACATCAGTGATTTCGATGGTTACGCGCTCTCCTTTCTCCGTATCGGGAACGATCACCACATACCCTCGTTCGACACGTGCAATTCCATCACCTTGCTCTCCGGTACCTTCGATATCGACAGTGCGGGTCTCACCAGTTTCGACTGGTGGGGTAGGTCCATCGCTCTCCCGCTGTGGTGTACGGTCTGTTTTGGCTTCGGCTCCTGATCCAAGCAGTGCGGCTCGATACACTTCTCCAACTGTGACGTCTCCGAACGCCACCTCTTGGTTGGGTATCTCGATAAAATATGAACCGTCTTCTTCCACAATCTCGGCATTGAATAGGCACAGTAAGTTGTCGGGAATTTCCATCAGTTGATCTTCTTCCCAGAAAAATGGGAAGCACCATATTGAGTCCACCGGTGACTCCATCATCCAATCAGCTCACCTATTTACTGCGATCGCCTCCCGGTGACCTTTTTGAGACCCGCTGACGGGCAGCGGTCTTCTCGAGTTTGCCTCGAGATGTCCCGATTCAATCATGAGTCTGAGCAGTTGCACCCGAGAAACGTTCGATGATTCGGACACCCGACACGATGAGATGCACAGCACGATCGAGATGTGGCTTGAGGACTTGATCGAAGAAGTCGATGACGCAGTCTCGAGCGACCAGTTCAGAGAGTGGCTCGACATCCAGAGTGAGTTCCACGACTACTCGCCTCGAAACACTCTCTTGATCCAACTCCAGTGTCCGCACGCGACTCGAGTCGCTGGCTACCGAACGTGGCAGAACGAGTTCGATCGACACGTGAGTGAAGGCGAGAAAGCAATCTGGATCTGGGCACCGATCATCGCGAGGAAGTGCCCCGAGTGTGGAAACTCATCGTCGTACCACGAACGAAGTGACTGTGAATACGACGAAACTGAACCCGACGGGTGGTCAAAGGGACTGGTGGGATTTCGACCAGCACCTGTGTTCGATGTTTCACAGACAGAAGGGGAGCCATTACCCAAACTTGAGACGGAAGCGACGGGAGACGCTGAGGAGCTGGCCCCAGCGCTCCTCGAGGCAGCAACTTCACTCGAGATCGAGGTTGAGGTCGTCTCTGTGAAAGAATGGGCTCACGGGAGAGCGAAGGGCGTCTGTCAGTATCGATCAGATGCAAATCCACTCGTCGAGGTTCACGACCGCGAGAATCAGGCCGATCTCGCAGTAACGCTCGTCCACGAGTATGCACACGCTATGTTACATGGTGGTGTCGACGATGAAACCGAGCGGTCGAAACGTGAACTCGAGGCCGAAGCCGTCGGCTACATCGTCGGTCGTTACTTTGGGCTGGATACGAGTGGGTCGGCGTTCTACGTTGCTGCGTGGCAAGGTGAGGATACAGACGCAATCCTCGATCGTCTTCAACGGATTAGCTCGACCGCCCAGACGATCATCGACATCATCGACGTGGTGATCGATGGCGAGTGACGGCGAGCTTATGCTCGAGATCGTCGAAGCACTCGAGGAGGAAGGACTCAAGCACATGATGCGTATCGGTGGGATGCGTGATCGACGTCGAAGCGCTCGAGAAAGTTGTCGACTCAGCGAACACCGACGTTGAAATCAGCTTCTCGGCTGGAGATTCCGCGTGCTTGTTAGATTGTCAGCTAATTTTCTCACTATAGCGTTCAAGTGCCAACTTGATCGACGCCGGACGCTTTTCTACGTTGTCATCACTCACCCGCATCAGTCCTTGAGGGTAGTACCCGTCTGTGTAGTCGAAAATCGCGTTCACTTTCTCTCGGGGAATTGCTATCGGCTTGAAATCCGTCAACGTATAAACTAGGTTTGATTTCCCACCTCGCCAAAATGTGGTGCTAGCCCAACCCTCTTCATCCTCGAATTTGGATTCAACCCACGCTGTACCCACATAGCCCCCTTCCTGATAGAATAGAACAAGGTCTCCACTTTGCATTTTCTCGAAGTTTCCTTCATTTCGTGCACCTGTACGTACTCCCCAGAACCGTACCTCTTCTCTCCCATTCAATGCTTCTGGGTGATTTGAATACTCGTTAAGATCGACAGTGGACTTTACCGTGTCATCAAAATTCGGTGAATCACAAGGTGCTAAAAACACGTTTGTCATATGGATAAGCTGACAATCGATCTAAATTGTTATAAACCAAACGTTCTCTGAGTACTCTCCAACTCAATAGGCCTTGTTGAAATCCTCAATCGAGGACATATTTCAGCAGGCGTGCTGAATAGAAAGCGCGTATCTCGCAACAGGTGAATTCTGGAGCGCGATCCTGTTAACACTCAGGGATCGAAATCGGCGATGAGTGCGGCGTGGTCGCTGTATTCGAATGACTCTCGGTCGTAGAAGCAATCAACCGGGTTCAATTCCTCGGAGGCGATGATGTGGTCAAACCGGCTGTTGCCGAAGCTTTCGTCAAGCGTGTCCACGTCACCGTATCCCCATTGATACCGAAACACGTCCACCATCCCTACGTGGCCCAGTCCCTTGAGGATATTCAGCGCCGCATTTCGCCACCGATCGCGGATTTTTGGGTCCTTATCGTCGATGTAGGTGACCGCCTGGCCATCGGCCAACTCCTTATCGGGTGAGTTGAAATCACCCGCGAGAATCCGGTGCCGCTCTTCACCGTTGAGAATCCGCTGGAAGACTGTCTCGAAGATTTTGATTTTCTCTTCGCCCTTCATACTCCCCGGGACAGCCCGCACATTCCAGACTTCGATCTCTAAACCCGCGAGTTCACACGTTGTGACGAGGATCTTTTCGGGGTAGTGTGTGGACAGATGCTTGATATCCTCGTTGTCGTACGTTTCATCGAAGAGTTCCAAGGGAGTGTGCTCGATGCAATCAGGGTCACGCACAGCGGTTAAATTCCCATTCGTATGACCGATGCCATGATGTGGGGGAACCTCACTGTCACGCAATTCGTTTGCCCACGAGAGTGTGTCTACGACTCCCTCGTACCCTAATTCGTCGGTAACCAGGTTACGGATGAACTCCCGCCTGTACTGGTTCACCTCGTTCAGCATTAGCAAATCTGGCTTTTTATTTAGATTCTTGAGATACTCAAACTGCGCCGCGATTTCATCCTCTGCTTGGTATGGGAACGCCCCCTTGACGTTCCAGGTGAGTACTCGCATATGTCATCTGTGTTGGCCGACGACAAATAACCAGACTTTAGAGAGAATTGAACAATAGTACCCGCTTCCACTGCCCGGAAGTAGTTGAGCTCACGGTGACCGAGCGTCTGGTTCACTGATACCGATGTGATTAAGACCCACTCTGCTGCGTAAATCCTCTAAGTCTTGCAGCCGATTTCAACAGATTTGTGATCTCCTACACTGGAAAGTATGAGGATCAACGCTTATCGCTATCAGTCCACTGCTGGATCGTCGATATCTCTTCCGTGGACCCATACCGTCGAAATTCGGGCCCCCTCGACGCTCGTCACCTCAACGACGTGACCGTCGATCTCGACGCGGTCGCCAGGTTCTGGCGCGCGATTGAGTCGTCCCAGCACCAGCCCACCGATCGTTTCGACCGCTTCGCTATCGAAGTCGCCATCGAGGGTGTCGGAAACTTTCGACAATGGGACTCCGCCGTCAATGTCGTACCCCCCATCGTCACGCTGGCGTATCGAATGTTCGCGCTCATCGAGATCGAACCCGTCCCGAAGATCCCCGACGAGGGCCTCGACGATGTCTTCGACCGTCGCAATCCCCTCGAACGCTCCCCACTCGTCGATGACTGCGGCCATCTGCTGCCGATCCTCCCTGAACTGTATCAGGAGATCGCTAATTGCCATCGTCTCCGGGACGATGAGAATCTCGCGGGCGATGTCACCGACTATCTCGGCATCCCCATCGTCCACCTCTGCTCGCAACACGTCCTTGACATCGACGAATCCAATCACCTGGTCACCGTCGTTGGCGTCAAGAACCGGATAGCGCGTGTGACCGGCCTCTAAGACGGTCGAATGTAGTTCGGAGAGCGTGGCATCCGCCGGAACGCTCACCACGTCCGGCCTTGGGACCATGACCTCCCGCACCACGGTGTCGTCAAGATCGAAGACGCGCTCGATCATCGTCACTTCTGCCACGTCAATGTTCCCGCCCTCGCCCGATCGTGTTAGTACCCGAAGGAGTTCCCGCTCACCGAGTGTCTCATCCGTTTCGGAAGCGGGTGGCACACCGAGCGACCGCGTGAACGCGTTGGCCGCCCCGTTGAAGACGACAATTCCCGGATAGAGTATGTAATAGAAGGCCTTCATGGGCGGGGCGAGGAACAGCGAGAGTCGCTCGGTCTTGGCAATTGCGATCGTCTTCGGCGCGAGCTCACCGAAGACGACGTGGAGAAACGTGATGATACTAAAGCCGACTGCGAACGCGACGAGATGGATGAGATTTGCGGGGAGAACCGGTTCCAGTACGGGTTCGATGAGCGCCGCCACGGCGGGTTCGCCGACCCATCCCAACCCGAGCGAGGCGATGGTGATACCGAGTTGCGTCGTGGCGAGGTAGTTGTCGAGATTCGTCATCACTTCTTGGAGCGTTCCCGAGCCGGGCCGCCCCTCCTCGACGAGTTGGTCAACCGACGTTCCCCGAATCCGAACGAAGGCGAACTCTGCTGCGACAAAAAAGCCGTTGAGCGCCACGAGAAACAGCGCTAAGACGATTTGTGCCGCTGAAAGCGCGACGTTTACCATCGGTACCCCCGGAACGTACTGCCGTTCGATTGTAGCGAGTCCATATTCATGCATCTCGTTCCATCGACTAAAACCATCTAATGAATTCGCGGGTGACTGACTGCTGTCAGTAGTGAATTGGTTCTGTGGATCTAGAGGCCATCGACTGTCCTCCTCGTTCTACCGACTGCCTACGAAAACGGGCTCCGACATTTAGTAGGCGCATCAGCGTCGGATCCTGCTGGAGAGAAGCTCTGTACCTTGCACGACGTTTCTGACAGCAGTTTGGTAGTTAGTCGAGTCTCTGCAAGATACACAGCGCGAATGTGTCACGGGGTGAAAGTCGATTTTCGAAGGTAGCGAATGCTCGGTACTGGAAGTATACACATCATTACACAGAGTCGAGGAGAAACCCACGACTTCAGTCGTGTGGAGGATGTCAATTGAACACTCGGATACTGATCGTCGATGGATTTCCCAGCCCGAGACATATGCCAAGGCCGGTACCTATCCAACGGCATACGCAGTCCGTGACGTACCGGATCAAGACGCGATCGCCATCACTATTGAGGACTTCGAGCAGTTCAGAGGGGACGAATAGCGATCAGACATAGAGTTACGTCCCTTTTCGATTTTGACATCCACCCACGACTTCAGTCGTGGGATTCCTCTCGTGGGAGTCTCAGTCGTCCGAGTCCCCGAGAGCGACATTCCCGCTCGATGCGGTACTCAGGTTTGTGTACGCCTCGTTGGCCATTGTCTCCGCGATGGAGGGCGGGCTGTGGTGTTCCCGCCAGTCGTGATTGTTCCACTTGAGGTACACGGGTCGTGCCATCGACCCGACTGCTGTTTGCCGTCTCAGGAACGACCCCGACGCGACGAGGTCGGCGTGTCCCTCGAACCCGCATGGGCACGTCAACGAATCCTCGTGACGGCGTGTATTGTCGCGTTCACCGCACACAGGACACTCCTGACTTGTCCACGCTTCGGATTCTTCCGCGACCATGATACCGTACTCTTTGCATACGTCTTCGAGGCGGTTGATGAACCGTCGGTACGCCCAGAAGGTGTGCGTCTTCTCGTTCACACGCGGCGACCAGTGCGTTGAGAGAACGTCTTTGATATCGCCTACGTACAGCGTCGAAACACCCTCGGCATACAGAGTTCCACAAGGTCTCGGACGAGGCTGTCTTGTGCGTGGTTGCGGCGATTCGTGCGCGTTCGATACAGGCGGTCGATGCGCTTGCTGGAGTTGCGTTGGTCTTCGAGGAGCGACTGATAGTACACGATTCGTTCGGTGGTTTCACGAAACTCCTTGAACAAATTGCGTCCGTCGTACAGGTATTGGGAGCCGGTCGTTGTCGTGCAGGCGACGAGATTGTTCGCGCCAACGTCCAGAGCGGCTTCTTCCGAAGCCAGTGGTGAATCCAGTCGCGAACTGTCGATGGTGACTGGTTGGAAAGCCCTGAACGTCTCTGCGAGTTCGTCGTACACGAGTTCTAATCGGCCCTGCTTGCCGCTCCACTTCGGGTCGCCCGCAATTTCAACGCGAAGGCGCTGGTTCCGACTCAGCCCGAGTTCGTCCTTGAGCTCGGAGCCAATCGGGACTTCGAGGCGGGAACGCTTCCCGTATTCGAGGGTGTACTGGTCGTTTCGGACGTAGGTACGAAGCACGCGTCCGTCCTCCTCGTTGCCCCAGTACCCCGGCGGCGATGGGCGTTTATCAAGTTTCCCGGCGTGGTACGTCTCGTTACTGGCGAAAAACGACCGCCATGCCTTCGAGTTCTTCCGAATGAGTTGCTGGGCAACCGAACTACTGAGAATGCCCTTGTATTTGCCTTCGAGCCTTCCGGTGTCGGCGTCCCAAACACTTTCGTCTGTGAGGAAGGCTTGGCGACGAGCGTAATTTATCTCATTCCAGAGACTCGCAGAAGCGTCCAACCAGCGAACGAACACCTCACGCTCCTTTTCGGAACGAGGGCGAACGTCGAACTGGTTGGTTCGCTTCATCAGTACGTACTACGTAATATTGGTTCGTAAAAGTATGGATTAGCGTGGGAGACGGAGACCTGCCATCGCACGTGGTTCGGGTATCGGAGTGTCGGATTCATCCCACGACTAAAGTCGTGGGCTTTCTCCTCGAATCTGTGTAAGAGCTGGGGCTACTCAGACGGAGTGGTCACTCGCAGTTTATCATCGACCTCATAGAGATAGCCACGCTCGAGAAGCCGAGTGAGTGCATGGTTCACGTCTTCAGGCTCGAGTTCTAATGTTTGAGCTTCCAAGAGGGAGTCCAGGGCCTGTTCTCGAGAGAAGGAGGATGCATCTTCATCGACTTCCTGTTCACAAAGGAACGTATAGCACTCGAGGATCCACTCTGGCAGCGGCGGACGTGGATCGGTTGTATCGTACATCTCAATTTCGTACTCGAACAGTTTGCCGTCCAACCGTTTAAGGATATCTCGCTGGCGCTGGATTTGTCATCGTGTTTTGTCGTAACGAGGAGCGGGCAAGGAAGACAACGGAAAGTTGAAATGCAATACTTGCCCGAAACCACCGTGAAGAACGTCTCTCGCACACTTTTGGCCGTTAGAATAATGTCCACTCAACTCAGAAAGTCAACTGCGCGGGGAGGGGGAACATCGCTAGCTCAGTAGCCCAGTAGCTTTCGCGAGTTCCAGCCACCAATCATCATTTCCCCGCGTTTGACACCCACTCCGTTACCAGCGTCTTTGACCCTGTGGCCAGTTATTCTTCGATCGTCATGCGGATCTCACGGATTTCATCCCGGATCCGTTGCCACTGAGCCAAATTGCCTGGAATATCTGGCCCTCGTCGATCATTCCCACTGAGTCCGTCATTGTTCGATGCTGTCCGATCGACGAGTGCTCGGATTTCACGGGGATCTTCTATCGCCCGAAATGAGAGATCATTCCCACCGGCTATCTCAAACTCAACGGAGCCGTATCCAAACATCGATCCCATAATATCTTGATTATAGGAACTGTTCTGAATCGTTTCGAGGTTTGCCTGTGTAACGTGTCGAGTCAATACGCCACGTTTCACGTAGAGTGCTTGGTCCGTTATCACGTACTGCGTGCCTTGTACAGCCAGATACTGCCAGAGTGGGATTACTACACCGATTGGAATGACTGCGAGAAGGAGTAGCGTCTCTTGTGCTACACTGCCGACAATTCCGAAGGCGACGAGCAGCAATCCAGTTGCGAGTGCTGGAAGTACGGTCGTAATCCGCGGACGACCAGTCCACTTGACCGATTCGGAGCTGTTGAGGGGAACGGCCGGGTCGATCGACTCCGTCATTGTTGTCTGCGGTTCATCGGCTCGTCCCTTGGTCGGTTTCGGATGGTTCAGCAGCCTGTTTGGTCCTCTTAGATTCGTTCAATTCAGAGTCGCCCTCGCTAGTCGATCGCCCCTCCTGTGAATTGCCGATATTGGACGTTTTGGCTGAAGTGTCGCCTGCTGTCCCCTGTTGTGTCTCAAGAGTAGAACGGATCTCCCTAAGCTCAATGAGGATCTCATTAAGCACATCACGCTTTCCTTCGCCGGATTCCGTAGCCGGTTCATCACGACTAGTCTTCACGCGCTTGTTGATGAGCTCCTGGACCTCACGTGGTTCGGGCACTGACTGGAACCGCATCTCGACACCAGATCCACCAGCAGTTGAGATATCGATGTTTCCGTAGCCGAACTGGGTGCCGAAAAAACCCTGACTGTAGGAGGTATTCTGGACCTTTCCGAAATCGATACGCTGGACATCACGAGAGACGATTCCCGTCTTCTTATACAGCCCATCAGTTGTCACAACATACTGCGTATTCTCACGGTGAAGGTAGGATCCGGCAATAATGAATAACCCAATGAGGACGAGAGCTAGGGGCAGACCAATAATGAATGCTGGAATCAGGCTGCTCTTGTGAGGTTTACCGGACCAGATAATCTCTTCGTCCCGATCAAGGGTTAACCAGTCGCCAGTTTCAGAGCCGATAGTGGGAGACTCGGACATACGTGACTATTCAAGATTCGACAGTTGAGTATATTAAAGCCTCGACAGGAAAGGCTACATCTACAGGAAAAGCAGGCCGAGTGCCTCGGGGCTTGACCCCGAGGCGGTTCACCACGCGTTCCGGTCACACGGCTGATGCGAATCGATGCTATGTATGGAGGATAGATTCAGCACGACGGTGTCGTTCGGTTCGTGGTGGATTACTGATTTTAACATAGTTCCAAGCAGGTTCTGTGCTCTCAGACTGCACAGGTATCTTTTCGCGTGTGACAGCGATGTTACCGCTGACGGATTTTACCTGACCGGGCCTGCCCTGTTCGAAGCGTTCGATGTCCCGCTTCTCACCAGAGATCGGCGACACTACTTCCGGACGGACCGACTTTCAGAGATCACTCCCGCAGAATTAGTCTGTCACACACTGCTGATCGATGACGGTCCCCGGTACCGAACGTACTGTCTCTTATTGATGCAACAACAGAACATCAAGCGAACGGAATTGCGGGAGCGTGTTGAACACTATCTCCCTGAGGCGACAATCGATCTACGCACTATCGTCGATGAACTCATCGAATACGTAGAGACAGAAGGAACCACGACAACGGAGCAATTGCCCAAATGGGAAGAGTTCAAACAAACAGCCAGCGAATATGAGATCACCGTATGAATTCTCGTGAACGATTCGGTCGCAACTATATCGAGGCCGAACTCCAGGAAATCGCAGATCACCTCCATACAGACGTTGATGCCTATCTCATCGGCGGTGGCGCAATGTCACTTCATGAGTCGTCTCTCAAGGACACGACCAAAGATATCGATCTCGTCGTTGTGGATGAGGCAGCCCTTAGCCGTCTAATGGGTGTACTCGACGATCTCGGCTATGAGGAAGTGACTGATCTCGGTGACGAGTACAATCGGTTAGGAGCGCGCCACTGCGTTCAAAACGATGCTGGCTGTCAGTTTGATGTCTTCTGTCGACAAATTGTTAATAAGCTGTATTTCAGTGACGGAATGCAAGCGCGGAGTGAGGCATTTCTTTCAGACGAGTCCTTCTCAGTCGGCCTTGCTTCGTTCGATGATATCTTTCTCTTCAAAGCCGTCGCAGAGCGTCCGGACGATATCGGAGACATGGCGACCCTCGTCCAGACGGATCTTGACTTCGATGTGATCGAAGACGAAATCGAACGTCAAGTAGAGCTCCTCGGCGGTGAACAATTTGTCACGGTGGTCTCCGAATCGCTGGAACGGCTCGATCAGAACGAAGGTATCCAAACACCCCTCGACGATGTCGTTCGGGGGTACTACCGGCACGACGTTTACGACGAAGACCAGGTTACAGCCCTACTCGAGAGGGCCGAGAACGATGTCTGGTTGGTACCAGCAATTGCACTCCAGCGTGCCGTCGACAACGAGCACTTCGAGAATCGTCAACCCAGCGTTCCCTCGAAAACACGGCTTGACTGTCGCACGTGCGATCGAAAGACTGACCATCAGTTCCAGGAGTTCAAGTCTCTCCCAGATGAGACGTGGTCTGGCCAGCCGAGATGGGAGTGCCAGGTATGTCAGTCGCCTCGTCACGGACCAAATCCCCGCTGAGATGCCCAGCAGAACATTATCTTAACCAACAAGGAATGTAGTCACTCGAAGTTGTTGGTTAAGTCTGGACAGGGCCTGGCGGAGGACATCAGCGCACCGGTCTCATTTCTCTGCGTCAGAAGTCGGCGAGAGCGCACATAATTGACCCATGAGACACACCTGGCTACCGACTGCATCTCCTGCTAAATAACCACGAGACGCTGGCATCGCGACGATCCACGATATGGAGACGCTCCGAGCGTGCGTCGCCTACGAGAACGCCCACCAGCAGCGCGTTCAGATCCTTCGCCGGCTCGAAGAACGAGCCGCTATGAGGCTACGTGTGCGTTGGATCCGCAATCAAGCGGTCACGGAGTTCCTCTTCGTACCCGTACTCTGCATTCAGACGGTACTCCCCTTGTTTCCCCGTCCATCGAATATCGATGAGGTCGCGGGTGAACCCCTTCCCGTACTTTCGGCTGAATCCAGAGAGGATACCGGCCATCGCCCCACCTCCACTACCCATGGAGAGGCCGTATTCGTTCTGTATCTCCTGGCGGATATCTTCACTTAGGACCCACTCGTCCGCATCCAAGAGAATTCGGAGAAACGCCTCCTGTCGATCAGTCAAACGTTTGAAAAAGTCGCTCGGTAGCTGCTCGTACTCCGATTCGCGAGTCGCGGCCTCAGTGTCCGAGACACTCGCGCTGTCGCGTTCAGTGGTGATCGACCACTCCTTGAGTGCGAAGTCAATGATGTCCTGTTCGCGCGCTTCGAGTTCGTCTCGCCCGAACTCCTCATA
This sequence comes from Natronosalvus rutilus, assembly GCF_024204665.1. NCBI lineage: Archaea > Methanobacteriati > Methanobacteriota > Halobacteria > Halobacteriales > Natrialbaceae > Natronosalvus > Natronosalvus rutilus. Next base: position 239,905 of record NZ_CP100356.1, on the reverse strand, counting down.
ATTGGCCAATACCTGCTGCACCCGTAGGATAGAGGATTGATATTCTTTTTCTCGGTCGCCTTCTGCAGTCTTCTTCTCTGCAAACGGGAGATTGCCGTAGGAGCTATTCCAGTAGGTGCTGGCGATCGTCAGGTTGCCGAGTCGATGGACGTTGTCCTCGAACTTCTCGCGGAGGTTTTCGGGTATATCCTCGTCGGCGAGGTTTTGCGCGAGGATATGTTCGACGCCGAAGTCAGTCGAGAGGACATGTTCGAGGTCGTGTTCGACGTACTCCCCCACCTCAATTCCGAGTTCCTGGCTGTAGTGGGACAGGAGATATCGGACGTCCCGACTGGACATCGACTTGTAGAACTCGGGATCACGCAGCAGCCGTTCGAAGCGATCATCAGCGGTGTAGATCCGGGTGATAGACGCAAGTCGATTGAGGATATCCTCGACTCGCATCGCCCCGTCTGAACGGATGTCATGTGCGAGGCGGACGAGCCGGCCGCGTCCGGTATCCGAGCGCCGATTATCGACGGCGTACATCCGAAACACGAGCGTCTCACAGGCGTGAACGATGTCCGCCATCTCCTTCGGAGCCTCGTCACCGTACTCCAATTGGGCCGCCATCAGGACGGGGAGGACATTCGCGAGCCGTCCAAGTGCGAGTAGTCGTTCTAGCGCAGTCTCGACGGGAGCAGGGCGTTGTGCGGGATGGAACAGGGCAGCAAAGGCTGACCCAGCTTCTCGCAGATCCGTCGTGTACGCGTTGATCTCTGTCTGTACGCCCTCATAATCGCCCTCTCGATACGAGCGTCGAAGTCGGGCTTTGAGCGTCCCGAGACTGTCGAAATACTCGTTGGCGTTGTACCCGTCATAGAGGCCCCAGTGAAAGCGTTGGAAGCTGTCCTCGTCGAAGTCGCTGACGCGGTCGTGGCCGTTTGAGAGGACGAACAGTTCCTTATAGATACTCCCAAACCGCTGTTTGATCTTCTCCTCGAGTGCACCGCGATTGCTTGACCGGTCATCCATGTACATCAGGAAGCTCTTCGTCTTATCGAGTGTGGAGAGCGGCTTCCCGCGATCGTTCAGGCTTTCGAAGATGGACGCCGCCTCAGAGTCGCCCTCGATCTCGACGACGTTGATTGTGCAGTTGTAGCGCAGTCGCTCCGAAATTTCTCGCACCGAGACGTCAACCGGCGGGTCCTCGAACGCCTTCTCGAAAAACGTGTATGCGTAAGCAAGTCGCTCTTGGGAGGGCGTCGTCTGCTCTAGTGTCGCGTCGCCAAACAGGCTATCGCGAAAGTATTCCTCGTCTTGATCTTGTGGCAGCAGTCGCGGCCGTTCCTCGACTGGGAAGATTAGGTTGTCTGTCTCCACCGACTCCTCGACGACAGTATCGAACTGTGTTGCGACGTGCAGCAAGATGAGCGCCGTCGTCAATCGCTGTTGGCCGTCCACGACATCGTACACATTGAGCTGGCGGCCTTTGTCCGTCTGGTACGGCTCGTCTCTCATATCCAGAATGACGTTTCCGAAGAAATGATTCGAGCCCTCGGGAAGATATTGAAGGTCGACCAGAAGGTCCTCTAGCTGTGATTGTTCCCACGAATAGCTTCGCTGGTATGAGGGGATATCGAACAGGCCGTCCTGATACAGAGACGCAAGCGTCTCGGTACGTGTTTGCATAGTTCATACAGCTTTACTGACCCAATAGTTCTTGTGATGGTTCCTTTTTACTAGAGCAATGAGCTATATTGGCGTTGACTGGGCGTCGAAGGGATGGTTTGCAGTCAGCGTAAACGAGGGCTGCATCGAAGAACTCGGGTTCTATCCAACGATTTTCAATCTCTGGAATCAGCATTCGACGGCTGACCGGATACTTATCGATATCCCGATCGGGTTGTGTACCGATCAACGGCGGGAATGCGATGTAGAGGCCAAAGAGATGCTGAATCCCCATCGTGGAAGCAGTCTATTCTATACCCCTATCCGTGATGCCGTTCAGGCAGAGAATATTGAGGCGGCAAAGGCTGAGCAATCAGACCTCGATTTCAGTGTTCAGAATCAAGCGTGGGCACTCGTGCCTCGGATTCGAGAGGTGGACGAGTTCTTGGCAATGTTCGCTGACGAACTTGAGCCAACGCAAATAAGAGAGACGCATCCAGAGGTTTGTTTCGCTGCGCTCAACGAGGGTGAGCCGGTCTCGAGTAAGAAGAAATCGAAGGATGGGATTGATGCTCGCTTGGACCTTCTCGAGTCACACCTGACGAACCCTCGCGGGAAATTCGAAGAAGCTGTAGAGACGTACACGGAGCCAGCGTACGCACCCGTCATCGGAAAGAGCAAACGTGACGACATTCTCGATGCAATGGTCGCTGCCCTCACTGCAGAACAGTGCGGAGACGATCCCTCTCGACTCCCCCGGAAGACAGAGCCTCAAGTTGACGAGGCTCGCGAAAGGGAGATCGAAATAATCTACTATCCAGAAGTAACGCAGTAGCTCAGACAATAGCCAGCGGAGGTGTGAGGACGGTTTTCATCGATCGAAGGCCAATCAACTCACGAATGGCTTTCCTGGGCGCGTGAATTCCGATTGCCAATAGTATCAGATCATAGTTAGTGGTTTCACAACCGATTCTATCAGTCCATCGTCGTTCTACCTTGCGTTCTCCCTTATATAGACAGCACCATATTATGAAAATCATTCTGAAACCGTAAGCTTATATGCTCTCCAAGTATGCTCCAAGTATGACTCATAGCATATCTCAAGAGGATCCAGATGGCCTTCCTCTTCACGCATCTGGTGAGAGAACTCTTCTAATCGGCGAAGATAGACCGATACGAATCAGCACGGGTCATCGAATTCTACATCACGATGGTAAATGTGCACGGCCACATGGTCACAACTACGAAATCACCGTTGAAATCACCGGTCAGCTCTCCGATGAGGGCTGGGTTGTAGATAAAGGAGCCGTGACTGACGTCATCGACCACTGGGACCATCGATTTATCGTCCAAAAGGGAGATCCTCTAATCGAGGCGTTTGAAGCATCAGGAGACGCTGATTCGCTTATTATACTCGAGCACCCCCCAACGGCCGAAGTGATGGCGGTTCTCCTCGAGGAACGGATGCTCGAGACGTTCCCCGATAATGTATCGGAAGTTTCGGTGACCGTTCGAGAGACGAGTGAGCTCTGCGCTACGTACTGATGCCGGTTGCAAGTGATGTTTCAGGGCTCGCTTCTGATGACGACGTCGAGGGAGAGGGTCTGCCGATAAACGAACTCTTCTACTCGTTACAGGGAGAGGGTAAACTCGCCGGTGTCCCTTCAGTATTTATCAGGACATCCGGCTGCAATCTCAGGTGTTGGTTCTGTGACTCCTATCACACCTCATGGGAACCGACCGGAGCGTGGCTTTCGATTGACGATATCGTCGACGAAGTCCGTGGCTACGAAAATACCGACCACGTGGTTTTGACTGGCGGAGAGCCGATGATCCACGAGCAATCCGTTCGCCTCTTAGATGAATTAGCGGAGTACGGCTATCACACAACTGTCGAGACCAACGGCACCGTCTATCGAGATGCAGCGATTGATTTGGCGAGTATTAGCCCGAAACTCTCGAGCAGTACGCCCATACCAACCCGTGATCCGAAAGGAGACGGCGAATGGGAGATGCGCCACGAAAAACGGCGCATCAATCTTGAGGCGCTCGCAAACTTGATCGACGAGTACGATAGCCAATTGAAGTTCGTCGTTACCGACCCGGATGATCTGTCCGAAATTGACGAACTGTTCGACCAAATCCGAGAGGAGGCCGACACGAGCGTTGCCAACGACGATGTGTTACTGATGCCGGAAGGGATGACGCGAGAAGAATTGGACGAGAAACGAAACGACGTGGCTGAGTTGGCGATTGAACGTGGCTATCGCTACACGCCCCGATTGCACGTCGATTTGTGGAACGACGAACCAGGAACATGACGAGACAACAGCATCAGCCGAATACAGAGAACAGCGAGTCATCCGGTATTACCCGGCAGAAAGCCCAACGCGCCACGCGTATGCTACTTGAGGCGCTGGGAGAGAACCCTGATCGAGTAGGGCGTTCGGCAGTTGATACTCATGAGTAACAACAAACGTGCAGTGATTCTGGTCTCCGGGGGTATGGACAGCGCAACCGCAGTCTACGAAGCGATTGCCCGTGGATACGAGCCATATTTCTTGCATACGTCATACGGACAGCGAACCGAGACCAAAGAATACGAGTGTGCAAACGCATTGGCGAATGAAGTTGACGCAGCGGACTTCCTCCATATTGAGACGGGCCATCTCTCGAAGATTGGGGCGTCAAGCCTTACTGACGAGAACATGGAAGTTACAGACACTGACCTCAAAAGCGATGAAATTCCTACGTCGTACGTCCCGTTTCGGAACGCGAATCTGGTAGCCATGGCTATCTCGTATGCCGAAGCAAACGACTGCGCAGCAGTGTTTATGGGTGCTCACTCGGAAGATTTCGCGGGGTATCCGGATTGTCGGCCAGCATTCTTTGATGCCTTTCAAAAGGTCATTGACGTCGGGACAAAACCCGAGACAGAAATCGACCTCGTCGCACCATATGTCAAGTGGTCGAAAACAAATATCGCCGAACGCGGTCTTGAGCTCGACGTCCCGTACGAACTCACGTGGTCGTGTTATCGGGACGACGAACCAGCGTGTGGGACGTGTGATTCCTGTGCTTTACGACTTGAGGCGTTCCGTAATGCTGGCTCGAGGGATCCAATCACGTACGCTGAACGACCTAGTTTCTCATCAGATTAGATTAGTACCATCGGAAGGCATTACAGTTGAGTCGGTTTGAAGCCAGATTTTCTTGTAGGTCACAGTGATTGATTTGATGCTCCTCGATGATCAGTGAGGGAGCGTCGTCGTCAGAGGTGAGTTGCGACCGACGTAATAGTGTCACAACTCACAAAGGGGTACTCGGTTGGAGGTTAGCGATGAAATCTATTTCCTGGTGATAAATTTGTGAGAAGGGATCGACGCACAGTGAGGATCGTCCAAGTAGCCCGTTGATCATATTGATGAACTCTTTGAATGATTAGGATAATCTATTCTACATAGGATAACATGCAGACGCTGACCGGGACGTTTAGAATATCAACTCTATGAAGGATTGGACGAAGGGCGTCTTCTCATCTTTCTCTTTGAGGAGTACCTTATATGTGAGATTGATGTAGAACGCAACGTCGTTCGCAATTGGTATGACGAGTAGCCGCTATCATTTTGTCTAATACTTGTTTGTAATGGATTGATCTCGATGGAAGCAATTTTATTACGATCTTTCTAACCACTAAAGGTCCTAATTAGGATTTGTAATCTTTTTTCACGGCGACCAACGACTGTAATCGCGCATGCTTCGGTTCGACGAAGCCAAGGTACACTCTGAATAGAGTATACGTATATGAGGGTAGGTAGAAAATAAAGGAAGAATGAGTGGATCCGATGACGTGATTGGGTTTAAAAAGATTGACAAACTGCTCACACGGTTCGAAGACGTGTGGAACGAGGGAGGATACAAGCAAGAGGCGGACACATCCGTAGGTTGGGAAACGTGGAAGTGGGACTATCACGAGTATATACAAACCGAATTTTTAGATGAGTTCGAAATTACGGAATTAGATTCAGAAGACATTGAGCAATTACTTGCCGTTCTCAATGAGCCAGTGAGTATTGACAGTCGGATTCCGGTGTATATGCTTGGTGGCGGTGCCAACGGCGGAATTGCGTGGAGGGACTTCAAAGAAATCTCTCGGGATAATCCAACTGTAACAGCCGAGATACTCTCGTTCTTTTTTGATCCCAGTGAGGATATCGTGGAGAGGCTCGAAACTTTTCATGAGCACTATGATGCCATTGAAACGGCCCCAGGTTCTCTTCTCGCGCTCGCAACGTGCCTGCTGATGTTCGTTCATCCAGATCGGCACGTTCACTATAAATGGACGGAAATGCGGGAGTTTTTCGACGAGTTTGCGGGATACACGGTTCGACAAGGTTTCAACAAGAGCCAGTATCGGCAATTGAACGAGGCCTGCGAGCAAATCCGAAAACAACTCATTGGACGGGTGGAGGATGCCTCGATGCTTCATGTCCAGACGATGATCTGGAGTTGGGAGGAACTGCTTTCACTGGATGATCTGTTGTCCCGGGTTGATTCGGAGAGTGACCCGGAGATAGGAGGCGAGGATACAAAGCGCTACTTTTGGGTGAATTCCGAAGCGACAAACTGGCATCGAGAAGGTCAACAAACGTTCTACAGTCTAACGAACGAGAAAGGAGGTGACCGTAGGAACCTGACGGCGTATCGGAACGCTAGTTCCGGCGATGAGGTTCTAGTGTATCAGATCTCGCCAACGAGGCAGATTGTGGGTCGAGGCCACGTTGCAGAAGGAGTACACGAAGAAGCTAGAAATGAGAGTGAGGAAACGATTGAGGGGATCACGCTTCAGTGGGACAAATCGTTAGATGGGGCGAGTTGGAGTGAAATACAATCTGATGGCGAACTAGAATCCAGCAGACTCGTCAATTCCGGGAATAGTTTTGTCGTCACAGAACTCACTGAACAGGAGTTCGAGCGTATTCTGAAGTTGAGCGAGAAAACAACGTTTGCGGACTACGAGGAGGACTTGTCAGTCCCGGAATCGGAGATCAGAGTTGAGCGAAAGAACCTGCATTTCCCGGACGAGGAGTGGGAACGCATTCGCTCTCGAATATACCAAGCGCTGGAGTCCGGGAATCACGTTCTCCTCTTCGGCCCACCTGGAACGGGAAAGACGAAATTGGCCAAGCAGATATGTGAGGGGACGGTTAACGAGAAGTACGAACTCGTCACGGCATCGGCAGATTGGTCGACGTTCGACACCGTGGGTGGATACCAGACAACTTCCGAGAATACTCTAGAATTCAAACCGGGAGTAGTATTAGATCGATTCAAGAACGAGAAAGATGGGGCCCCTACGAACGAGTGGCTAATAATCGACGAACTTAACCGAGCAGATATTGACAAAGCCTTCGGATCGCTATTTTCGGCGCTGACCGGCGAGACTGTCACACTCCCGTTTAATGGATCGGATGGTGAGCCGATACAAATTCTGGATGCATCGCGGTCGGATCAGGAGATCGGGCCTAGTCGATTCTACATTCCAAATGATTGGCAGATGCTCGCGACAATGAACACGCTCGATAAAACCTCACTCTACGAGATGAGTTACGCGTTCATGCGTCGGTGGGCGTTCGTTCCGGTCGGAGTTCCCGAACTCCCGCCACAAGAGGATGGTGACGATGCGGCGCTGCAGGCGTTGGTGGGAGAGTACGTTAGTGTGTGGTCGGAAACCAGCGATATACCCGAGGTTGAAGACCATTACGAACTAGTCGGTCGTATCTGGCGTGCAATTAATGAAGAGAGGGTGATTGGACCGGCAATTATCGAGGACATCTACACACACGTGGCGACGGCTTCGTCCCGGGACACTGCAGATTACGTCTCTCCACTCATTATGTATGTGTTTCCGCAACTGGAGGGGTTGCGACGAAATGAGTTGGAAAGATTACTCGGGCGATTAGAATCAATTGTGAGTGGAGATACGGAAGAGTTGTGGACGGTCGCACGCGATTTCTTCCAGATGGATCTCCAGCAAAACAACGAGGGATAAACAGGATGGCCAAAGCAACTGTAGAGAGGCTGCTCGAAGAGATTGCCGACAGCTTCCATACCTATCTCCGGAAGGGAGTCCGATTCGACCGAGTAATCGGATCGGCACATAAGGAGCTCGACATCGACGACATCGAAACACTGCTCCGGATTCATTTCGTGCTGACTGATGCCGAAGGTGGCGGAAATGACGTGGGAGTAGTGGATTTTATGCGAAAGTTAGAGGCGCGTATCCGCCGAATGAAGACCTCCACGTCGCCACAGTCGTCCGAGCATCATGGTGAGGTTCGTGGGCAGCTAAATTGGTCTGAGACGGTGAAACGTCGTGCCCGAGTAGGTCGACTTGACGAGCCGATTTTTGTGTGTGACCGTCCAAAGGTTCACTATGATATCGACGAGAATCTGGTGTTGAAGCGATTATTGAGCGTCGTCTATGACACTGTCACAGAGGATTTGGCATATGCCCGCAACAACCCTAATGGTTACGAGTGGCTCGAGGCGTGGGTTCAGTCGGATTTCAGTCCTACCGGTCGCAAACAAGAATCCACCGCGGATATGTTTGATCGAATCTACCAGAAGAATATCTATTTGCAGCGGATTAAGGTCGATGAGACGGAGATCTCGAAACGAACTATTGAGTCGGTCAAGCGGTCACGGTCTAAATTCTATCGAGAGGCAGCGATACTTCTGGATCGATATCGTCAGTTAATGAGTCACGAACTGGATAGTGTTGAAGCTCGGGACATTCTGGACCACACGCTTATTGCCCCTGATAAAGCCGAGATTCTCTTTGAACTATACTGGGTGTTCCGGGTGTTGGACGCCTACGAAGGCGTCGAGTATCGGGTGTTGACCGATAACCAGAACGATACCTCGACAATCGCCACGTGGGAACATCGAGACTCACGATTCGCCCTATATCACGATGCGACGGGAGAGAATCTCACGTTCGAAGAGTCGATCGATGCAGAAAATGTCAAACCAGATGGGTATCTCTATCGGATGAACGAAGTACTCTGTCGGAGGAAGTCACTATCTTCTGACATGCTGGATCACGGTGGAAGAGACGTTTTGTGGGGAGGACGTCCCGATATTGTACTGGAACAATATAAGGAAAAGTCGGATGGTGAACAGGAACTCGCTCAGGTATTCATCGGCGAGGTAAAATACACGCAAAGTATCGATTATGTGGCGACTGGCCTGCGTGAGTTACTTGAATATATGGCGTTCGTTAAGCACCAGTCGACAAGTGAGTACGTCGAGAGGGCGGAGAACGTCCTCGACTCGGTGAACGTCAAAGGGGTACTGTTCGTTGACGAACTCGACCAGGAAACAGTGTCGCCACCCAACGAGGAAATCAAGATAGTCCAATATCCGGATTCCCCGGGTCGGATCCTGTGATTGTTACAAGCATAGAAAACCACTTGCCAACATCCATCACGATGTAGGGGTATGGCATAGGGATCATAGTGGTTCACGGAGTAATTCGATGTTCAAGATGGCGAACATGAGGACGATTTCACGGAACTCTCGATACCATCTCGCGCACGTAGGGCTTCGCCAAGCGAGCGCTTGACAGACGAGTACGATGTTTCAGCCATCCAGCTGGGTGTAGTCGTGTTCTCGGATGAGCGTGTTGTTGACAGCGTTCGCAGACGAATCGCTCCGTCGTCGGCGATGGGTATTCGATCAAACCCCACTGTAGTGAATCAACGGCTCAACACCGACCTGTAAAAGTCGCACTCGGAATGCCAGTCCTGAAAGCTATTGTCAGCAGCGACAGTATTGCAGATCGTCCGCATTCCGGCGGACGACGCCGCCCAGTCTTCGTATCGTGATGCCACTGGGCGTGGCACTGCACGCTAAGGACGGCTATCGACGTTGTATCGGTAGTATCGTCACTTTCATTGTTTCGACCGTTCGGTCAGACCGGCCGAGATAGTGCACGGAATCGTACCCGCGATCAAAGAACGTGCTGTCAAGAGCGGCGTATTTAGACTACGAGTGTTGCTGCGCCGAAACGCGCAGCAACGCCCGCCAGACCCACATCTTGAACCGATCAAACGGCTTGTTCAGAGTTGTGTAATCCGGAATATCTTCCTTCTCCAGTTCGAGTACATCCCGAATTTCACTTATATACTTCAGCCGGTTCTCGGTTTCACGAAAGCTACGTTCCTCCTCACGTCGAAATCCGTGAATGACGACGTGCTTCCAGTGAGCTCGCCCGCTTGTTTGGCTAGCCGCTTAAATATCTCAACGAAGCCGAGGATATCGACTTCCACCATAATCGATTTCCTCAGCTTCATCTTTACTGATTTGACGGCCTATCCCGACGCCGTCAGTCTATTCAACACAGCACATCACTGAGGTATCTAAACCCATGGCTCTATTGAATTACTAGGAAGTGTCGACTTTCAGGGCTGAAATCCAGGACTCAGAGCGTCATAGTGGAAGGATTTTGGCCGCAAATCCGAGCAATTCGTATCATCAGAGAGCTAAACGCCATCAAAGGGAACCTAAAGATACCTAAACTCAACGTTATATGGCGACTCACGGGGCCATTGAATGGCAAAATGGGAAGTTGCCGCTAATCAAATCCGTAACCGCAACAACACTAATGTACTGTTAGTGGTTTCATTCACGTAACCTCTCCATCATGGATTCACCTCGTCAAACGTTAGACGGCGCCCTTGACCGTGCAAACGAAATTATCTGGTGGAACCGCTCTCTCACAAAGCTGAACCAATTCGACCAGTTCGGAAATGCAAAAGCCTTTGTCGACGATCAACTGGTTGAGCAGAAAGGGCCATACGTCGAGTACGTTCGAACCCCGAAATCACATACTCAATCCGCTGAAGCATTCCTATCCGAGTTGAACTACGATCCATCGGCTATCAATGCGGTCGCTAATGTTCTATTCGATGGCGATCCCACACTCCCGCTATATCAACACCAGGCAGAGATGATCAAGGCGATCGAAGGAGACGAGAATGACAATATCCTCGCGGTACCAACAGCGACCGGGAAGACGGAATCGTTCTTTATCCCATTACTCAACGATTGTATTCAAATCGACAAAGATGGGCTCAAAGGCATCATCATCTATCCAATGAAGACGCTTGAGGTCGACCAACTGAACAGATTTATCAAGTATCTTGATGCAGTCAATCGAGATCGGCCGGCCGGAGAGAAGATCAAAATTGGAATCTGGGATGGTGATACCGACAACACTGTTGGGGATCAACCAAACGAAGTTGAGCCAGGATCCCCGATTCGTGGGCTTGTCTGTCCACGAACCAAGGAAAAACTCCGTGTGTTCGACGACTACCGAGTCGGTACCGATACCGAGGAGTATTCGTGGATAAGAGTTACTCGGAATGGCATCCGAGCAGATAACCAGAGTCAGAGTGTCGATATTCTGATTACGAATCCAGAAGCGCTCGATTTCCTCTACGTGAACGACCGCCGTGACTCGCGGAACATCATCGGCGAAAATCCAGGAGAGCACCCGCTTCAGCACATTGTATACGATGAGGCACACGTATGGAGTGGGATCAAAGGTGCCGCAATTTCACTTCTATCACAACGATTGAAGCACTTTTACGAGGATAGCGATCCGCAAATCTCAATGGTATCTGCAACCGTTAAGAACCCTCCCGAGCTTGCTAGCAAATTGACAAGAACCCCAATGGAAGAAATCAACTCGGTTGGATTCACTCCCGAGCCGCTTCCATCAGGTGGAACGGCTGACTTTACTAAAATTCATCCATGCACGTTAGACGAAATCGTGGCGACGCTCTACGTCGTCTCTAAAGGAGAGTACACAGTGAATGCGTTTGAGGCAAAGTTTCCTAAAATGGCCAGCGCACGGGCAACGCTGGCGGCGGTCAATCTTCTGACGATACGATCGAACGCTATATCGATCCCATCAGAGGTTCGATCGTGGCTCGTCAGCCCCATTTTAGAGGAAGTGGACTCCTTAAAAGAGTCGTACCCACAGGCCGAAACAGGGCTGGACGTAATCGAGAATCAAGAGACACTGGATCTGGTGACGGAGACACTATTGGATTCAAATGGTCTCACGGCCCGATGGCGCCAGCATATCGAACGACACGTCCCAGAGGTTGCCGAACTTGCGTCGAAACTCGAAGGGGACACTGGAGAGGTCAGATTTAGACGATACGATGGGTTACTTGCAGATGTTCGGTCGGAGTTGGACGAGTCGCAGGATCCTGAGTTAGTACTCAATACCCTGCTGTTGTTCGGCCGGTTAGCCGGATTATTGACCGATAAGTACCACGTCTTCTTACAACCGCCGTCGAATGCATATTGGTGTCGAGATTGTAGTGCTGTTAGAAGACAGAAGGCGTGCCCGTCATGTCACTCGAATCTGCCGGAACTGGAATTCTGTCGAGAATGCCACTATCCCTACGTCGTTGAAAATGAGGAAGATGGGGGTCGACCACTCGAGCATCCAACTGCATCCCTCTGTCCGGGTTGTGAAAAAACGCATAACACGCAGGACATTAACGTCCCAACGTCGACGCTGCTCACGTTCATGCTTACCGAACTTTGCCGGTTAGCACCCTCAAAGAAAACGCTTGTATTCTCGGACTCGCGAAGTACCTCCGAAAGCGTTGCAAGGAACATCCGAGACCAGGAGTACCTCCTGATGGCGGAGACGCTGTACGTGAAACACCTCGTGGAGAACAAGGGTACCAAGGAGACAACCCAGTTGTTCTACGATATCCGTGACGAACTTCGAGAGGTCTACTACGAACCCCTCATCTCGAATGCACCAGATGGTTCCAATGTAGAGGATTATTTGAATGACTTGTTGAGTTCGATTCGGAATAACGCGTCACTTCACAATTGTAACCATCTTCTAAATGCAGCACTCGTGACACCGGAGACGATCTTCCAGTCGTATTCGGGTAGGGAACTGGCGCTTGCTCACGTGGTCTACCGTACCTTCGCGCAGGATCCAGGATACAAATTTACTCGAGACGGGAGAAAGATTCAAGGATGGTCGTTCGAACGACTGGAATCGAGAATCCACCGGAACTACCGATTCGAAGAAGAATTTGTTCAGCAGTCTCTCCCGAGGATATTGGACGACCTCAATGAAGTGAACGCTATTCGCGCCCGAACCGACGACGAGGTTCACGAAGAACTCCAAAATCAATCCGGAAATGCGCCCGTGGAGACGACGAAGGCGTATCTTGAAAAACAGCAGGCGGTTTTAGACCAGGTTGACGTTTTCAAGGGGGAGATTGGAAGTGGTGTGTTCAAGCGAGAGTTGCAGAACGACGAGTCCCGACTTCGTCTGGTACCTTCCGTCGCGTACTGTCTAAACTGTTATACGGCGATGCCTGCAAAGCAGATGGATACCGACATCGGTATCAACTGTCCCAAGTGCCGGCAGGCGACCGATGTATACGACCGGTTCGAGGTTAGGGAGGGAGAATACGTCGGAAAAGGATATGCCGATATTGATACTGGATGGGACTACGCGGTCGATCACTGGGGGCACGATATTTCCTCACCATTCACGGAAAACGAGGAATTGGAGCCGGTCGTCGTCGGTCAACACAAGGGTGATATGCCAGCTGCACTCAGAGGATCAATCGAAGAGGGATTTCGGCAACCGGATCCAGAGATAAACATCGTCAGTGCGACCCCAACGATGGAATTGGGTGTCGACATCGGAACGCTCGATACGGTGACACAGGTCGGAATCCCGCCTACACTGACGAACTACGTACAGCGAAGCGGTCGGACTGGCCGATCTCAGGGGAGTGCGTCACTCGTTACAACCGCAGTACGATCATCGAACCCAGTAGATACGCATTACTTCGCGAACCTGGATGCTTTTTTCTCCTCGTATGATCCGGTGAGAGTTCCGAATCCAGTTGAGTTCGACGAACTTCTCGCTGGGCAAATCGTCACAGAAGCAGTTGGATATCTGGCGCGGAATCAAGGGGGCAAGTCAGTCCTCGATAAAGTGTATCAACTGACGGAATCGACGAGCAGCCCAAGAAATTTCAGCACTAACGTTCTGAAACGACTCGTTACGCTTCGCAGATACATCAAGGAAGAACGCCCCGATGTAAAAGACTGGGTTGTGGAAGCGTTCGGTCCAGAAGCAAGCCCCATTTTTGACGAAGTGTTCAGCACCGACAGTCGATACAGCATGAAGCAGCGTGGTGAACGGACGTTTGGCGAGATGGAGGGATTAGATGTATCGGGAAAATCCGCGGAAACCCTCTCCTCCAATCTCAATCGACTCGATCTCTGGTTGAAGGAATTAGGCTATCTCGCGAACTACCGATCCTTTGGAGGCCAATTCCCAGTCAATTACCGAAGCAGCAGACAAGCTGATATCCAATTCGAGGGGAGTGGCCGTCTCTTCGAGATGTTTCCAGGTCCAGAAAACGATCGGGGAGGTGAGGTTGTCTATTTGGGCACGAAATACATAGTCGATGACGTCAAAGCCCGAGAACGATTAACGAGAGTCGGGCTCTGCACAAACGAAGAATGTGAGCGCCCATACGGAGCATACAAAGAAAGCCGGGGGATATGTCCGCTGTGTGGAGAGGAGTTGGAACGTACAGCCGTCCATCGAATCGGATCCGTGCAGTGCCGGTCGGCCGCTCCTTTCGAACAAGACTATCGCACGTATCCCATCGTGACCACGTATCTCGAGGAGATTCGATCGACCGCGGATCGTGAAGTCACGGAGGCGACGCTATTCGGGTTGGACTGTTCGCTGATCTCATCGCAGTTTGAAACGCTTTCGTTTGTGCCAGCCTTCGAACGCGCCCACAATCGCGGGAGTGACCTGCAATTGGTCGAGTCACAGGGAGTTATCGATGTTGAAAATGAAGACGAGGCGAATTTCGACGATATGGATCTTGACGACCTGATTGAAGAGTCAAGTTCTGAGCAGTATGCACCAGTAGGTCAACAAATGCGGACGAATGGGATCAAATTGGAGTTTGATTTGGAACCGATCGAAGAACGATACCAACAATTTGCCAGTACAGAACCCACGGCATCGTGGTCACAAGCCATGGTGAGTCTGGAACAAGCATTCGCTAAAACGATCGCGGTAATCGCCCAATGTGACCTTGGGGACTTTGATGTGAAGGCCGTGAAGACAGATTCGTCGCTGGATTTCTACGTGACCGACGGGCGAGAGGGTGGAAACGGCATCTCGTGGCAAGTCTCACAGGCGATCATTGAATCGAACGAACTCGAAAAGCGGGTGCGAGAAGTTGGCAACTGTGATGAATGTAATCAATTCTGTAACCAGTGTCTACTCTTAGAACGGACGCCCGGTTTCTACCTTAAAAACGACCTCCTCCACCGGAAGATGCTCCTCGCTCTATTGGAAGCGCAACAATAAATATTGACAAGATAGCCAATGAAATGGAAAACTCTGAATCGAGCATTGCAGGAACCAGGAGTGTATTTCATCTATGACGAACTGTATCGGTCGGAGAAGCGAGAAAAACTATGCGCCCTCCGCAAATACCCTGCTCTGTTTCGACTGGGTTGGGATCGGATGACCTGTCCTAAATCCTGGCAGAAGGTCGACCAGTGGGAGACGAATCAATTCGAACTCGAAGCACCAGAGTTCGTTCATATGGATGACGTCGAGATTCCACCGAAACGTGACCTCGTTGCTATCAGCGACCAATATTATGAGGACAAACTTCCCCTCTTTAGTCTCAGCTCGATCATCAATTCCTACACCCGAAGTAGTGCTCGCATGATCGTCGGTGCGGGGTCGAAGGATTTCCAGATGAGTGGCACGATCCGGCCGCTTCGAGAAATGGATTTCCTCAAACGAGAGTTGAACTATTATCGGGTCTACGAGGCATTCGAGACGAGATACGAAGAGTTTGGCTATCAATTTCCTGTGAAGCACTCACTAAACATATTCGTCCAAGAGAATGCATTACTGTTTGAGGAAGTGACTGGGAGACGAGTCAGTTCACTCCCCAAATTTTTCGAGATACTTCCAGAAGCGCCGTATCTACCGATATGGAGAACGTTCTCGGATATCTTTATGACCGATGTGCAACAAGGAACGCGCCTCCTTAATGAAGACCAACGAATCGAATTCGCCAAATGGCTTCGGCGTCGAGTGGAATTGGATTATCATCAGGGACGAGAGATTGCCACCTACTTCAATGGCCTCGCTCGTAGAAAAGAAGGGTTATTCGATCCGCATTTTCGACAGGAGATGGCCGCGATGGACGACGCCCGATCGTATCTCAATGTGCTGGAGGTGTCGAATCCTGTGGAAAGACGGTTAGCCAGTTGGTTGGATCAAGCCACAGGAGAGAAATAGGGTTCCCGGTAGTGACCGCCCCTAGTTCGCATCGGCCAATTCACGCGTGAGATGCCGACGCTCCATCGCCTTTTGAAGGCGTTCGCGGTCGATCTGCCTATCGGCGGCAGGGGTGTCGTTATTAGCAACCTCATCAGAAGTTACATCCGCTCCAGATTCGAGTTCGTCAAGCAACGGTGAAAGTGCTTCCAGATCATCTTTCCAGTCGCCTGGGCGCTTCACCGCGTATTTCTGGCGAACCTTCCACTCGTCGTCCGATCGTTGCCAGACGTAGAGGATGACCTCGGTCGTCTCGTACTCACCTTTCGCATCAATTACAACTCCCGCTTTCCACCACCGGTTCGTCTTGAAGACGGTTATGCCAGTGGAGACATTGTAGTAATCACTCACCGGAAGCTCAGCATTTGGATCGGTGAATTCGCCCGAAATGATCTCTCCGTCGAATGCGTTCAATAACTGTTCCAACACTTCCCGGTCTTCCTTCCAGCCGTCAGCGGTTCGGATCGAGTATTTTTGCTTTCGTCCCCACTTCCCATCCCGTTTGTGCCAAAGATAAATTGCGAGTTCGGGATCAGAGAAATCCGAATTTTTATCCTCATGGGTATAGAGCACGGCTGCTTTATGCCATTCGTCAGTCCGGTAGATCGTCTCCCCATCCAGTACAGTCAGAGAATCACTGATTGGGAAGGATGCCGATTCAGACACATCCAAATCGTTGGGTGTGGCAGAGCATATATTTGTCCCCATCTTGATGTTTGTTTGACAATAGTATCGTCATAGTATTAAGCAATAAACATAAGTTGATGGTCTAATATAGAGAAGATATGGCTGACGGATCCGGATTGTCGATAGATATTGTCCACCGCCCCCGATCGATCGCGGTAGCGAGTCGGATCATATGAGCAGTGGGGAAACTAATGTGTCGATGCCGACAGGGGCGTACGCGTTGAACGAGGTGCAAAATCTCACGCTATTGGAAGTCGCCTATCGTGCGATTCAAAACGGTTCGAAGACTGAATCGGAGTTGAAAGACATCCTTTGTGTCGAAGATGACACGGTCGAGTTAATCACGAAAGGATTTCGGATCTTTAACTTAGGAGGGAAATCTGAATTTGAATATACGTTAACCCCTCTGGCGTTCGATGCGGTGGATTTTAATCTCCAGTTCCGTCTTCACATCTTAAACTCAGTTGCAGCGGAGTGCTCACCGCAGCA
Source organism: Natronosalvus rutilus (assembly GCF_024204665.1). Taxonomy (NCBI): domain Archaea; kingdom Methanobacteriati; phylum Methanobacteriota; class Halobacteria; order Halobacteriales; family Natrialbaceae; genus Natronosalvus; species Natronosalvus rutilus. The sequence continues at coordinate 222,630 of NZ_CP100356.1, read as the reverse complement.
GTGGGGATTGCAGTCCTCAGTACTGCTGAATCTCGAATATTTGTTGAAAGAAGGGACAAATCGCTTCGTACAGACCGATGAGGGCCTTATTAGGAAAATTGACAACTGGCACGTCGACGTTGGATACGAACCGCAATCCCAGAAAGGGAGAATGAAATTGAATAGTACGAAATTTTCTCACTGGACAAATCAAGCCGAATATCTGGGTCTTATTCGTGGCTACAAATCCGGCCGACGAAGCGCATTCATCGTTCGGTTCGATCCAAACCTCATCGAGCGGACTATCACGCTCGCAGCCGAAGAAGTGGGCGAAAGCGACGGAGTTGGATTTTCTGAATATCTGGAATGGCTTGAGGACAATTGTCTACGAATCCCGACTTCCTCAGAGAATGCGCTCCCCGCTCCTTTCGCCCGGACGTTGTACGAATTGGTTTCGGACGGAAAGCTGAAAGTCACCAAACGTGGCGATCCTTCAGGATTCGAACTGCCGGGAATTCCGTCCCACAGTGGGATCTCGAAGGCGAAAAACTATCTAAGGATAACTTAACATGACTACTGAAATTACAGAGGTCTCACCGCCTGACGGGAGTTTGTGTCCTCACTATCAGAAAATCGATGAAGAACTCTTTGATGATCTGTTTAGTGAGGTCGCGAAGGTTCGGTCTGATCGGCCAGATCTGTTCCGGTTCACCCATCGTCCGATCACAGTATTCGAGAAACACAGCGGAGAGGAGAGGGAAGTCAAGGAAGATAAAATTCTCTCCGAGTTCTTGAAGCAGCGTCGACGGAATCTCGTCACGATAATCGACGGGAACGTCGGCACAGGGAAATCCGAACTCTGTGCGTATCTTTCGTTAGAACTCAAAGAGGCGGGGCGGAATGTCCTCCACATCGATAAGAATGCGGATTTGCTTACAATCATGGCTGAGGAGATCCCGGACTTCTATGAGCGGGTCTCAGGAGGGGACACGTTAGAGGAGAGGGATCAACTGGAGAAACTGAGGCGACAGGTTCGACAGCACCGAGGTCTCGTCGCAAAGCGTATCACGTCAGGGGCGATGCTCACGATTGCAGATCTGGATAGTAGTACAGTCGACTTGACCAACGACCAAGAAGACGACGTCATCGACTTCATCGAGAAAAAAATCACGAAGTTAGCTCAACGGGGAGAGTTCGCAACGAAAATTGAGTTCATTACCGTCTCCGACGAAGCCAACGAGATAGCACAATACAACTTCCTCAACGTGTTCGAGGACGTGGATGACGAAACCGCAGCTGAACATTGGAATGAGGCTATCTGGACAGCAATCCGTCAGGACTACGGAACACCAACAATGGATTCACTTTTAGCTGAAGTTGCTGAAAATCTCGACGAACGCCCAGTTCTCGTCTTCGAAGATTTCTCTGTCTCGGCGCTCGATGCTCAACGACTACAGGAGTACATCGAACAGGACTCCCCCGAGAACACGTGGGATTTCATCATCGCAGGAACACAAGAATCGACACGCACCCTAGAGACGAACACAGCAAAGGATCGTGAGTGGATCCGGTTCTACCGAACCAATAAGCGCGATTCCAATCATGTCCTCTTCTTGAATGAGGACTCGGCAGTGGATTTCGCCCGACCGTTTCTCGGCTACGTAAAAAATCGTGATAACAGCGTCAGGTACGTCGACGAAGATCGGAAAAGTGAACTTCGCCAACCTAAGAATCAAAGTATCTGCGCTCGGTGTACGTTCTGCGACGAAACGTTTAGGGACGTATTCCCATTCAACGAGACGTTCATTGATCGGATATATGAAGGGTTGCCCGATGAAGAGCAGCGACCCCGAATATACATCCAGACGATCTCGAAGATTCTGAGTGCGTACTATCACGGAGATGTGACCGTCCCTGCTGCATGGAGTGAGATCGATGACGTGCTGTCCAACTCGATTGTACTTGACAACGAGGACATTTACGAAAACGAACCCCTTCGACGGCTTGCACAGTGGTACGGGGCACAGCAAGAGATGGACGGCAAGAGCGTAGTGACTGTCGATCGGCGATTCGCTAGAGCGTTCGGAATCGACGAGCCAGAACTCTTTGAAGAGTACGATATCACGAGAACTGAAATCGACGGAGTTGACACTCTTGTTATCCCGTTGACGGAGGGAGCGATATCTGGCGGCGGCAATGGCGATATAAAGGAAAACAAAAAGGATCCGGTTCAGGAGCGCTACGATGAAGCCAGAAAGCACATCGATACGTGGCAATCGGACACGCAGAATCAGAAGGCCTCAGAGGTGGATGTGTACATTAAACGAGGGTTAACGGACGCGATTGATCGACTTACAAATGGATTCGAGATGTTTCCTGACGGCGATTTGGAAGTGTTAGTAGGGAGCGAACGCCACCCCTTCACCTTCACCGATGGTGGACCAGCGGAAACAGATCAAATTCAGATCGATCCAACGGAATTCACCCATCCACAGCTTCTGAAACTACTCAAGTTCGGTATCACGCGAGATCTGGATCCGAGCCGAGCCGATTACAAAGAGTTGTTTGATCGAAACGGATCACAACTCGCCGGCTACGCTCAGCAATGGCAGGAACACGTTCGTGGCGCGTATCTGGCTCCAAAATACTTCTACGGGACAAGTCATCGGAATAGTACTTTTGAAGAGTTCGTCGCGAGCGCATACGGAGTACTGGCGATTCTATCTGATCCGAGCCAGCAAGTTACTGGTAAACGACTTTCGTCGCTCTATACCGCCAACACACGACCTGAGATAGACGATGACCTAGATGAAATGCTGAAGGATTTTGCCGACAAGGAAACCTATGACGGAATTACGAACATTTTCGATTTCATCGATCCGATCGAGTCACTGTTTGGGGACGTATTCGCGATCAGCAGTAACGTTGTCGATGTACCTCGATTGAATGAGATCCTTAAAGGATCTCACCCGTTCGATATCGGAGGGCGTCTCACGAAGAGTGCACTTAGTGATCTTCCAGCGAAAGTTCGATTTGACACGGATACACATCTCCGAGAAGTGGGGTTGCAGGTATACAGAACTATCCGGAAATTGGATGACTTACCAGCGGGCGAAGAAGCAGATGTTGCACCTCGTTTCGTCAACGAGCAGTTGCGTGGGATCGATATGGAAAATGTCCGTGATATAACGAAGAAGCTCAAAACATACGATAGCGTCGATTCGGGTGTCCGAGAAAATCTGATTACCTTTTCAAAGGTATCTGATCAGAAGATCGAGAACCTACTGGAGTCCTGTACGATCCACGAAGATCTCGATCAGGCCAGCTCCAATAGTAAACAGCAACAGGCACATCTTCTTGGTCTCGCAATATTCGGACACGAAGCTACGAAACGAATCCTAGCCCTAGATCTAGAGACGGGGTCTAGTGAAATCGAATCTGATAGCTTCTTAAAAATGAGCGAAATATATGCCAATCAGTGAACTAGAACGTCAACTCGAAGCGTACTACGAGCAGCATCGAAACCAGCAGCTGGCCTCGCGACTGGAAGACGCTGTTCAGACAATGCGTAAGACGGTACTTCTCGGGGCGAGGTTTGAGGAGTTGTCTGGTGGAAAAAAGAGCAACATCGAGGGTTTCAGTCCGAGTGACGAAACGGTACAGAAAGTCGAACAGGTGAAGACAGCGTGGGAATCCAATCAATTCGACCGAACCGAAGACAAACTGACCGGGCTAACGGAGGCATTGGACGAAGAAGAACAGCGAATTCGGGGCGAGATTCAGGGGGTAAAACATAAATTGAGTTCACATCTGAAGGGACTCAATTCACTCAACCAGCGAACTAATCGTATTCCACCGGATCGCATTCGGATAATTGAGGAGGAAATTGAGGATCTAGATGAAGTGAGTTATCAAACTGATAAACAGTTTTCGGAGCAAGAACAATCGATTCGGAAGCAGGTGCGTCAAAATGTAGTCATAGAGTTAGAGAATATTGAGAACAAACTCATGGAACCGTTCCGTGGCTCGGGAGCCGAAGAGCACGTGCGATCCCTCATCTCTGGGGGTTCGGTTCAGTTGTCGTCTCTATCCGACAAGGAAATCGACGAACTGCAGGGATCGTTAGGTGCGCATCTGAGTCTTCAACTGCGGGGTGAATAAGGTCGGTAGGAGATCCGACAGTATCCAAAGGTTCAGTAGTCCGATTAGAGCGTGTGGTTGTCTCAGTTAGTCTTAATGCTTCCCAAAACGACTCTATTAAAGAATCAGATCGGTGAAGCTGTGTCCAAAAACAGAGCTATATAGTTTAGCCCCTCTCAGCAGGTTTGTCCATGAAATACTGATTTGGCCGACCTCGGTTGTAGTGGTCTCTGGAGCGCCTCAACTTCGAGAGTACACAATAAGTAATCCAACGAGAAATCGGCTGAGCACCAGGTACAACATTTATATCTGACTCAATTCAGGATTGTCTGCAGGCGGAATACGCCACATCACACGTCCTGCAGGCGAGCTACATCTTGATAGTAATTCAAAATATCGTAGGGAATGTGGAGTTCACATGAACGATCGACAACATTTAACCCATATTAGAACGGGACAGGATTCGGTATGACAGAATCCAACAATCATCCTTATAACACTTGTTCGGAGTGGATGTCAGGCGGTAATTGTTTCGCACGACCCAAGTATACGGAACAGCATGACTGCTAAGCCCCACCTTGGGAGCATGTGGGCCAATAAAATAACTATGACAAGTGCTTAAAAATCGGATGGAGAGATTCATATGCGAGAGCAAACAATCACATCGTGGTGAATACTGTCTGTGAGGTTTTACGTTCCTGAATGGGATGACAACGTCGACGCTCACTACGATTTTGAGCACGACGAGCATTCGGAACTCGGAAAAGACGAGCGCCAGTTGCAGTATATTTGGGACATCTTTGACTATGAGACCACCCCGATCGACGGGGTTCTAATCTCACGTGAACAGGTCGAAGAGAGCGCGACGAAGTTCGATCGGCTTACGTCCCACGGTGTTTACGACGAACAGTCCAATCTCAATATCCCCAATTGGCTTCCGACGATTAGCGACTGCGGCGCCTGGGGATACAAAACGCTCCCATTCCCACCCTATGACAACGACGAAATGTTGGCGTTTTACGAGAACCTCGATGTTACAGTTGGGGTGACGATCGATCATCTCGTACTTGGCTCCGGTCACGAGACCCGTCTATATCTCGACAAACGTGCGTTCGCTGATGCAGAATTCACACCCAGTGAACTCCCCAAAGAGTTGACTGATGAGGTCGATGTGATGATCGATGAATGGCCGTCGGAGTGGCCTGCATATGTCGAGGATTACGATTCAACGATTTGCGATGCCCCTTCAGTAAACCAGTTCGAGCCGGAGGACTTCGAAGGTGATCCAGTCGCAGTCCTCGAGCGGCTCTGTACTGATCCTCGTGCTGTTTACCGTGAGGACGACACAGAGTTTCGGTATCAATTGACCCTCAACAACGCCAGGGAGATGAAGGAACTGTACGACGCTAACGACTACTCATTCCGTCTGATGGTCGCTATTCAGGGATGGGATCCAATATCGTACGCCCGTGCTGCTGAACAGGTGCTTGAACGTGGATACCAGTACATTGGAATCGGTGGCGTCGCAGGAAGTAACGCTGCCAGAATCCGTGATATCGTCACAGGCGTCGGAAACGCAGTCAAGGAGCACGAACGTACTCGAAAAACGAGGGTTGACACACACGTATTCGGGTTTGCCAAAACGGATGCATTCGATGCAATCGGACAGACCGGAATGTCGAGCTTCGACAGCGCAAGTATGCTTCGGTCAGCCTGGACCGGTGGCGACAACTACCACCTCGATAGCGAACGACGATACGATGCACTTCGTGTTCGATTTGGATCGAACCGAGACTCACTCGAAAAGCGGATTCAAATTGCCCTGCGTGGTCAGGAACTCCTTCATTCACTTCGCGCCTTCGACGAGGGGGAATTGATTTCTAAGGCCATCCGAGCGTGGGTCACAGACGCAGAACGCGCACTGGACGGACTGGCGCCATACTTGAAAACGCATAGACACGACGACGCGTACGATCAACGCCTTCTCCGTGACATCGAGGAGCATTTCCGGGACGACTACGAGTACGGTCGCGAACTCCGGGCGAGTTTCAGTCGCCCTCTCCGTAATGCCGTAATCAAGTTGCTTAGAGACGACAATCCCAAGTCACCACTAGACTTCGACAAATACCAATCATTGATCGATACCGCTCGAGAGCAGTTCGACGGAACCTTCCCCAGAATGGCAGAGACCATTGAACAGCGCGAAAAATACTCGGGCGACACCGGCACGTTCGATCAGATTTGGCTACTCGTGGAAGATTACGCGTCGTGGATAGGCGACGAGCGATTACTCGAGGAGTACAAGCGACTCCTTCGAGAGGAGCCGTGGAAAGAGTGTGACTGTCGGATCTGCAGAGAGCATGGCATCGAAGTGGCGATCTTCCGGGCGAATAACCGAAACCGGCGCCGTGGGTTTCACAACACGAAACGGTTTTATGACCAATTTCGGGAAGCGCTTCCAAAGACTCTCGTCGCGATGCCTGCCTCCGACTCCCTGACGTCGTGGAGTTCTGTGGAGGGATACTTCCTCACCGAGCAGACGGACTTCTGGTCGGATGTCCACGATCTTCCTGTAGCGGAGGTCGGAGTCATAAGCGCTGAAGGAATTCACGAGTGGTGGTCGGAACCACCGACGACGGTTTCGCTTGATCCGACCGAGATGGCGGCGTCTGTCGGCGAGTTCTGTGCACGATATCAGAAAGTGTTCCTGTACGACCCTGACAAGACTATTCACCCTGACGTCGTTGAACGGATTGAACAACAAGGATGCACGATAGCGTCGTACCAAGTGCCGTCGGAGTTCCGAGCGGCCGTTCTCGACCAGCTTGGATACGACAGCGAGTTTCTGCCTGAGTTCATGGTGCAGAAAGGGTTAATGGAGTTTTAGTCATGAAAATCCTCATCGTCGATCAGTGTTCGAACAGTAAATCATATCCGAACGATAGTGCAGTATACGATGCGCCGGAACTTGATGAGTCGAGTCTCGACTCACTCCGTGCTCGTGAAGGAGTAGCCAGCATCCCAGCACGGAAACTCTACACCGGTCGTCAACAGCAGTACATCGGTGATGCGATCGACTCGCTCCGTGCCAACGGACACGCCATCAATCGGTACTTCATCAGCGCTGGGTTCGGAGTCGTCGAAGAGGACGAAGAACTCCCCCCGTATAACGTCACGTTCGCGGAGATGACGGCGAAGGAGATTGAATCCCGCTCCGAGACTCTCGGGATTTCCCGTCGAGTCCGAGAACTGGCGACTGCTTTGACGTACGATCTCATATTCTTCCCTCTTGGAACCGACTACTACCGAGCGTTAGACATGCCCGACGTGGTGTCTTCACTGCCACCCGAAACACTGGCAGTGGCTTTCAACCAAGAAGAACTCGCGGAGCAATTCGACAATGTTGTCTCGATCCCTGCTCGCACCAAACAAGCGAAAGAACAGGGTTCAATTGTTGTCGCGTTAAAAGGAGCCTATCTGAAGAATTTCGCCGATAATCTCGCTTTGGGGGCCGAGTTCACATCATCCGATGACGTAAAAGCGGCGTGTCTTGGTAGCCCGACCTCGCAAAGAGACCTGAGTGAATTTTGACGTGAGTAATTTACAGTCGCTTTGATGTAATTACCAGTTCGCTCCATGGTATTTTTTCTCCCCCAAAGATGGGTGAGGGGTCACCCTCAGAACGATAATGACAACAGAGAAGAGAGATGAAGCGACTCAACCGGTGTCGGATACGTATCGTCTGTTAGGAAATCAACGTCGACTCTTGACGATTACATACCTCTCGCTGTTCGATTGTGGTACTACGGTCGACGTCCGTCAAATTGCCCGTATTATTAGGGCCGTCGAACTTGAGCGGCCTCCTCGAGAAATCAGTACTTCAGAATACGAATCAGCGTATAACAGCCTTATTCAAGTTCATCTACCAAAATTGGCGACCAAGGGGATACTTGAATACGACGCTGATCGAAAAACGGTGATGGTAACTCGAAAAACTTCCTACCACGCTTGTCTTGTAGCGATTGGAAGAATGTTTTCCAGCGGGTTACTTGAGTCCGTTAATTGAAAGGAGTTGAAACTACCGTTCTATTCTAATGAAAGCATATCATACGAACCTCACCGAGATTATAACAAATATATGACTCATATATCATGTTTTCCGTTGAAACGCCTTCTACTCCACTTATTGGACTAGTGCAATTTGGCAAATTTTGAATATTCTCATTATCAGTTGAGTTATTCGTAATAGAGGGCTATTACCTATCTGACGGAACAGCTTAGTCGAAGTTGAGGATGTTGTTTCGACAACAAACGCTTGATCTCCCACATGGGGAGTTGCAAACTCCAATTTTATTCCCGGTCCGAAATCTGGGAAAACGATCGAGCGACAATACCCCGCAGTACATCGATTCTATTCCAGATCTACCGACAGCGATGATCAACGCCCGAGCGATTAGGAATAGAGATCCGATGTGGGATCGGTTGACCAACGGTGTATCGCTTCGAGAAGAGATGAACGTCCCGGAACACACGATCGTTTACGCTGATAGCGGAGGGTTCGATTTCACAAACGAAGACCTGGATACGACTCCCGAAGAAACCCTTGCGACGCAACGACAACTCAAGGCGGACATTATTGGGACGGTCGATATCCCTCTCTCGAGGCAAAATCGATCGACAGAAAACCAGCGACGGATCGATCAGAGTATCAACTTCGCACTGGCGGCGAGTGAACAACACAACGGAGAGGCGTCACTCTTCGCGAGCGTCCACGGGTACGATCCAGAGACGATTCGAAACAGTATCCGATACCTCGAGAAGCGAGGGAATTTCGACGGGTATGCTCTGGGAAGTCTTGTCCCCGTTAGGACAGATTATACGAAAGTCACGAAGTTGGTACTGGCAGCGCGAACGGCAACAGACAAACACTTGCACGTATACGGACTCGGCGGCCTCGTCTACCAACCCCTGTTACTCTATCTGGGTGTCGATAGTTTCGATTCCTCGGCGTTCATTCGGAGCGCTGGAAACCGGAACTATCTGATACCGGGATTCGGCGGTGAAGAACTGTGGAATATCGACGACCTCGAGTACCTCCCGTGCTCGTGCCCAATCTGTGGTGAGCGGACTCTTGAGGAGATCAGAGCGGACCGTAATGCACTCACGCAACACAACCTGTGGGCGTTAACGACGGAACTCCGTCGGTTTCGGTACGTATCGTCGTCCGGAAGAGACATCGAGGACTACCTGGATCTTCGGTTTCGGGGAAACGAGGTCACACAACGAGCCTACAGGACCGCTAAACAGCAGGTACGGAGGTTAGCGTGACATCCGAACGTGCGACGGTCCGTCCCGTTACACTGGCCCGCCTCACTGAACTCACACACCTGTGTGAAGGAACTCGAAGAACAACCGATGACATCGAAGAAACGCTCTCCATAACGCATAGACGAGCACGAGAGACGATTCTCGAGGCGACGCGAATTGCTCTCCTCCGCGAAGATGGCGACCAGGAGGAGCCAACCTACTCGACGACTCCGATCGGTGAACAATTCTTAGAGGCGATCCGATCCGAAACGTGGTCGGAAGCCGACGACATTCTTGCCGTTCGTAGCCCACACTACGGAGCGTTTCTCGACGCACTCGCTGAACGTGGGCCAACGGACACTGATTCGTTACTCGAGTTCCTCAAAGCCGAATATGAATTCTCGCTGTATTCGTTCAATCAAACGGGAATCGAAGTTGTCGGCGATTGGGGAGAGCGACTGGGAGGAGTCCAGCGGAACGCATTTACTGGCGACTACTATGTTGCCTCTCGAAACAGCGTGCCAAAGAACTTCCAATACATCCTTCTCGAGCTCTACGACGAACTAGAGGAAACCGCCGGTGTCAACCTCCGCCAGCGGTACCTCTCAATCCCCAAGCTCCGTGAACGAACTTGTGAGCGACTCGGGTGTACTCGAGACGCGTTCGATCAAGGACTGGCCACACTGTGCAGCGAGAACGTTGGCAAACTCGAACTCTCGGGTGCACCGTTAGATACGACCGCCAAAAATTCTGTATTGGGGATCAAACGAATCGAACTTGCTGACGGCGAATCGTTGGTTTCGACGTCACAATCGACCCAACAGGTAATGGCCGGGCTCGAACAGTTCGACAAGCAGTACTACTACCTCGCGGTGTACGACCGCGACATCACGTTCACACCAGACACAAACCCATGAGTGAAGCATTCAATATTACCGACCAGCAGCAAGACTACTCGAAATTCGGCCTCGAGGCGAACCCATTCCCGTACAGTCCAGTTCCCGCAGAGAATCCAGAACTCTACTGCGGCCAAGAACACGCAACTAATGAGATCAGTTCGACGGTGTCTACGACACTGTCGACGGGAAAGTCGAAGCATCTCGTCATCACCGGGAAGTACGGAAACGGAAAGTCGCACACGCTCAAATACACCCGATCGCTTGTTCAGGATCGAGAGGATGCGATTGTCGGATATGTCGCACAACCTGGAGAAGGGTTCATCGACATCTACCACGAATTCGTCTACGATCTCGGATTCACCCAGATACAGGACATCGCATACCAGTACCTCGCGAAAATCACGTGCGATGTGACGGATCGGAACCCAATGAGCGCGAACACGATGCGGTCGCTCATCAACGACGGCGACGTACTCCTCTCGGAGATCGTCCCGACGGCGATCAAGCGGTTGAGCGATACAACACGGTTCGCAGATTTTGCGAGGGCAATCGTCCACATGGTCTACGAGGACACGAACCTCTACGCCTGGCAGTGGCTGACCGCAGAGGGTATTCGATACGAGCAGCGCAAGGAGATGGAAATTCATACTGCCTTGGACGACGATACGATGGGTGTCAGAGCGTTCACGGCCCTGAAGAGCCTGTTTTTGGAGTTGGGGTATACTGCCGTCTTCGTGTTCGTCGACGAATTCGAGAGTATTGGACGGTTGTCGTCGAAAGACGAGCAATCGACGCTCAACAGTATTCGGCACCTGATGGACCAGAACAGTCACGGACTTTGTATGCTGTTCGGCTGTGCACCCGAAGTCTGGCAGGACGTGATGAGTGAGTACCACGCGTTCAGCGAGCGCATTGGGCAGGAAGTTGCGCTGCGGCCATTAACGAACGAGGACCTGTACGAACTAGTTGAGCGGTACCTCGAGCGAGAACGGGGGGAGCTCACTAACTCATCGGACATTTCACCGTTCACGGAAGAATCGCTCGACCTGATTCTCCAGCGGTCGCAGGGGAATATTCGTCAGGTGCTCTCAGTCTGTAGTCGGTTGCTCGATACAGCCTCGAGAGAGCAACGCACTACGATCACTAACGAGTTCGTGCAGGATTCGCTCTAGTAGTTAGTCGACATCCGTACATTGTGGAAACTACCTGTTCGATTTCCCGTCTACTCAATGGTCAAATAGGCGAGCGTTTCGTACTGTTGATCGACGATACCAAGGATACTCATCGGGATAATATTCGTCGAGACGTACTGTCGTCGACGATGTCCGCTTAGAGAGGAGTCCGACATGTTGGAGTTGCCGGGAGAAATTTTGAACGAGGTTTTGGCGGATTATTTGGCGAAATAAGTCAACGTCTTCGTAAATCCGTTCTACGTTTCCTTTTAAGAGTAGTTTTCGTGCTTGATCACAGGATTCGGTCGAATCAGTGCAAAACATCTGAAGGAAAGTGTTCGGATAGTCTCGAATTAACAGTTCTACGAGTTCGGTAAGCAGTATTGGTACCTCCGGATCGAACGATTGTATCGTACGATATAACGCTTCAAAATCGGGGTGTTTTCGATACTGATCAAGTAGCCACACTGCGAGCAAAGGGGCGACATCGTACAGAGTACCGCTATTCGACGTCTCTTCTTTCAACCGTGTCAACTCTGATAACGTACCGACGCCGTAGTTGTTTAAAATCACGAGTCCGATTCGCCCCCTGTCCGTTAGTGTAACCGTCGACCCAGATTCGATAATTCCGAGTACTGTCGCGCCGTCGATCGCCGCTTTCGATGCATCCCCGTTGAGGAGATACTCTCGTTCAAATTCAGTAACAAATTCGTTATACCCCATCGTTTTTTGATAGCTATCAATGTTCTCCAAGAATATCGCCGGTGCGAGGAAGTGAATCGGGTGGGCGAGGTCTAGTCCAGTTATCTTCGAAATCGGTTCGACACCTCGAATACGAGCTGCGAGACGGTCTCGTATCTCCGAAAGTTGTGATTTGTTCGTTATTGCAGGCGGTTCTTTCCAATCCTGAACACCATCAGTGGAGACCGTGATAACGCCTAAGCCATCGTCACGAACGGTCTTACGATATCCTTCAAATGTATCTGAATCAGCTGCGAGATACGAATAGTTTGCTCCCGCTTTGTAGTCGTACGCCTGTCCTTTTCCAGTTCGGAGGTCTCTACTTCCTTTTACTTCGATCGCAATGACTGAGCGGTCGGGAGCTAATCCAAGAACATCGGGATATCTTCCGGATATGGATTCTGTATGCGATCTGAATTTCGAGAGAATACTATCATAATCACAGTGAACGAAGAACTCGTATCCTCGAGTCTCTAATTCTTCCGTGACCTTCTGAAAGACCTCTTCTTCGGAAAGTCCCATCTGTTACACTATGACTTCATTCTGAACCGATCAATCTTCCTATTATATGATGTCCGTCAATACACGAGCTAACTCTCTTTCTGGTAAAGTGCTTCAGTTCGCCGATACCGTTTAATCGAGTACGATCACTTCAATTGAAACTCGCGAGGGTACCAGTAGTCGGTCGCCGGGTTCAACGCTGATTTGGGCTCAATGACGGGTGAATCCGACGCAAGCACGCCGAGGCTCTTGAACTGGCTGGCGGTATTCGAGATGAACTGGCTGTGGACGATCCGCTTCAGATACTCGGGGTTATTGTAGATCTCGTGACCGCGGCCCTGTTCGATGAGTGTGGGCCCCTCGTCGTCTTCGTGATCGGTGTACACTATATTTATAAACGTACTTGGGTAGTTATCTATCAAGGTTCCACACAGTTCTTGAATCGAGATGCCACCGTTGCCGTGACGCAGTAGTACTTCGAAAAGTGTCCGGAAATCAGGATTGGACGCGAACCGATTGCGAAGGTACGTTGCGATGGGAGGATGTTTCTTCCAAAGTTGCCCACCGCCCTTCAGTGCCTTCAGATCAGAAATTGTCTCGACATCATATCCCCGAAGTACGATCTCTCCCATCAAACCTTGTTCCGTTAGTTGGTACTCACCGGACTTGAGACGGATCATCCCAAGGTACTCTGCGAGTCGAATCATCCGTTTATACGCACTGCGATATGGGTACGATTCGTCCTCACAGAGATCGCCGATCGCCTCCTCCGTCGTGTGATCGTGATTGGCGATCGCGACGATGGGCATTAATTGATTTAGCGGATCTGCGTAGTTCGGGAGTCGCCGTGAGCACTCGTTGGTAGTAACGAGCATGTTCTCGAGTTGGTGGCGTGTGTTGTAGAGGAGATCCTTCATTTCGGCTGATGATGGAAACTCCTGTGAGATCGAACTCGTTTGGGGATTTACGCCAAGCGTTCCAATTCCCTTGCTGACGGCGATATCTTGAACGCGCGTCAGCACGGTATCGTCCGCTGCGAGGTAAGCGTGGTCGACGCCCCGCTGGTAACTTAGCGCCTGCCCGAGTCCCTTTCGAAGATTCTCCGTTCCTTTGACTTCGATCGCAAAAACCCGGTTTGCGGGGGTGAACCCGACGACGTCCGGTTTGTACGGCCCGATCGTGATCGAGTGCGATGGATACCGTTCGTAGAGTCGAGCGTATCCGTTGATCGAGCGGTGAGAGCCTGGGACATGGATGAAACACTCGTATCCCTGGCCGTCGAGCCACTCTACCAGAGGCGCGAATACATCGGCTTCTGCGGTAGAGTTCCCCATCTATCCAAAACCAACAGACCCACTTATCAAGAAAGTTTGTAATTAACAGGTCCACCCCTTTGAGCAGTTGAGTAGAAAGACCCCCTTGAGGGAGGATCCAAAGACGACGGCTGTCCACGAAAATCATCTGTTATCATACGGCCGATCCGACAGTAAGTCACTTGTTCATGACTCACGAACCGACCGAATCAATCGAATTCTTTGCGTTCTTGTTCGAAGCGACGACAGTTAGTCGTCTTCTTATAGGAGTCGGACATGATAGACCTCGCAATACGCGTCAGCATAATCAATCCATCATCATCGAGGCTGCAACTACGAGTGCTACTTCTCGCACCGCCATCGAAACCACCAAATCGTCGGCGATCAGAGCGTCTACTTCCCGCCCGCGTGACGCTACGAGTGTTTTTCGCGCCCCGAAGAGGGCGAGGGCTCGATCCAGAGAGTCCTCCGAGAAGGTGATTTTCCGTGAGTCAACAACATCGTTCGACCGACAGCTCGATTGATGCGATTCCAGTCGACGTAGCGAACACCCAATCAGGAGAGGTGGATCCCGCCGAAGTGCCCGAGAAGATCACATCGCTCACCCGGAAACTCGCGAGTGAGCAGCCACCGACGAACCCGCTCGTCGTCCTGAAGGCAGCCCGCTGGTGGTACATCCATGGAAAGGGCGGAACCGACCCTGCGTTCCGATGGGCCATCGAGTGGGTACGCCACCTCGCGACTGACAGGCCCAGTGACGTCGAGCGGTTCGACGAGTTCCTCGAATCCCTTGTCACAGTCGGCTTCGCTGATGAGAACGCCGTTTCCGACGAGCAACGCGACGCACTCTGCCGAACTGTCGAGCAATACCTGTACTGTGCGAACCGAACCGCCGACTACTGTTGGTCCGATGCCTCATACACCGAGTGCAAGACCAACAAACGGCAGGTTCGTGACGCACTCTACTCCGAACTTCGAGAGGAGACGGGCCTACAGGCACAACTCGCCCAAGCCGCGATACGTCGCGCCGTCGAAGCCATCAAAGGTGTTGTCGAACGCTGGAAGAAGGGACAGCGTGTCTCTTGTCCGACGTTCACCGCCGAAACGATGGACTACGACATGCGGAGCGCGACCTTCTACCGACGCAAGGTGTCGCTGGCAACTGTTGAGGGTCGGGTCGAACCCTCGTTCGTTCTTCCGGCAGACAGTCCGACGCCCTACGAGCGGTACGTCCTCTTCGAGGACTACGAGTTCCGTGAGAGTACACTTCGGTACGACGCGACGACCGACGAGTTCTACCTCAATATCTCGACCCGGCGGTGTGAGGTGGACGGTGACGACGCGGAGGTTCCGGCAGATACTGGGCACCCCGACCAAACGGTCCTCGGTATCGACCTCGGCGTCAACAGCCTCGCAGTAGCCTCGAGTGGTACCTTCTGGCAGGGAGACGAGTACGACCACTGGTGTCGTGAGTTCGAGAAGCGACGTGGTGAGATGCAACAGCGCAGCACGCAGGCCGCACACAACGCCTTGCTTCGACTCGGAAAACGCGAAGAAGCATGGCGGAAACAGTACATCCACACCGTCACCAACGAAATCGTCGCGGAAGCCGCCGAACGCGGTTGCGACGTCATCGTGTTCGAGGACTTAACCGACATACGCGAACGGCTTTCACGGGCGAAGTGGCACCACGTCTGGGCGTTCCGACGCCTGTACGAGTACGTCTCCTACAAGGCCCCCGAACAGGGTATCTCCGTGGAGCAAGTCGAGCCGAACCACACCTCCCAACGCTGTTCTCGAACGGACTGTGGATTCACGCACGAAGCCAACCGCCACGGAGAACGCTTCTGTTGCCAGAAGTGCGGATACGAGGTGAACGCGGATTACAACGGCGCGAAGAACATCGGGCTACGCTACGCCCGGAAGCGGACACACAGACTCCGATCCTCGCCCACGTCGGGGAGCGGAGACGCACCAGTAGACGTGCGTGTGAATGGTGGGACGTTGAACGGCGAGAGTCACCGGCCTATTGCCGGGGACTGATTGCCGGGAGTCCACATCAAAGCCCCACCCTCGAGGACCGAGGCACGTATGCGCCGAGGGAGTAGGGTGGGGTAGTTTACCATCCACTACTCCGAACAATATCCGACAGAAGACTCGTGGGAATGTCGATGGGACCGCCACCCGAACGATCATAACACCCGCGAGCATTTTCATCGGTCCCCAGCTGCACCGACACCTGGAGAGGACGCTGATTATCCCGACGAATGGCGAGACGTACTCGCAACCGTGCTTACCCGTCTTGATGACCGAATCAAAGCTTTCTGGGGCGATTGACATCCTCCCGTGTCTAAAGGCGCTGGAATTCACGAAGCTGTTCTCGATCTTCGACTGTGATGTGTAACGTGGTCATTGGTCGAATGACTCGAGTTTCCGAACGAGCTTTGTGTACAAATCCGGCGCACAGTACCAGCCTTCTTCGATCATCGAATCAATCGTCTCACGCCCTTCGGAAACGGTGATGTGCCCCTGCTTAGCGCATAAGAGGACAATGTAGGCTGTCCCGCGAGTCTCAATTCCTTCAATTTCTGCAGCTGTTCTTCCATACGCTTCGTCCATTACAGCGATTGCATCACGTGATGCAGCACATCCAAGGACAGCCACATCAGCGTCACTCACGTTCGGATTTTGCTGTAACCGGGCCACAAGTTGAGAGTCATCGACTGAGATGACCTCGAAAAGCCCAGTATCAGTGCATTGTTCAATACGGCGAGCATCGGTATACCCCTCTTCAAGACCGATAGTAACGACTTCCGAATGAATTTGTTGAGGAAGATAACACTGCCCCTCGAGGGTGGAGACAAGCTGGAGCTGGTTAACCTTCGCGAGGTAAATGAGCGGTGTCGCGTCGAAAACCCACATTCACAGTTCCTCGAGGTCGTCTTCGAGGTGATCGCCAGAGATCCACGTGATGTCATGCTCTTTTGCGAGTTGGGCAAACTCCCAGACAGACATCTTTGCAAGCTGGGCGGCTTTCGTGAACGTAACCTCATCAGCAGCGAGTCGTTTGAGCGCTTGCTCTCGACGCCACTCCTCGAGCCCTTCTGAGAGGAGTTTTCGGACTGCTGTACTTCGATCCAGACGTTCTTCCTCGAGGTATGCTTCGAGTTCCCCTTCGAGATCATCCGGAACCCGCGTCGATATCGTTCCCATGACGTATGCTATGTTTGCATTGCATACATACGTTTCGCTCGTTCTAGTTGCCAGCGATTCCATCACTCAAAATGGTTTGTGACCCCAAAAGGGATAATGAGGTTAACAGACAGTTGCCTCGTCGGAACAAGATGGCTACAAACGAGAGATTCAGCAGTCACTTCACTCAAGAGACAAACCTGAAGTAGTCCACCCACACCACTACTTCCGCTGTTAGGAGTGAGAACAACTGCATCACCCCTCTTTGAGGGGGATGATTTGAGTTCGGTGATAACAGCGTACGGTTTCGGTTATTGTGGAAACTACTTAAACTTATCCCTAGTATCTAGAAAGGTGCCAGCAACGATTGACCTGCCGCTCTCTCGACCGGGCAACACAAACAGCGGAAGTAGTGGTGTGTCTCCCCCACTAGTATCCCCCGAACAACTCGTTGCTAACAGCGGAATTCGTGGTGTGGGGGGGTCCTCTTTCACCAATCGAGTCACTGAACAACTCTAACAGCAGTATTCACGGTGTTGTCCAGGCTTTCCTAACGCCCTCATTTAACAGCGGAAGTAGTGGTGTCTCTGTCCCCTGCCGCTCGAGTTTCACCGCCCCTCGAAAATACACCACGCTAACAGCGGAAGTGGTGGGGTCAGGCCTCGGTATCCAACAGTTCTGACAATCCGGCTTTGACACTCGCAACCGACTGTTCTAACTCGTGTTCTTTGTACTTCCCGCCGCCTTTTCCACGGTTGATCTGATTCGAACTGATGATACCTAGTGTCTCGAGTTCGGCCAGATACTCGCGAACGGCCCGATCGGAGACCGGATCACTCATCTCTTTCTCACAGAGCACTTCGTATGGCTGGCGAACCTCTCGAGTCCTGGCGGGCGTCTTTCCTTCCTCGGCGAGCAACGTCAACGCCCACAAGACGAGTTGTCCGTGCCTGGAGTAGTTCCGGATACCCTCGATAATCTGGTCGCGTTGCAGGCGCTCTCTGGCTTTCTGAACGTGGGATTCCGTGACCATCTCGACATTGTGCTCTCTGGCGATATCACCACTCTCGAGTAAGAGGTCGAGTGCCTGACGAGCGTCTCCGGAGTCTTTCGCCCCATAGGCCGCACACATCTGGATTACGCCATCGTCGAGAACGCCATCCTCGAAAGCCACGCTCTCGCGCTGGCGTAGTACTTCACAGAGTTCGTTCGCGTTGTAGGCGCTGAATGACACTCGTTTCTCACACAGACTCGAGCGGACCTTCGAATTGAGTTGGTCTTGAAAGTTGAGATCGTTTGAGATCCCGACCACGCCGAGTCGTGCCTCCTCAATATCGCCGTTTGATCGTGCTCGAGGCAGTTTGTATAGCAGGCTATCGTCCTGTATGTGATCGACTTCGTCGAGGACGATCAGAATCGTACCGCCGAGTTTGTCGAGTTCCTCGAATAGAAATTCGTACACCGACGCCTGGGGATAGCCGGTATTGGAGATCTGCTGTCGCGGGTCGCGCAATTCGTTCACCAGCGTAACGGCTGTCTGGTAACTCGAGTTGAGCCCGTCGCAATTGATCTCGATGGTATGAAGGTCGAGCCCGTCGACGCCCCGAGAATCGCGTTCGAGCAACTCAAGGAGAAACCGGGTTGCGGCGGTCTTCCCAACGCCGCTTTTCCCATAGAGGAAGATATTGGATGGCGTCTCCCCCTCGATCACAGGTTGGAGGGCAGCGTGGTACTGTCGTAACTCCTCGTCCCGACCAACCAGTTCGTCGGGCGTCCACTCCTCAAGCAGCGCCTCGCGTTCGCGGAATATGTTTCCAGTGGGTTGGAAACCAAACTCGGCCATTATGTCAGGATTCTCGAGGCAATCCTCTTAACCTTTGCTTCCGCTGTTTCCGATGATCGGATTTGTATATATACGTCAGAGACCACCACTTCCGTTGAAAATGTACGCGATTACGCTTGTTGGAGGGGTTTCCATAGTCTCAAGACGGTTTTTGACCCCGAAAGGGGTGACGGGGCAAACAGACAGTTGCCTCGTCGGAGCAAGATGGCTACAAACGAGATATTCAGCAGTCGAATCAGTAGAGAGACAGAGCAACCAACGTGATCGACGACGTCGTGCGCTGAGTGCAGGGGAGAGATCATCGCAGCGAACCACGAAACACGTTGTCGAGAGTGTGGCTTGATTGTCGATGAAGACCACCTCGATTACGGACCCGAGTGGTTCGACTCACCTGAGAACTCGAGCCAGCGTCGAACAGGTACTCCTCTCACAGCAGGCCGACACGACCGTGGACTGTCGACTGTGATTGGGTGGCAGAAGGATGGTCGAGGGAATGTACTCCCCGGACGGAAGCGTAGTCAACTTAACCGCCTACGACGGGAGCATCGTCGCAGTCAGTGGCGTTCAAAGCGTGAACGAAATCTTAGATACAGTCTCGGCGAAGTCCGTCGGATCGTGAGCGCTCTCGAGTTACCGGACTCATTGTGCGAACAGACGTGTATGCTCTTTCGGCGTGCCCAAGGAGAGGACCTCTGTCAGGGACGGTCACTCGAGGGGGTTGCAGCAGCGAGCGTATACGCAGTGTGTCGGTGCAATGGTCTCGGACGGACCCTCGAAGAGATCAGTCAGCTGGCGACGGATTCACGGTCAGACCTCGGGTGCGCGTACTCGGCGATGAACACCGAACTCGAACTTCCAACAATGATTCCATGGCCACAGAATTTCCTCCCCCAGGTCGCAGCCACGCTCGAGATTCCAGATGAGATTCGACACCGAGCACTTGAGTTAACTGAAAGTAGGCGCTAAGCCCCCTTTCTCAGCGAGCGCCGACCGAATGGGAGGCGCGAGCAGGGAGGGGATAAAGCGCCGCCCAGTTCTTAAACACGTTCGCCACTCGGCCCACAGGCCAACGCTTCACTGAAGTTATTATACGTGTGACGTGCATAGTGTGCATTACGGTGAAACGTAAGACAATTACCATCCGAGAGGACCAAGACGAGTGGATAAAGGACCAACACCTTAACCTCTCGTCGTTCGTTCGTGAGAAACTAGACGAACTAATTGAGGAACGGGAGTAACGGATGTACTACGCCTACAAGTATCGTCTCGAGCCGTCTGACGCCCACCGTGAGGAGTTGGACCGGCACTGAAATATTTGCAGGCAACTGTACAACCACACGCTCTACCGTCTCACAGAGTACCAAGACGAATACGGCGAACTGCCGTCTATGACCACGCTACGGTCGGAGCTACCCGATCTCAAGAAGTGGTGGGACGTCCTCTCGGACGTGTACTCGAAGGTTCTCCAAACCGTCGTGGAACGCCTATTCGACAACCTCAAAGGCCTCTCCAAACTCAAGGGGAACGGCTACGGCGTCGGTCAACTCAAGTGGAAGCCGCCACGCGAGTTTCGCAGCTTCACATACAGTCAGTCTGGCTTCAAGCTCGACAAGAAGAGCGGTCAGACTGTGCTGTCACTCTCGAAACTTGCGGCCATACCGATTCGGCTCCACCGCTCCATCCCCGCCGACGCCCAACTCAAACAGGTCACGGTCAAGAAGGAACCGACAGGTGAGTGGTTCGCCACGTTTGGTGTCGAAATGGACCGCGACCCGCCCGAACCAACTAAGAATCCCGAGCGGTGCGTCGGTATCGACGTGGGAATGCTCAAGTATGCTCACGACACCGACGGCCTTGCAATCTATAGAGACCGTGAGAGAACGGGCATTACGAATGGGACACAACCCGGATACAATGACCAACAGTCAGACGATCCAATCCGTAGGGGAAGAGATCGGAATCACTCGTGACCTCGAGCAGATTTTTGCCGACGGATACGATCTCATTTTCGTCGTACTCGGAAAGTCGTATCTGATCGCTTTGGAATCGGCCCTCAACTCGATTCCGGATGATGTTCGTGCCTTTGCTTTCGCCGCCGAAGGAAATAGGGATCTTATCGGCAACTGTAGGTGGATCCCTGCAACCGAAGATGAGCGTGCTCACTTCGCTACAGTTTGGACGGAGCTTCGAGGCCGACAGTTCCGGGAGTTTGCTGACAATATCGACTCGAGTAGCGATCTGAGAGGCATTGATGCCGACTCAGTACACGACCTTAGTCTCGGTCGAGATTAATACGTATCTCTGTGGAGGGGGAGTCCGTTGAGTAGCGAAAAGTGCTGCATGCCAAATCGAATTTTTCGTTGTCTCCGCTAATACCTACCAATTTGAGGAGCATGAGTACGCGCTTCGTGAGCGGGTTAAGAGGATATGAGGTGATGGCTCGGGCTGTACACCGAGTACTATTGCAGTCTTACAAGTCTTCCTCGCGCGTTTCCTGATAGAGTTCGTCGATGCGTTCGACTAAATCGTGATTCGATACGATGTGTTCGTCGACGGCGGTCGCTAGCGCAGCGACGTAGCCAGCGAACAGGTCGCCATGCTCGTCAAGATCAATTTCGTAAGTAGCCTCAAGGGCGTTCGATTTCCGACCACGCCGCTCAGTTCGATCCGGAAGAGCAGCCAGAATCTCGTCATCGGCGTTAAAGCGCTGCGCGAATCCTGGGTAAAAGTCGTCATTTCCGGACGGGGCGTTCCGGAGATAGAATGTGAGTTCGTGGTTTTCGAGAACGGTCTCTCGGTCGGAGGACGGACGGTGGAGAAATCCGACGCGTGCATTGGGCTTCTCGTTCCGGTAGACCGGTTCGTCACGCTCTAAGTGCGTCCACCAATCAGTCGGGAACAGCCACGACCAGTTCCCGTTCGCCTGTCGACACAGCCAGTATCGATGGCGATCTTCGCCGTCTGGGAGTTCGAGCAGGACGTCCTCCTCAGGTACTGACGGAACGCCCTCAGGATCTTCGACAAGGCGAGCCGCATCAAGTGTCGCCGCGAGCCGGCGGCCCCAGTTGTCGATGAGATCGTCCCACTCGGTTTGGAACGCGCTTGTGACCTCAGCTAGTTCGTCGTAGTAGTCGACGTACAGTTCGGCCTTCGCAGCCTCGTTTTGCTCGTGTTCAGTCATCGTAAGTTCTGTTTCGATCGTATCGACAAAATCGTCCAGTTGGCTGGTCGTTCGTACTGGATAGCTTCCATAGTCTGAATCCAGAACAGCCCGCAGCTGTGACGCGATCCACGACCACTCGACTGCAGTAAAAGCGTCCGATTCCGGTGGTGAGCCATCTGGCGTTATAAACAAATAGTGCTGGCGAGGTTCAGTAATTGCCGTAGGATCGAGGTCGACATTCTGGAACGTCTCCGCGGCAGCGTATTTCATGGTCTGTCCATCCCCTTCGGAGGCGTCGATTTTCAATTCACAGAGGATGAACCACTTCTCTTCGCACCACAACAAGAGATCAATCCGACCGTCTGGAATTGGGACCTCAGTCGCGACTTGGATGTTCTCAAGATCGAACCGTGAGAGCTCGAAGTGGACATCGTCGCGGTTTCGGAGCCCACGCAGAAACTGTTCCAATGCGGCGTGGTCAAGCCTATGCGGTGCGTCTGGATCCAAAAAATACGCGAGGAGCTGCTGCCAGTCACCTTCTTGCCGACTTCGATTCAGGAGTTGGAGTGTCGTTGGTGGGGGCTCTTCTGTTTCTGGAAGTCGATCCAGTCGCCGACCCATATCATCAAGGCGACGGGTGAGGTCTTCTAAAGTCATATTTCTTCTTCAAAGTGAGATCCTATCAAATCTGGGGTCACCTCTGAAGTGAGGTAAGAGGTGTATTAGCGAAAAAGCCGCCAAACACCCGAATTATCCAACTCACTTGGCCATGAAGATATAGAGAGCGAATGACCACATTCGCTATCCAAAATTACGATCACCCCCTCGTAAGATAGAGGAATTGGAGATTCGTTATGCAACTTTCGACCGACACCCCCACAGGAACTTTCCACCGACGGCGTCGACACACTCGACGACTATTTGCCCGAACTCTTTCGGCACGTCGCCAGGTACACCGAGGATCTCGCGGAATACCGTGAACGTGAGGCACGACTGGCGGAAAACAAAGAGAACGGGAGGTTGAGGAGCAACCAGAGGACCTCCCAGATGACGTCCCATCGAAGGCGACGATCACAGTGAAGGAGATTAACGACAACCGCTACTACTGGCAGTGGCGAGATGGAGAAAAGGTACGCTCAAAATACAAAGGCCCAGTCGACCCAGAGAACTAGTCCTCGTTCACGTCGGTTGGTCGAAGGGACGTCGATTTATTGGAAATAGTGGTGTGAGGGAGTGTCCATCATTCTTATCCACCGATACCCACTGCCGTCTACAGATAAGCAAGGCGAGTGCCTCGTAGGGCGAGGCAGGTTGATACTCAGGCACTCATATCGATGCCGGGCAATCTCCCTACAGCGTTCCTGATTCAATGAATCAATGATTCACTGATCGGTGTCTTGCTCGCGAGTTCGCGTATTTTTCTTCGTCTGAGGAATCCTCGAATCGCTCATCCATCTCTCGAGGCATACGTACACTCCACCTGCGTTTTGTCGAACGCCCGTCCCATCGTCTCTGCAATCTCGAAGAAGATATCGCGCTCTACCTGTTGGTCGTTCGCATCTTCCTGTTCGAAAATATCTTTCTCATTGTCCTAGGCACGCTGAATTGCCACTCGCATCGGGAATTTGAAATCGGGGCTATCGATGCGAAGGACTCATCAAATGCATTGAGGAAATTTTGCGACTGATCGCCATCACGATACATACATTATGAACAGTACCCCTCAATGCCGCTGTATAGTGTTTGGAAAACGCGTTACAAGCCTTCAGGCCCGCTTTTTACAACTTCCAGTATCGCTTTCTCTACTTCGGATATCGCAGTACCATGCCCTCCCATCAATCGACCAATCTGTTTTCCCAGCCAATACTTAAACAGAGTCACATTCGCTAGTTGAAAGCGTACAACACTCGTGAAATGTGGGGGGTGTCGATCAAGAGTGAATGAATAGAGGCGTAATTACAGTCGCACCTTTTGCAGTCAAAACAAGGATTAAGGAAGGTTCCAACTTGGAGGGTCAATCAAATAACTCGCCTACTCGAGAGTCCTCAGAGAGTGCCTCCGTAACAAGTTCAGGCCGAATAGAGAACTGATATTGGTAGTAAGAGCCGCCCTTTGGACCTTTGTTTTTCTCTTCAACTTCAAGGAATCCCTTGAGCGTTAGCTGGGATAGCCGGTCATGTACCGTTCGATCCGTCCGCGGATCGATATCAATGCGATTAGCAGCAATACGATATCGCTTGTAGATTGCCGACCGTTTAGCTGGGAGTTCTCCCTCGGCTTCGAGCATCAACAACGCATACAGCGTAAGCTTCGAATGCGTGGGCACGCGAAGTAACTCCTCCCACACTTTATCGCGTTCAACTGCACGATCGGCGAGACGAATATGTCCTTCAGTGACGAGAGTTGCACCCTGGTCTCGAGCGATGTCGCCCGCCTTGTACAATCGACGAAGGGCTTGCCGTGCTGATCCGCTGCTCTGGCCTGCAAAGGCTGCCGCCAGCGGGATCACATTGTCATCGAGGACGTCGTCATGGAACGCCTGTTCAGCACGCTGTTCGAGGATCCGTCGAAGTTGGTTTGCGTCATACGGCGAGAACAGGATCTCCTCATCGCAGAGTGAATCTTTGACTCGAGCGGAGAGGTTATCCCGGAACGTAAAATCGTTAGAGATGCCGATTACTCCAACTTGAGTGCCATCGACAAGACCGTTGTCGTTCGATCGGGGAACCTGGTAGAGAATGTCGTCGTCGTTCCCAATCGAATCAACTTCGTCAAGCACGACGAGACAGTGAGAGGCATCAAGTTCGTTCAAATGATCCCAGAGCATTTGGTTGATCATTCCAGATGGGTAGCCAGTGGTCTTGATCTGGTTGTCAGGCTCGCGAAACTCGTTGACGAGGTTGGCTGCTACCTGATAACTCGAGGAGAGTGATTTACAGTTGAGGAAGACAGTGTGAAGATCGACGTCATCCATCGGCTCGAGGTCAGTAGAGAGCCGTTCAAGGACCAATTTGGTAGCCAGCGTCTTTCCAACACCTGTCTGGCCGTACAAGAAGAGGTTCTTTGGCTGTGCACCATTTACCACGGGACGAAGAGCGGATTGATAGGCTGTCAGCTCCTCATCCCGTTCGATCAGTGTCTTTGGAGTGTGACTATCTCGAAGGACATTCTCGTCACGGAAGATCGTCGAGTCTTTGGTGAACGGTTCCAACCCCATTGCAAGTCATATTCAACCAATGGATGATAAAACCACTAGTTCACGAGTTTCATGGGTTTCATAAGATTCCTCAGTACCAAAGAGAACAGAACCCCCTCCCCCCATATTTCACGAGAGTTTTGGAGAAGAGGTGAGTGGGAGATCTCTGACGGAGACTACTAGTAGGGGAAACTATAAGTCACTCCAATCGTAACCAATACCGCAATAGAGCTAGAGTCGTTCTATTCACACTATTCTCCCTCTAGCGGAACGTCAGACCTTGTTTCTTACATTCGTCTCTGTCCCAAACACTCGTGAAAAGTGGGGGGTGGGGGTACTGTTTCCCTAATTTTCTTAATCTCTAACCTCGGTCAATTTGGCCGATAGACATACTCTTACAAACACTCGTGAAATGTGGGGGGTTCCGAATGATTGTCTGCCTTCACAGAAATCCGAGGGGGAAGCCCACGGCTTTAGCCGTGGGAGGAATCCGACAAGGCTTGAACCAATCGCGGACGATAGCAGTCCGATTCCCCCCATTGCAATCCAGATTGTATTAAGGACATAGTCCAATATGTGAACTACCGATGGAGGTGATTCGCACCGTCAAAGTCAAACTTGACGTGCCTGACGAGCGGTGCAACGACCTCCATCAAACGAAAGGCCAGTTCCTCACTGTGCGAACATCACCGCAGAGTGGGCATGGAGACACCCCCACGACTACTGTGTGACCTCGAAACAGAACGCCGAGACCGCCCTCTACGAGCGACTCCGCAACGAGACGGAGTTGACTGCGAACCTCGTGCAGAAGGGGATTCGACGCGCTATCGAAGCCACGAAAAGCGGTGTTTCCCGACTCCAGAAAGGCGAGAATACGAGTCAACCCCACTTCAGTGCGTGGAGTGTCGTCTATGACAAACGAAGCGCGACGTTCTACCGCGACCACGTTTCGCTCTCAACGGTAAACGGTCGCGTCGAGTGCGACTACGTAATTCCTGACAACCCCGAGGGAACACCGTTTGGCGATTACCTGATGAACGAGGACTACGAATTCCGTATGTCCACGCTACAGTACGATCGTCCCACAGAGTCATTCTATCTCCACGCACGGATGCGCCGAATCAGAAATGACGAGCAGTCCACGACTCCTTCTTCCAACTCCAAGCACAGAACAGTCCTTGGTGTTGACCTGAATGTAGACGGCTCGCTCGCCGTCACCTCGTCAGGCGTGTTCCTCGGAAACGCCGACGAGATGAACCATCGACGCCGGGAATTTGAGAAGACACGCGGGTCAATGCAACAGGCGGGAACGCGGTCGGCGCACCTATCGATTCAGTCGATGAAAGACCGCGAACACCGCTGGATGCAAGATGAACTTCACCAGGCCTCGAACCAGATTCTCGAAGAAGCCCGCGCCCACGGCTGTACGCACATCGCATTCGAGAATCTGACGAATATTCGCAAGCGAATGGGTGGTGCAAAGCGATTCCACGCATGGGCGTTCCGCCGGCTCTACCAGTACGCCGAATACAAAGCCGAGATGGTCGGTATCAAGGTTGAACAGGTGAGTCCTGCGTACACGAGCCAGCGGTGTTCGTCGTGTGGGTTTACGCATGAATCGAATCGACGGTCGAAGCACCAGTTCGTGTGTCAGAAGTGTGAGTATGAACTGAACGCGGATTACAATGCGAGTAAGAACATCGCTCGCAAACTTCTCAAGCGACTCCACTCGGGGCAGACGTCTTCTGGTGGAGGCGCACCTTGTCAGTGTGCGCTATCGTCAGGGACGCTGAACCTGAACGGCGATTACGATGCCTCCGTCAATTCGACGGTAGAAGGGGAGCCCACTGACAAACCCACGACTTCAGTCGTGGGTAACTGACAATCGGATCAAAAACACTCGTGAAAAGTGGGGGGTGTGGAATGCCGCCAATTATTCATGAAAAGAATTCTGGTTAGATTCCTATACTGCGAACGATCAATACTTTCTTATCCATTCAATGGTCCGCTGATCAACATCCTGTTCTGAGTCCTTGCGTTCATCCTGATCAAATCTTTTCGAGGTTCGGATAGGCTACCCTTGCTTATGGAACTTGAGGCGATTCACGATTTCAGCGCTGTCAAGACGTCCTCAACGGTGAACAGTCGCAAATCATCCCGTTTCTCAGCAGCGTCCTCTACGGCCTGTGCAAAGCCGCTTCGAGAGAACAACGCGTATTCGTGCTTCCGCTCTCCCCCTCCGGATGGCGTCCATCGAAGCTCATTGACGTGCGTTTGAAGCTTCGATAACGCATCGTAATCCAACGGTGATCGCTGGAATTTGCACTCGCCAGTGATCAGCGCGTCCTCGTTCGTTAGACCCACGACGTCAACCTCGTGCTCCTGATACCACCATTGACCGACGTCTGTGATCGTATACTCGGGATACAGCGTTCGAAGAGCGGAACCACAGAGATCCTCGAACGAGTCGCTTACGAAGTCTGCGAGTTCCGGCTCGATGAGCGTCTCGTATGCTTCATCCCCAAAATCCTCGTATCTGTCACCGCTCCCATAGACGAAATGGAACCAAAATCGGAAGAACTGGTCACGGATGCGGTATCGACTTCGCTTGGTTCGCTCCTTTCGTTCGGTAATTGGAACGTGTTGATCGACCAGTCGCAGCCGAGAGAGGCGGTTCAAGTATTTTGAAAGTTGATTGTAATCGATACCCGTCGAACCGGCGATTTCGTTTCGGCTCGTGCTTCCGCCTGCGATCGCTTCCAGAATCGAAAAGTATCGCGTTGGTTCCGTGAGCTCCATTCGGAGAACGTAGTCGGGTTCGTCGTGCAGCGTTCCGTGCCGTGAGAGGATCGTTCGCTGGATGTTTTGGCCGAGACTGCCCTCTGGATCCACTTCTTCGAGATAGTACGGAACACCACCGAAGACTCCCCACGTGAACACCTGCTCGTCAACCGTATAGCTTTCCGGAAAAAACTCCATCGCTGCATCGAATGGAAACTGCCTGATATCCAGTTTTAACGACGAACGGCCGTATAAGGGGCTGTTTCCCAGCAATGCAGCTTCTTCCATCATGCTGATCGACGAGCCGACGAGGACAAACGTCGCACTGGAGTCACCAAGCTCGTGATCGAACATCGCCTGCAAAACGGAGGGGAGGCTTTCATCTTGTTCAACCAAATACGGAAACTCGTCGAGGACGACGATCGCGTCCTGATCTGCGAGATACCCAAAGATAGACTCCCACTCTTCGCGGATCCGCATGATTCCTGGATATTTGTCCGAAGCGGCCTCGACGAACTGCTGGAGCTGTAACGCACTTGTTTTTTGCTTCGCCTGATAGACGATGGCATCGTCGTATCCTTTGAGAGACTGCTTGACGAGTTCGGTTTTTCCGAGTCGCCGTCGTCCGAAAATCACCGCCAACTCCGCCTCATCTGAATTGTAGAGTTGGTAAAGGCGCGAGAGTTCCTCCGTTCGGTTCACGAACCCAGGCATATTCTCTGACACAGTAGTATCAAATATAATACTTGCGATAATCATACTTCAGAGTATCGTACTTCAGAGTACGTTACTTGGGGTCGACCCTATTCCAGTCATTCCAGGGGTCCCTAATTACTCAGCCACGGGATGAGATGTGGTTACCTCACGAAATGGATTGATAGACCGTTGTGGGGTAATTCTTGTTTTGATTTCGCCACGTGGAACCTCTCAAACTCTCGGAACCACACAGCGTTTTTTCTGCGCCTGAGAGGCTCGAGGCGCAACTCAGTGTGCCTCGAGATCACTGATGAGTACAGACCAGCCACTCCAGAGCGAAACGCATCGAGACGACCAATCCCAGACGGACACGAGCGGCCGGGATCGCAGCTACCCAGGTGACGTTGCCCGCCTCAACGGACATGCACTCGTAGCCATCGACGAGTGGCTTCCCGGAAGTGAGCCATCGCCGTACGAGATCGACTTCACAGAGGGCTCCGAATACCGCACCCGCTACTGGCGCTGCAGAAAATGCGGGCAAGAACGCAACCGTCGCAACGACTTTACCAGCCTCTGTACGGATCCACAGCCACCGACTCCACTCGAGGCAGGCGGCTACTCGATCGACGAACCACGAACCCATCGGGCATTGAGCGAGGATATGAATGTCCGCTTCGCCAGTGTGGGTCCAACCTACGAGGTCGGCAGCGAGAGCGGGAACACATACGCGGTCGTTGTCGAGGCGGAGACGTGTACTTGCCCGGATTGTGAACAACGTCAGCCTGTCGGTGGCTGCAAGCATCTCCGACGCGTCGACCTCGAGATTCAGACTGGGATTACACCCGCCCCGGATGGGACGTTCAATCGATGACTGGCAGATGACCTGAATGTTCGCTCGAGATAGTTTGTCGCCCCCGGAAGGTGTGCGGGGGCTCGACTGAAGCCCACCGCAGCAATCCATGCGAACAAGTAATGTAGCACCAGCGTCGCCCGACGCTGAGACGATAGGGGTCCTGAAGCGAGGGATCGCCAGATGACCAGGTGTACCGAGTGTCGAGTACCGACCTGTACGAGACGTACCCGCGATCGGGCCGGATACGCTGGCCGATTCTGTTCGGACAGCTGTGAAGTCCGCTACGAGCACCTGCAGGCAGACGCGCGAGACGCAGTTCGGGAGGACGCGTACTGATCTCGAGCAGACCGATCACCGTGGCAAGCGCTTCACAATCGAAGACGACGACGTCGACGACGATCGATTTTCCGTCCGTCGTCGGCGGGTAGTTGCCCTCGAACAACAGGCCCAGCGAGAACGCCGCGAACTCGAGCGAGCGAAAGCGGTCGCTGGGTCAGCCGGGGCGAATCCCGACGTCGAAGTGCTCGACCGGTGACGCCATCGAATCCTGAGCCACAGGACGTCCCTGCGTTCGACCGAACTGAGTGTCGAGATAGCGAGAGCAAAACATCGTACTCAGTGCAGTCGCTCGATAGAGGCAGATCCCTGTCTTTCGGTATTGTTGAAATCCTTCAGCCCTGACAAGAACTGCGTGCTGAATACACAGCGCGAATGTCGCATGAGATTTGGCTCGATTGTGCCGGTAGTGATCGTTCAGTACAGGGGATTCACTTATCGGTGCAGGCAGCGTATCGTTCATTATGCCTGAAGAAGTCCTGTTCAAATCAGAGAGTGACCAGACCCGAGAAGACATCGCCTCGTATCTCCGCAGTGTCGCTGATAAGCTTGAACAAGGGGATACAATCACACTCAAATCCGGTTCCGAGTCCGTGACAATGGAACCGCCATCGCGCCCGACGTTTGAGGTCAAAGCCGAACGCGAGGGGCCAACGGACGGCCCCGGAGAATTGAGTATCGAGTTCGAACTCGAATGGGACGAGAACGGCAATGAGGGGGACGGCGGGAGCGGTCAGTTAGAAATCGAGTGACTAGTTCGCAGCCGTATGTAGCGGTTGGTTCCGGTTTGAGTGCGTGAAATAAATGGCACCACCGTGCTGCATCCATCCTCTGTATGCAGCAGCCCTGAACTGACAGTGTCACGATAGTCTGCTAGGCTGGTGCTGCATACACAGCGCAGGCCGTGTTTAGACGCAGCTCAGTTGACGTCTCGACCGGGATTATGTGGAGTTGAGGGAAGAATCGGCGAGTATGCCGTCTCAACTCTCCCGTTCATTCAGCAAACCTGTCTTAAAGTTGTTTAATCCGAGTTCGCCAAGACCCCATCTGAATCCATTCGTGCCGGGTAAGTCTTACCAGTCCAAGGGGAAAGGGTGGAGCCGATAGTAAAACCAACTTCTGTAAGCAATCGAGGCACGTTGGTCGTCTCGGGCCACGTTGCTCGGTAAGTGTGCCTAATACCGTTATCCACCGAGCCACCAGCCGTAGAGCTTCTCCTGCTCCTCGGCCTCGGTGTGCTTCTTC
Organism: Natronosalvus rutilus; assembly: GCF_024204665.1. Lineage (NCBI taxonomy): Archaea > Methanobacteriati > Methanobacteriota > Halobacteria > Halobacteriales > Natrialbaceae > Natronosalvus > Natronosalvus rutilus. Next base: position 191,273 of record NZ_CP100356.1, on the reverse strand, counting down.
GATTGGCCGTACGTTTTTCCCTTTAGGAGTTGTCGTTCCACTGCATTCGCGGCGAGACGGAGCGCATGACTAGCGCCGTAGCCCTCGCCGTCGGCGGTGAAGTAGCCCCGATCAGTGACCAGCCGGATTCGTGCCAGCACGAGCGGCACGCCCCGGGTCTGTTCCTTGTGCTCTTGCAGTTCGATACTGGCCTTGATCACCTGCATATCGCCGTACTTCGAGGTCATGCTCTCGATCAACGCGGAGACGCCGTCGTAGTCCATGCCATCGAGCAGGTCGAGACCAAACACTTGCACAGGCTGGCGCCCATTGTCTTGTTCCCAGGTGAGTGCCTTGATGACATCCGTTTTCGTGACGATCCCGCTGGGCTCGCCCGTCTCACTGTCAGTGACGACGAGCGAGGAGATTTCCTGCTCGAACATCGTCTCAACCACCTCGTCGAGCGTTGCGTCTCGCCCGATGGTCACGACCGCATCGGACATCAGGTTCCGGACCGGCAGATCGAGCATCCGGTCGGACTCCCCCTCGCGCGCGCCGAAGCCCCCGTGGCTCCCACCGGCAGCTTTCCCACCGCCGCCGACGTTGTCGCCGGAGGAGCCGCCCTGGCTCCGACTCCCCCCTCGGGTTGTGAACTCGATGACGTCGTAGAGACTCAACATCCCCACTACTTCGTCGCCCTCGACGACCGGGAGATGGGCGATGCCCGCTTCCCGGAACGTGTTGAGCGCTTTCCCGATACCGGTCTCAGGGGGCACGCTGATCAACTCGGTCGAGTACGCCTCATCGACGGTCGCCGCGTCGAGGAACGGACGGACAGCCGCGAGGACGGCATCTGCGGTCACGACGCCGTAGACGCGTTCGTCGTCGAGGACGGGAAGTGTCTTGGCGTCGCTCCCGATCATGAGCCGGGCGACCTCGCGGACATCCTCGGTGCGTTCGACGGCCGGGACGTGTTGGACCTGCGAGCCGACCTTCGCGGAGGGCTGATTGGACGACGATGTCAGCCGTTGACGGCTGACAACGCCGCGATACTCGTCGCCGTCCGTGACGACGACGGCATCGAGTTCCTGGTTCTCGAACGCACCGGCGACCTTCGAGAGAGGTGTCCCAATGTCGAATTCGGTGAACGATGTGGAAACGATCTCGGTGATGTCCATGTTGACTCTCTCTTGGTAGAGGATCGCCGTACGGTTATGACTGTCCCACCGGCCGGGGGTGAGGAGCCGTGAGCTCGAACTCAATTCCACTGGGCTGATTCGATTACGGAACAGGAGTTGGTAGAAATCGACCGCGAGATAGAGAGGGTGAGGGCACCGTAAGAAAGGGTGGAATCGAAATTTACCCTTGTAATTCGGCAGTAAGGCGTTTGATACCTCTATTCTAATATGGAATGAGTAGCTTTACTGCGCTCTCAGAGGGTAGATCTTGTAAGGCAGACAACTCCAATTTCGTTGGTGTTATACGCAGAGCAGGCGCAAAACCCACGACTGCAGTCGTGGGAGACGCGCCGTAAGCTTGATTGAACAACCGCTCGTCGTAGCCTTTGTGCGCGGAAACCTGGCAGTTGACTCGGTGTTTGCCACGGCGAGAGCCGAAATCAAACAGGGAAGCCGACCGCGCCAGCCGACGCAAACCAAGCAGGTAACTCGCTACCCCTTCCGGGGGACGAGTATCGGTAGCGTGGCGCTGCCAGTGGCTCGTCGGCCCACGAAGCGTAGATTCCCAACCATCCGAATTGACGGGAGTAACAGAGGAACCTCGGGAAGCCCACGACTAACGTCTTGGGAGCACGTCACTACCTGACAACGGTGACCGGAACGGTAGCATGCTCGACGACGTCTGTCACAGCATCGCGAAGGAGGAGCAATAAGAGGTTGACGGGAAGGGGAAGGCAGTGCTCGTCCACCGAAAAGAGGCGACGCGGGCGTTTCCGGCGGGGCGACCGGAGATTGCCGACGCGTATCGCGACGTCGGGCAACCGACCTCATTCCCGATAGCATGAGTTCCAGTTTGTACGCTCTTTCCGGCGACGACCGATCCATCAAGTTGCGTTTGAATCGACCGCGTACGGTGCCGGCCGAGCGATGTCTCGCACCTAAGCGAAGAAGACCTACGGGCCCAGCGAACTCCAGCGCTCGTTCTGGGGTCAGCACATCTACGTCAAGGTGCGTTCACGGGGAACGTTGATTGAGGAAGCACCCGGCGCCTATAAGAACGTCGACGAGGTGATTCGTGTCAGTGACGCACTCGAGATCAAGAAGAAGGCCGCGAGAATGCGGCCGGTTGTCAATATCAAAGACTGATTTGTCTGCTAAAAGCAAGTCCCAAACATGGTAAACGACGCCTTCGTCGGCTCTGATCGTCTCGACGTTCGACTTCGGCACGGAGCAGTCGTCCGTTCTCGACGTGAAGATAACGTCGGGGTAGACATCAGCGGATACTCGCGGAAGAGGTGCCCAACGACGACCTCGGCCAATACTCGACTTTCAGCCGACAGACCCAATCGGATAGGAATGCAAGTGATGCGGGATGGCAAAAAATATCCTCGTACCGATAGACGGATCGGAACAGGCAGAACGGGCGCTCGATTACGCACTCGAATCATTCCCCGACGCGTCCATTACGCTGCTAAACGTGTTCACGAAGGGACCGCCCGAAGTTCATCTCGAACGGAGAGGGAAAGATTACGCCGAGTTGCGAGCGAGACGAGGCGAAATGCTCGATCGATTGGTCGAGGAGCGAACGTTCGACGACCAGATCGAGACCCAGGTAGTCGTTGGGAGACCGTCGCGTGAAATTGTCGACTACGCCGAGGGACACGAGATCGATCAGATCGTCATGGGGAGCCACGGCCGCGACGGCGCCTCTCGGGTTCTCCTGGGAAGCGTCGCCGAGACGGTCGTCCGTCGTGCGCCGGTTCCGGTGACCGTCGTCAGGTGATCGCGACTGCGCCGTCACGGTCACACTCGCAGTCCAGTCGGTGGCGCACTCGAGAATTCGCGTTTCAAATACTTGGTCCCGCTCCGACGGTCACTCGGCCGAACCCGCGAATGTAGCGGGATCGATCGTTCCGTTCCCCGCTCTTGCAGTTACCGGACGATCGTCACCGACACGGGAGAGCGACGCGTTACCGCTTCTGCGACGCTTCCGAGCAGCAGCCTCGAGACGCCGGACCGTCCGGTACTCCCCATCACGACGTGATCGACGTTGTGTTCGTCGACGTATTTAACGATCGTTCGCGGGGTGTTCCCGTCGACGAGTGCGGTCTTGATGGGACGACCGTACTCGGCCGCCATCTCCCTCGCGTCCTCGAGGATATCTTCTCCCTCCGCTTTCGCGAATTCGTACGGCGACACATCGGGATCCGACGGGATCCGAGTGACCTGTACCACGTGCAAGACGACGATCTCGGCGTCGGGGAACAACTCGATGGATTCCTCCAGTGCAGTTTCGGAGTGAGATGATCCGTCGACCGGAACCAGTACTCGGGTCATGGTCGATGTAGGCGGTGGACGACAAAGTTCGTTCCTCTATGTAGTGAGTAGTTGATAAGTCAGCGTTCAGGTGCGGGTTACGATCGGACCGGGAAGCGAGCTGGCTGTAGCCTGCGGTCGGCGACCGGTTCAGTATCGATCGTAGTTTCGATCGAGGACGCGCTCGAAGAGAGCTAATTACACGCCGAACGCGAGCAACGCGACCCCGATCTGGACCCAGTGAACCAGCGTGAGCGGAACGACATCGAACAAAACGCCCACCGGCGTGTAAAGTAGGACGAACTTGAGTGCGAGCGTGATGGTCACTCCGATCACGAGCCGCCGGTTGGAGAACGGGCCGTGGCCGTATCGCCATCGTACCGCTTGGATACCTGCGATCTCGAAGACGACGAGGGAGGTAAACACCACTGTCCGGGCGAGATCGGTATCGGCGCGGTGGAGGTAGTACAGCGGCAGGGTCGTCAGCGCGATGAGGACGCCGACGCCGAGTATCGAGACCATAATTCGATCCGTGATCACGCCTTCGTCCGGCGGCCGCGGATCGCGTTCCATAACGTCGTCCGTCGCCGGGTCGACGCCCATCGACAGGGCTGGGAGTCCGTCGGTCACGACGTTGATCCAGAGGATCTACACCGACGTGATCACGAGCCCTAGGCCGAGCATCGACCCGGAAAACACCAGCAGCACCTCGCCGGCGTTCCAGCACAGCAGGAAGTTGACGAACTTACGGACGTTGTCGAAGATTCGCCGTCCTCCTTTCACCGCGCACAGGATCGTCGCGAAGTTGTCGTCGAGCAAGACGATGTCGGACGACTGCTCGGTGACGTCGGTGCCGCGGATCCCCATCGCAACACCGACGTCCGCGTTCTTCACCGCCGGCGCATCGTTGACGCCGTCGCCGGTCATCGCCACCGTGTGTCCGCCTTCCTGTAACGTCTGCAGGATGCGCGTCTTTTGATCAGGCGAGGTCCGCGCGAAGATGTCGACGTCGTCGATGACCTAGCGCGGATTCGGTTTCGGCCACCGATTCGAGCTGGACGTACACCTCGCCGTCGGGAAACAGTCTATACTCGTTCTGTGGATGCGGATCCAGTCGTGCGGCGTCGAGGTCGAGATGCTCTGCTGTTGGTGTAACGATGGTATCCATGGCGGCGAGCCGTTACTTCGACGTTCGATTCCGAGTATCAAGTTCGTTTCCGTGGTTTCGTAGCACTTATATCTTCTAAAATTCAACATGATCTTACCTATCAGAATGGGAAGGTTCCGGGTGTCTATGGCGTGGATGGGGTCGAACCAAGCGAGGGTATTCGCGAGGCGGTAGTCAAGGGATACACGCGCTGAAAAGCCCACTATTGGTTACAACACGATGGCGACTATTAACGGGTCACGGGAAAGCATACTTATACTCCGAGGAAACGCGCACTTGAATACCGTTTTGGGGAACCGTCGCCCTTTAGCACGGGGAGGATGTCAAGATAGAAATATTCCACGCCTCCCCTTCGTCTGGTGGTTCTTCCGGTTCACCGAGGCCGCCCGGCGTTCGTTATACACCAATTTCCGTGTTCGGTTTATGGAGGTTGGAAACGTACCCCGAGTCGGGATGACCGTCGACGAACTCGATACGTACGGAATCGAACGGATGGACGACGAAGCCATCGAGCGGTTTCTCTCGATTCGGAACGTGGGCATTCTCGGACTCTCCACGCCGGGAGCGCCGTATCTCCTCCCCATGTCGTTCGGGTACGACGGGGGAGCGAGCCTCTACTTCTCGTTCCTCGTGGAAGGACAGAGTCGAAAAGCGGAGCTCGCGGACCGTTCCGACGTCTGTAGTTTCCTGGTCTACAACGCCGAGACGATGTTTCACTGGCGAAGCGTCTTCCTCGAAGGGACGATTCGACGGCTGTCGGAAGAGGAATCGTCTGACCTCTCAGCGACACAACTCCCGGCGTGGCAACCGGAACTGATCCAGACGGCGAGCGAGCAGGGCGAAACCGGGTTTTACGAGTTCGAAATCGACGAGCGCACAGGTATCAGTCATGCTCATTCGACCGCCCGCGTATTATGAGCGCTCGAGTAGAGACGCCACGAAATGAGATAGTGTTCTCCTCAATCGCTTCCTACCCCCTCAACTGATACCACGGCCGTTGTACAACGAGTACGGACAATGCATAGCCCGTCACTTCCGAACCGATCGATCGAAATGTACGGCTCCGTGATAGATAGCGATCAGCTCGAGCGACTTCGATCGCTCGCCGAATCCCTGCCGGACGTCCGAGTCCTTCACGTTAACTCGACGGCGACCGGTGGTGGCGTCGCGGAGCTGCTCCGGTCGATCGTTCCCGTCTGTGACGATCTCGGCGTCCAAACCGACTGGGTCGTCATGGACGCCACCGACGAGTTCTTCGAGGTGACCAAGGCGATCCACAACGGGCTTCAGGGAGATAGGAGCCCGCTCACCGAGTCGATGAAATCGACGTATCGTGCGGTGACCGAGCGAAACGCGGCCGAAATCGAAGACGTGTACGATCTCGTCGTGATCCACGATCCCCAGCCGCTCGGAATGCTCGAGCGTCTCGAAGAAACGATGCCGAATGCGACGTACGTCTGGCGCTGTCACATCGACATCACCGACCCGTCTGAGGAGTACCTCGCGTTCGTGTCCGGATATACGAGCCGGGTCGATCACGCAATTGTCAGTCGGTCCGCGTACGAGGCGAACGTCGAGGCGCCGAAGACGAGCGTCGTTCATCCGTCTATCGATCCCCTGACGAAGAAGAATCGATCGATCGACGAGGAGACTATCGAAACCGAGCGAGACCGGATGGATCCCCTCTCGTTCGACGCGCCACTCGTGACGCAGGTCTCGAGGTTCGATCCGTGGAAGGACCAGTTCGGCACCCTGGAGGCGTTTCACCGCGCCCGCGAGCACGTTACGGGGCTCCAGTTGGCGTTAGCCGGCGGGATGGCCGGCGACGATCCGGAAGGGCTGGAGATCTACGAGCAAGTCGCCGAAGCGGCAGCCGACGATCCGGACGTACACGTGCTGACCGATCTTCCCGATACGAGGGTGAACGTCTTGCAACGAGGGTCCGACGTCGTCGTGCAGAAGTCACTGCGCGAGGGATTCGGTCTCGTCGTTTCCGAGGCGCTCTGGAAGCGCACACCCGTCGTCGGCTCGAACGTCGGTGGCATCCCGCTGCAAGTCGAGCACGGTCAGAACGGTTACCTCGTTGAACCCGACGACGTCCAGGGCGTCGCCGATCACCTCGTCACCCTCCTTGAAGACGAGGATCGGCGAACGGCGTTCGGCTCGAACGGGCGAGCGCACGTCCGCGACCACTTTTTGCTCCCCCGCCAACTCGCGGATCTCTTCGGGGTTTTCGTCACCGTCTTGGAACGCGATAGCTGACGTGACAGCGTCCGTAGCTGGGTCACAGACCCCACACAATTATCCACGGGGGCGGTGAATCACTCCCATGAGCGGGTTTATCGATTCGATGTTGATACCGACGGACGGCAGTACAGGGGCGCTCGTCGGAGCGAACGTCGGGATCGCACTCGCGTCGCAGATTGGCGCCGACGTGCACGTCCTCTCGGTCGCAGAGTCGCGGAACGGCGCTGTCGATTCCGACGACACGGTGCGCTCGTCGCTCGAGGAAAGGGCGGAAGAAGCGGTGGAGGCGGTCGTAACCGCGGTGGAAAACCACGATGAGGAACTGGACGTCACGACCGTACTCGAGTGGGGGACCCCGTTCCAGGCGATCAGGGAGTATGCCGTCCGCCACGAGATCGACGTCATCACTATGGGGACAAAGGGTCGAACGGGACTCGACAGGATACTCCTCGGGAGCGTCACCGAGAACGTTCTCAGGACGGCACGAACGCCCGTCCTCGCCGTTCCTCCGGAGGCGGGCGTGGAAACGCCCGGCGAGGTCACGTTCGAACGGCTGCTCCTGCCGACGGACGGCAGTGAGGGGGCTGCGATCGCGACGGAGTGGGGAATCGCACTGGCAACCCGGCTGGAATCGATAGTACACACGGTATACTCCGTCGACATGAGTCGTTTTTCCGGGAACCAGGAACCACCGGACCTGATTAGTTCACTCGAGCGCCGCGGCGAGGACGCGCTCGAAACGGTACGAAACCGTGCAAGAGCAGCGGACGTCGGCGTCTCCGGATCGCTCGCGACCGGGCCGCCGGCGCAGGTGATCCTCACGTACGCGAGCGACCGAGACATCGATCTGATCGTCATGGGAACGCACGGCCAGACGGGAATCGGGCAGTGGTTCCTTGGGAGCGTCACGGAAAATGTCGTCCGTCAGGCCGACGTTCCGATATTTTGCGTTCCCGTGAGCGCCGAAGCCCCGTAACCGCGAGATGGTGGCCGAGTCGTTTTGGTCGAGACCGTCACAACTTGCTCGAGCGTCGGAGATCAATGGTCGGCGGACGACCGGCGCCGCTCAGCGTCACCCCGACGATGTATCGGGAATTCGAGTGTACGCGCCGATCATCGCGTCGTGAAGGTCGATCCCGGCGATAGTGGCCCCCTCGTCAACGACCGATCCGCGCACGGTCGTCGCTTCGAGCGTTACGTCGGGGAAGATCACCGCCCGTTCGACGTCCATGTCCACGAGCGTCGCGCTCGACATCACGTGAACGGCGCTCCCGACCGTCGTATTTTCGAGACGCGCGTCGTCGGCGATCAGCGACTCGCCATCGAGTCGCCAGGCCACAGCGTCGAGGTAACTCTCCAGGGTACCGACGTCAAACCACGTCCCGTCGAACGCGTACGCGTACGTCGGCTCGCGAGGGTGCAGCCACTCGACGAACCAGCCCGGTTCATCCGGGTCGTTCCCCGCCTCGAGGTACGTCGAGAACAGGGGCAGCGTCTCTCGTGAGAATGCGTAACACCCGACGGAAACACGCGTCCCCACCGGCTCGTTGGGCTTTTCTTGGAAGTCAACGACCCGGTCATCTTCGAGTTCAACGACCCCGTAGGAAGTAGCCCGTTCCGGCTCGTCGACATCGTACGCGGCTATCGTCAGCCCATCCCGTCGCTCGAAGTACTCGAGGAAGTCTCCAATGTCGAAGTCAAAGACGTTGTCTCCAGCGATCACCAGCAGATCGTCGTCGATACCCTCGCGCTCGATCAGTTGCTCGAGTCCGCCGACGACGCCGAACTTCTTGGCTTCTTCGTGCGTTTCTTCGACAGACAGACGGGGTTTGTCGTACCCGGTGTCCACTAGGTGGGCCTCGAAGTCAGCGAGGAACCGCTCGTTCGTGCTGACGTACACCTCGTCGATCCGCTTTTCCGCCTCGAGTTTGGCGTAGATTCTATCGACGACGGTGGTGTCTCCGAGCGGGAGAAACATCTTCGGTCGGCTTCTCGTAATCGGCCATAGCCGGGTCGCGTAGCCGCCCGCGAGTACCACGGCTTTCATGAGTTCAAGCGACCGTTCAGTTGGCGCCAATTGTCTACGACGCTGTGGCGGTCGTACATCGGTGGAACCGACTCGCCGACGCAGCCGTAACCGTCGCATACCGTGAATGAATCGCTGATCGTATTGGTGTAACTCCGGGGCATTTTCCGATTTCGACTCCCACTGCCTCGGTGGTAAACCTTACAGCGTGGGCGGCCTCGGCGACGGGGGTTGATCGCTCCTTAAGTCGATAGTTGCGGCGAAGAGTGCGCTAGAGGCGCTGATCGGTGCATTGGGAACAGTAGATCGATGACGAGTGAGGACAACAGCGTTCGTAATACTCGTCTCGTGATCATTCAACCTGATCGGCGATCAATCATATATGTGCCACCGGTGGAGGGTTCGTTGAATGATTCCGATCGACAACTCCGCGATCGTTCGGGACGGGAAAGTGGTACTCCTGGCGATGGATCACGGTCTCGAGCACGGACCGAGCGACTTCGCGGACGTGCCGGACAGATTCGATCCGTCCGCCGTCTTCGATATCGCGACACACGACGCGGTCACCACAATCGCCGTCCAGAAGGGCGTCGCAGAGAGATATTATCCGAGTTTCGAGGACGACGTATCCCTGTTGATGAAACTCAATGGGACGTCGAACCTGTGGATGGGTGAGCCCGATTCCGCCGTCAACTGCTCGGTCGAGACGGCCGTCGACATCGGGGCGGACGCCGTCGGGTTCACCGTATATAGTGGTTCGAACCACGAAGTCGAGATGTACGAGGAGTTCCGCGACATTCACGAGCGGGCCCGCGAATACGACCTCCCCGTCGTCATGTGGTCGTATCCCCGGGGTCAAGGAGTGAGAAACGACACTGCACCCAGTACGGTTTCCTACGCGGTGCGCATTGCGCTCGAATTAGGTGCCGACGTCACGAAAGTGAAGTATCCAGGTAGCGTGGAAGCGATGGCCCACGCCGTCCGGTGTGCTGGGGACGTGAAAGTCATCATGAGCGGCGGATCGAAGACCGCCGAGTACGAGTTCCTCTCCACCGTCGAGGCCGTGATGGAAGCCGGCGCGAACGGGCTTGCCGTCGGACGAAACGTCTGGCAACGGGAGGATCCGATCGAATTGCTCGATGCTCTCGAGCGAATCGTCTACGAGGGCGAGACCGCCGACGCCGTCCTCGAGCGGGACCACCCCGGCGGGTAAAGCGGTTCGCTCTCGGCCGGTGGACGAACGCCCGAACAGCATTAACCTGCTGGGTCTGGGAGTCGGCTCCATGTCATGTATCGACGCAAATATTGAATCAGATGTCCGAGCGCTGGAGGGGCTGTCGGTGTTCGTCGCGTACAACGCGAACGTAGACGCAATCGTCCAGATCGACGACGAGTTGGAATCGTACCTCGAGCGGCCCGCAGCGCCCGGGGAAGAGCCGCCCCCGAGTCCGCTGGATTCGAAACGCGATCTCGCCGCGGCGATCACGCACGCGATGGCGGCCGGACGGGGCGACGAAATCGCGATGACGGACGCGTTCGCCGGCACGCTCGAGTCGGAGTTCGAACCCGACAGCCAGCAGCTAGGCGGGCAGACGGGAATCATGACTAACCTCGCCTCTTTGCTGGGGGCCTCGCCGATCATGTACACCTACTTGCTGTCGGACCGACAGATTTCGGCGTTTCGACGACCCAGGGCGGTGCGGTATCCGAGCGTCGAAAACGGCCGGGTACGATTCGTTCCGCTCGATGACGCCGTCAATACCGAGCGAACGAAGATAAACTGGGTGTTCGAGTTCGCTGTGGGTAACGAACTCTTCGACGTTCGCGCCACCGAAAACACCCGATTCATCGCGGCATCGAGGCCGCCGGAGTTCGACCTGCACGCCGGCGATCTCGACTCGCAGATCGACCAGATTGGCGAGGCCGTCGACGGGGCGTTGCTGGCGGGCTACCACAACCTCTCTTCCGAACACCTCGAGGGAAGCTATGAACGGACGCACCGTCACGCGCGGGACGTCATCCGCCGGCTTCGATCCGGCGGTGAGCTACCGATTCACGTCGAGTACGCCGTCACGCACGACGACGACCTCCGGGCGAGCATGTACGAGGTGATCCTTCCGGAAGCGAACGTCCTCGGTACGGACACCCGCGAACTCGCCCTCCTCCACGACGACGCCGGTCTCGACGCCCCGAAGGAGAGACCGACGGAAGAGACGCCGTTCGAAGCCACCGAAATCCTCACCCACTACCGGATGCTCTCCGCGCTGCGAGAGGACCTCGGCGTCGACTGCATCCGGTTACACGCGATGCAGTACCACCTCGCCGTGATGGACTCCTATCTCCCTCCGGAATCCATCCGACGTGGATTGGCGTTCGCCGCCGTTAACGCCGCGACCAAGGCGGCTCGAGGCGACGTCACGGCTCCCGATGACCTCGAGACGGGGCTGGCGTACGAGCCGTCGACGATGGGGCGGGACGCAATCCAACTCCTCGCAGACCACGTCGGCGAACCGACCGACGACGGCACGCTCTGTACGCCGACGGTCGTCGCCTGTCCTAATCGCGTCGTCGACGACCCCGCGGGGACGGTCGGTATCGGCGACGTCGTTTCGGCCTCGAGTTTCCTCCTCGAACTAGCCGTCACCGACGGTATCGAAGGGGAACCGTGAACCGGTCTGGAAACTGCTCGTTGTGCTTGCGTTGACCGTCAATATCCAAGTTCCTGCCACCGACCGCAGTCGACCGTGTGAGTCACTGGAGTATCTCGACCGCATCGGCACTGATCTCGTTCCCGGTTGGACTATAGACGCAAGGGAGATGTTCGATCCAGTATGGGGAAAGAATGAGATTGGGTTGGCACTCGGCAGGAATCGCCCCGTAAGTCTACCTACTGTGATTGGAAATCGGATGGTTCGAACGGTTTCGCTTCCGTGAACAAATCGCCGACGGCTCCGCATGCCCTTCGCCATCCGTGCGTGAGCTTCTCGACGCGGAGATATCGGTACATCACGTGATCCATCTGTTCGACCTCCAATCACTCATCACGACCAGAGTCGTACCGGTGTTGAACGAAGGGGCTCAGGGTTCCTGATCGCTCATCGGACGACGCCCCTCACGAGTTATCGTGCGGCCACGACAAAATCTCGCCATAATCGCCTGGAACAACGGGTCCGTCGAGTAGTGGATCCTCGGTTTCGTCCATCCACCCGTAGAGTTGCCTCGAGAGGTCTCGTCTAACATCCTGATACCGGGGCTCATACACGACGTTGTCGTCCTCCTGGGGTGCGTCTCGGAGATCGTACAGTTCCTCGTACTGCCTGGACGGCACCCCGTCCGCTTCGCGGACCTCGCGACCGGACTCGCTCGCGAAAATATCCGTTGGCAGATAGACGGTGGGAAGATGCCAGAAGTTCCGGATGTACTTGTAGCGGTCGGTCCTTATCGCGCGGATCGGATTATACACGTCGTGCCAGGTCATCTCTGCGAAGATCTGATCCCGCTTGTCATATTCCCCCGCGTCATCGGCAATCAGGGCGGCCACGCTCCGGCCGTCGATCGCCGCAGAGTCATCTACGTTCACGAGATCAAGAACCGTGGGTAAGACGTCGATGTTGCTCACCAGGTCGTCGTACCGCCGACCGGCATCAACGACGCCCGGATAGCGTATCACCAGTGCAGTCTCGATTCCGGCGTCGTAGCATGTGCCTTTCGCGCGCGGAAACGCGATGCCGTGTTCGGTGGTGAAGATCACGAGCGTTTCCTCGTCGATACCGGTGGCAGCGAGCGCATCGAGGATGGTCCCGACTGCGTCGTCGACGGCGTACACCATGCCGTGCATTTCCGCGAGGTCCTGTCTAATCCCCCGGCGGTCAGGAAGGTATGGGAGTGGGCGGACCGATTCAGGTTCGTCGCCCTGGTAATAGTCGGCGTCGAATCCGAATCGACCGTTCTTCTCTTCGACTCGGTGACACTCGAAGAAGCCGATTGACGCGAAAAACGGCGCGGCGTACGCCGACTTTTCAAAGAACGACGCGACGACCGACGCGACGTTACGGGCTCGATTGGCCTGGTGGACCGACGGAGAGACGCCGGGATACAGGTTCCCCTCGGAGTGAACGTGATCGTATTCGAGCCGATCTGTATCCTGCGTGATGTGCTGGAGGCCGAACAGGTGCGTCTCGTAGCCAGCGTCGCTGAGATACTGCGGGAGAATCCGTTCGTCGTCATGGAGTTCCCAGTTACCATGTGCGAGTCCCATCAATCCGTTGACGTGCGGGAACCGCCCGGTCATGAGGCTCCCCCGGCTCGGTGAACACTGCGGAGCGGTCGCGAAGTGTCGATCGAACAGCGCTCCTTCGTCCGCGAGTGCGTCGATACGCGGCGTGTCAATGTCGACGTCGTAACACCCGAGATACCGTCCGAGGTCGTGTCCGTGTATCAACAGCACGTTCGGTCGCGAATCTTTCATATCACTGGTGTACCACGGCCCGATGGATAACTACTGGCCACGGTACTCTGTCCCCATCGAACCGAGTGAACAGGGACTGCCTTCAGTCCGTACTGCTCGTAGGAGAGGTGGGCGACTCCACGTTGGAGCATAAATATCACCGCGGTTCTCGGCCCCTCCGACGTCTATTAGGTACTCGGCGAGAGATCACATCTCTAGCCTGACAAAGTCATCACATGGTCCATCGAATTTCGTATTCTAATTCATATCGTTCTGCTCCCGTCTCCGAGTCGGTGAGGTGTTCGAGTTCGACTTCAAACCGTGGATTCTCGGGGATTGTAATATTTCGTCTCGGTAGCGCTTTCTAAGCGAACGGTACCAGGTTCTATCACATTGGCAGCTTCGACAAGTGATTCGGCGATTTAGCTCTTGATCCGTGGCCCTCGGTTTCGAATAGGTCTTCTTCAGGCATCGATCACTACTCTCTCGGATTATAGTCCAAGGATCGGCTAGATCCTCTGTAACAGTTAGTCAAACAGTGAGTTTTTGAGCGTTGTCCCAAGTTTGGGTGTCCCGAATCGCCGCCGGAACTCGCGTTCGACCTGTCCCAGGCCGAGCGGTATCAAGCTCATCCCGAACACTACTAGCCATCCCTCCAAGCCGATAGGGGTAGTACTCAGCGCCAACGAGACTCCCGGCAGGTAGACTGCGCCGAAGAGGATCAGGGTCGAGAGGCCCAAAGCACCCCATATGTAGAGGTTCTCAGTGACTTCGTTCCGCAGGATGCCAGAAGTGATTTCCCGGACGTTGAACACGTGCCAGAGTTGCGCGAAGGCTAACGTGAGAAACGAGATCGTGACGGCTTCTTCGGTCTCCAGACCGCCAGCGTACATCCTCCCACCAATCACGAACGCGCCGATCGTAGCGGCCGAAATCAGCCCTCCATAGAATCCCAACTCGGTCCAATGGGTTCGCGTCATGATCGGTTCGTTGGGATCCCTCGGCGGACGATCCATGATGTCCCTGCTACCGCCGCAGGCGCCGAGCGCGAACGCCGGGAAAACGTCAGTCACGACGTTGAGAAACAGGATCTGCAGAGGAAACAATGGCAGGGGAAAGCCCAGTAGCGCGGCGATCAAGATGGCCAGCAGTTCGCTCAGGTTGCAGGACATGAGGTATAACACGAACTTCCGGATGTTGCTGAAGATGATCCGGCCTTCCCTGACGGCGTGATAGATGCTCTCGAAGTTGTCGTCCTGCAGGATCATGTCCGAAGCCTCTTGAGCCACCTGCGTCCCTCGCTGGCCCATTGCGACACCGATGTCGGCACTTTTCAGTGCCGGCGCGTCGTTGACGCCGTCCCCAGTCATGGCGACGATAGAGCCGACCGTCTGATGAAGATCGATCAAGTCGAGCTTGTTCTCGGGACTGACTCGCGCGAAGATTGGCGCGTTCACGAACTGCTCTCGTTCTTGCTGGGAGAGTTTGTCGGGGGCGTCGAGTTGTTCACCCTTGACGGCCTCGGTGTCATCCGAGGCCACCAACCCGACGCTCTGGGCAATGTTTTTGGCCGTTCCCGCGTGATCGCCGGTCACCATCACGACGCGCATCCCCGCATCTTGACACCCCTGGATGGTTGCCTTGACCTCCTCGCGTGGCGGATCGATGAAGCCGACCAGCCCGAGCAGCGCTAGGTCTTCGTACGGCGGTGCTTCCGGATCATCGACTTCTTTCCGGGTGAGTGCGAGCACACGTAACCCCTTTTCAGCCATTTCATCGCTCTTCTCGATCCACTCGCTCTTCTCGTCAGCCGATAACTCTTCAGTGCCGTCGCTCGTTACCAGTCTGGAGGCCGAGTCGATGACTGCCTCCGGTGCACCCTTCACTGCAACCCTGTACCGTCCGTCCAGGTCGTGATACGTCGCCATCATCTTGACGGACGGGTCGAAAGCGACCTCCCGGGCTTCCGGCAGCGATTCGAGAAGTTCGGTCCGGTCGAGACCGCCCTTCAAGCCCGCTATTAGGAGTGCGACCTCCATCGGATCGCCCGTCACGGTCGGTTCGCTATCTGCCTCGGTCACGGAGGCGTTGTTACAGAGCACACCTACCTCGAGGGCCTCCCCTAGGACGGGGTCTTCCGGCTCGTCCAGCTCTTGGCTGCCGTGCTGAAACGCCCCCTCGGTGTCGAGCCCGGTCCCAGTGACCTCGACCGAACCGTTGGACAGTTCGTAGGCTGCCACGGTCATCTCGTTCTCGGTTAGCGTACCTGTCTTGTCGGTACAGATAATTGTCGTGGAGCCGAGCGTCTCGACGGAAGCAAGGTTGGTAATGAGCGCGTTGCGGTCGGCCATCCGCCACATGCCCCGTGCCAGTACCAGCGTGGCGACGATGGGGAGTCCCTCCGGGACGGTTGCGATGGCCAGCGCGATAGCTGTCTCGACCATCAGGAAGAAATCTTGGCCTCTGAGCCAGCCGGACACGAGGACGATGGTCGCCACCACGAGCAGGAACGGCACGAGCTTCTGGCCCAATTCGTCGAGCTTCTCCTGGAGCGGCGTTTTCTCCTGGGCCGTCTCCGCGAGGGACGCCGAGATCCGCCCGAGTTCCGTATCCGGCCCCGTGTCCACAACGACGGCTTCCACGGTCCCTCGCGTCAGGTAGGTTCCCTTGTAGAGCATGTTCTCCCGCTCGGCCAGCGGGACGTCATCATCGAGCGATTCACTCGTCTTGCCAACAGGGACGGATTCGCCAGTGAGGGCCGATTCGTCGACCTGAAGTTTGGCCGGGTCGAGTACCCGTAGATCGGCCGGAACGACGTCGCCGGCCTCGAGGATGACAATGTCGCCCGGCACTAGCTCTTCTGCGAGAATCTCCGTCTCCTCGCCGGTTCGCCGGACTCTGGCTCGAATTTCCGTGATCTCCTGGAGACTTTCCATCGAGTTGACCGCACGCTGCTCAGTGATGAAGCCGATGACGCCGTTGATGACGAGGACGGCGAAGATGGCGATCGCCTCGATTGTGTCGCCCAGGAGGAACGCGCCCACGCCTGCGGCGGCGAGCAACAGGATGATGAAGCTCGTAAACTGAGCTGCCAGAATCTCGAACCAGCGTCGCCGTTCGGCCTCACGCAACTCGTTGGGCCCGTACTGGACTCGTCTGCGCTTGACGCCGTCTTCGGTCAGCCCCTCGTCTTGCGAGACATCGGCCTGCTCCAACACGTCGCTGACCGACCGCGACCAGGGCGTCTGACCGTCGCTCGTATCTCGTGCCATTGTTTAGTGCGGGGATTCGACACCTGTCAACAGGCTCACCCGGATCTGCTGCGTTGCCTGTCAGCTGTTTCACGCGCCAGCAAATTTGATTTGGGGGGTGTAAACGTAGGCGCGTCAAGAACTCGGGCACATTATTCTTCTCTACCAACCAGCCCATGGTCGTACGCACGGCCGAGTGAATCGGTTACAATTGAGGCGATCAGAAGGTGACGAGAACAGTCGCAATGCAAATAGCGGAATTCTTACGTAATAGTGTTTGTACGGAAATAGAATTGAACTCTCTCGATGAGGACGTCAATCAGACCGCTTGACCACGAGGACAGGGACATCGACAATTCGAATCACGGTGGATGCAACACTGCCGAGAAGTTGCCGCTTGAGATTCGACCGACCGTGCGAACCCATGATGACGAGATCGATCTCATTTTCCTCGACGTATTCACGGACACCGGCAGCTGCCCCCTCGAACGACTTCGTGCGTTCGACGGCGGTCTTTACAGTCAGGTCCAGGGCAGATTCCTCGATCTCGTTCGCAACGCTGTCAACGGCGTCTTGTCCTCTCGCGTCGAGCCGTTCAAGGAATTCCTTTTCGAGGCCCCCCGCGTTGAACACACCGCCTGCAGCCTGAAGATCCACGACGTTCAACACGTGAACGTCTGACCCATAGCGCTGCGCGATGGCTGTCCCATGGGGAATCGCCACTTCAGCATTTTCACTGCCATCCGTCGTGATGAGGGCTCGTGAATACTCGGCGTCCATCTCACCTTCGTTGTCCTCGCCCGAGACGACGAGCACGGGGACGTCGCTTCGGTGGAGCACCTGTTCGGTAACACCGCCCAAGAGACGCCGACTGACCCCAGTCAATCCCTGTCTCCCGACGACTATCAGGTCTGCATTCTGCTCGTCAGCGTATTCGCTGATTCGGACAGCGGGCTTTCCTTCTAGCAGTTTCGGAGTCACAGAGAGGCCAAGCTCTGACGCGAGTTCCTCGATCTCTGTGAGAGCCGCCTCCCCACGTTCGTGCAGTTGCGTTTTCTCAGCAGACGTCTCTGTGAGCTGGAGTGCTTTCTGTTCGACGACAGAGAGAACGGAGACGGTCGCGTCGAAGGCCTGAGCGAGATGGAGTACACGTCGTGCTGCTAGCCTCGCTTCGTCACTCCCATCCACAGCGATTACAATACGGTCATACATCCTGGGTAGGATTTTGGGAGTGACTCCCTTCATCGTTTGGCAGAGTGACCTCAACGGGCCAGATGTTATTACAGCTTGTCCCGTGGTTCAACAGAAAAATCCATGAACTTCGATGAATTCACTGGAGAGGTTCAGCACCACCTCGAACTTCCAGGAACCGGCGAAACCGTTCGTGCGATCCGAGCGACGTTGATGACGTTGGGTTAGCGAATCCCCGAGGAAAACGCCGAGGACCTCGCCGCATCGCTCCCAATGGAGATAAAGTGGTACATGACTGGAGCCGTCCACGAGCACGGCCAGCGGTTCGACTGGAAGGAATTCGTTATGCGCGTCAGTGAGATCGAAGGTGCGGATCGACCGGAGGCAGCCTACCACGCACAGGTTATCGTTGATCTCGTGAGTACACTCGTTCCCCATCCGACCTCCAACAACTCCTTCTCGGATTTTTAGGATGAGGCTGGTTGAACCTCCTCCTGCTATCCTTGATACCACTCAATCTGCATACATCAAGAGACAACGACTAGCTGGTTCAATAGTGGAGTCCTGTCACTCGCTAGTACGTGAGGTTCCCCTGGTCAAAGAAAAGACGCCCAATGAAACCCACTCCACCACAGAATTTTGGCCGTCCCTTCCGATTGTTTACGTAGAATGGATGAGACGGCGTGGCACGCGGCCACCTTGGACGAGACGCTTGACGAATTAGCGTCAAGTCAGAATGGGCTGGCCAGTGAAGAAGCTGCGCGTCGTCTCGACCGATACGGACCGAACACCATCGGAGAAGGCGAGGTAATTAGTCCGGTACGGATCTTCCTCCATCAGTTCACGAGTCCACTGATTTATATCTTGCTCGTTGCATTTGTTATCACGGTTGCTATCGACCATTACGCTGATGCAATCGTCATCGCACTTGTTCTCGGTATAAACGCCGTCATCGGATTTGTTCAGGAATACCGGGCGGAAAACGCAATGGCAGCACTGGCGTCACTTGTCACGCCGAAGGCACAGGTCCGCAGAGATGGAGAATTGTCCAAGATAGACAGCACGGATCTGGTTCCAGGTGATATCGTTCTATTAGAATCTGGTGGTGTCGTTCCGGCAGACCTTCGGTTGATTCGGACCACCGAGTTACAACTCAACACTGCGATTTTGACCGGAGAATCCGTACCCATCTCTCGTTCGACAGAACCCGTCGAACCGGAACACACAGTCGTTGATCGACGGAACATGGCCTATATGGGGACGTCGGTTGCCTCAGGCCGGGGTGTCGGTGTCGTGGTTGCAACTGGCGGAAATAGCCAAATTGGGACGATCGCCGGGCAGGTTCGAGAGACAGAACGTGCGGCGACGCCGCTTCAGACGCGGATGCACCGGTTTGGAAACCTGATCAGCGTCGCCATTCTTGGAATTGCGGTCGCCCTATTCGCTATCGGGCTTTGGCAAGCGATCCCGATCGCGGATGTCTTCTTGCTCGCAGTCGCCACGGCGGTCTCTGCCATCCCCGAGGGGTTGCCGGTCGTGATGACGGTAGCGCTTGCAGTCAGTGTTCGCCGGATGGCCGGCCGCAACGCCATTATCCGGCGGCTCCCCGCCGTCGAAACACTCGGTTCCTGCAGTGTCATCGTCTCGGACAAGACCGGCACAATTACCGAGAACCGCATGACTGTCCAGCAGATGTGGACTGCCGATGGCTTCGTGGACGTGACTGCCGATGGGAATCCGGGGGTAGGCGAATTTCGGCAGAGCAAGGAGACAATTCCAATCGAAGAGGGGACCCGGTTGCACGGGACGCTGCTCGCCGCGACGCTGGCAAACGAAGCAATTCTCGACGAAACGGACGACGGGACGCTCAAAGCAGTGGGCGATCCCATGGAAACGGCATTACTCGTCGCTGGCAGAAAGGCGGGCCTCGATCAACACGAACTGATTCGGGCCTATCCACAGATTGATCATCTGCCGTTCGAATCAGATCGCCGTTACACCGCATCCACACATGTGATGGACGATGGCCCCGTTACCTACGTCAAGGGGGCTCCCGAGCGCGTCATCGAAATGTGTGACACAATTTTGACAGCGACTGGGCAAACATCACTTGACGCCGAGGAAGTGCTCACGAAAGCCGACGAACTCGCTGGCGATGGACTCCGGGTTATCACAATGGCCCGAGGAGACGGAGATCTAACGGATACGGAGGAGCCGGACGGTTTGACGTTTCTCGGATTCGCGGGCATGATCGACCCCCCACGATCGGGCGTGCCCAAAGCAATTGCTGCGTGTGACCGTGCTGGAATACAAGTCAAGATGGTTACCGGCGATCACGCGGTCACTGCGAAAGCCATCTCGGAACAGGTTGGAATCGAATCCGACAGAGTACTCACCGGCGAAGAAGTGGCCGAGCTCTCCGACGAGGAACTGACTGAAGCTCTCAGGAACACGGCCATCTTCGCCCGCATCAGCCCAGCGCAAAAACACCGGATCGTCACGTTACTCCAGGCTGACGACGAGATCGTGGCTGTTACTGGAGATGGGGTCAACGACGCTCCAGCGTTGAAGGCGGCACACATCGGTGCAGCGATGGGAATCACTGGAACGGACGTCGCTAAGGAGGCCAGCGAAATGGTCCTCACCGACGACAATTTCGCTACCATTTACGCCGCAGTTGAGGAGGGACGCACCGTCTTTTCGAACATCCGGAAGGCGACGATGTTCCTCCTTGCAACTGGCGTCGCGCTCGTCTTGGCGATCCTCGCAGCGTTCTTCCTCGCTATCGTCGGCGTGCTCCCGCGCGACGATGCAGGCCTCTTTCCGCTTCTCCTCTTACCTGCACAGGCGCTGTGGTTGAACGTCGTCAATAACGGCATTCAGGACGTCGCGCTGGCGTTCGAGCCCGGCGAGCGAGAACAGTTTGAACGCCCGCCTCACCGACCTGACGCGGGATTGCTTTCGCGCCAACTGCTTGAGAGAACCATAACAGTCGGCATCTGGCTCGCAGTCCTCGCACTCGCCATCTTCTGGTACGAGTTCACAAACGGGGCGACGCTCGGATACGCTCAGACAGCTGCTCTCACGACGATGGTCGTTTCGATGGCTCTGTTTCTCGGGACGTGTCGGTCCGAATCGCGCTCCTTTGTCGAGAAGAGCCCGTTCTCCAATCCGATACTCCTTGGCGGGACGCTCACGGCACTGGTGGTGCATCTGATCGCTATTCACGTCGGTCCAACGCAACTGCTGCTCGGGATCGAGCCGATTGCGGTAGAAACGTGGATTCGCATACTCTTGATCGCACCGACAGTACTGATAGTCGCTGAAGCGCACAAATACTGGCGGACAGATTAAAGACCGTCGAGAGTTCTTTCGAAAGTCGAAGACCAAGGAAGCGGTCATTCTGGCTGACGGACGGTCATTACAGGAACTGGTGACGTGCGCACTGTCTTTTCGGCGATGCTTCCCAGGAGGTATCGCTCGATTCTACTGCGTCCGTGCGTCCCCATAACGACGAGGTCGATGTCGTGCTCCTCAACGTAGGAACGAATCCCTCGGTAGGGACTGCCGTGTTCAATCTTGGTTTCGACCATAGACACGGAGGCCTGGGTCGCTTGCTCTTCGATGGTTTCTACCGCTGATTGAGCGGACTCTTCGAGTGTTTCGACGATTGCAACAGATCGGACATCGACGCCCAACACCATCGAATCGATGACAGAGAGGGCATGTAGCCGAGCATCGTATGTGCACGCAATATCGACAGCGGGGTCAATAGCGGCCTCAGCTCCCTCACTTCCGTCGGTCGGAACTAAGATATCGGTGTAGGGGTACGTAATTTCACCGTCACCTTCCGCTTTCACCGTCAACACTGGCACATCTGAGAGCCGGACCACCTTTTCGGTGACACTCCCGAGTAGATGCCGTTCGACGCCGGTTCGGCCGTGCGTCCCCATGACGATGAGGTCGATGTCCTGTTCGGTTGCGTATCGAAGAATCGCCTTGTGGGGGATGTCAGTACGGACGGCTTGTTCAGCTGGGACGCCACTCACAGAAAGGTCGTTACAGGTTCTTTCAGCGAACTCCTCGCGTTCTTTCTTAATCTGGTCGTACTGTGGACCATTTTCGAGTGTCCTGTAATCGACCACACAGAGCGCGTGTACTTTCGCGTCATAGCGTGTAGCCAAGTCTGCGGCGTACCCGACAGCTGCCTGTGCACAGTCACTTCCGTCCGTCGGGACGAGGATGTTATCGAACATCAGTAGATAACACCGAGTTCGTCCGGGAACCACATCAAGGATAGGTGTGCATTCTGTTTCCAGCGCCCTATTGGAGTTCAACAGAACTAGGGAATGCAGGGGCCAGCTGTTTCTGACCGTAATATGCTAAAGAAGGTGGTTTCAAAAGACCCTCCGCGTCCGGAACAGTCCCTCATGTCAATCCACCACGTACTCTGTCCGTATGCCTGACACCGTTCTCGTCGCGTTCGATGGATCGCCGCTCTCTGAGCGTGCCCTCGCATACGCGATCGAGAACTGCCCGAACGCAACCATCACCGCGATGTACGTCATCAATCCGATTGACTCGATCATCGACGTTGAGGCTGGCGGCCTTCCAGTCGCAGATGACTGGTACGACAATGCCCAAGAACGAGCAACGGCCCTTCATACGTCAGCCACGGACCTCGCAGCAGATTACGACATCGACCTCAAGACTGTCACGGAAGTCGGCAAACCGGCGCGAGAGATTGTCGAATATGCTGCGGAACACGACATCGATCAAATTGTCATGGGAAGTCACGGCCGATCAGGAATCGACCGCGCGATTCTCGGAAGCGTCGCCGAGACAGTCACCCGCCGATCACAGATTCCAGTGACGATCATTCGATGACCCACTCGGACCGGGGAATGGTATCAACACAACAATAGCGTTGCCAGGAGAACCCCCTGTTCACAGACGAACAGGCAACGACTTATTGCTGTACCCCACCTGCAAAATACGCACCATCTATAGAGAGAACACGTGACAGTTACTGAACAATCCTCACTATCGACATGGACGGTCCAGATCGAGCGGCGAGGCGGTCGTGGCGAAGCTGGTGCACGAGCTTTCGAACAACATCTCCGAAACACTCCCGGTGTCCACGATGTCGAAGTTTCGTTCCGAACGGGGAGCGTCCGGATTACCTACGACGAGGGTACAATCTCGGAGGAAACACTCAGACAAGCGGTCCGTGATCGTAATGTCGCACTCAATGAAGACTCTGAGACAGTAACCGACGACGGAAGTACTCGCTCGGAACTCAGATGGGAGGCAGTGTTCGTCGGCCTGACTCTCGCCGGCATGATGATCGGCCTGGCGACGGGGTGGCTCAACGGACCAGAACTTCTGTTGTGGACCGGCTACGGCGCCGCATACATCTTCGGCGGGTGGTACGGGCTGAAAGGCGCAATCGAAACGCTCCGCCACCGCGCCGTCGATATCGACCTCTTGATGATCGTCGCCGCGCTCGGTGCGCTCTCGATTGGCGCACCGTTTGAGGGCGCGATGCTCCTCTTCCTGTTCTCGCTGTCGAATACGCTACAGCATTACGCCATCGGGCGCTCGCGTCGGGCGATCAAATCCCTTGTTGAGATGCGACCGGACGAAGCGCAAGTCCTGCGTGACGACGAGGAAGTCATAGTCCCCATCGACGACGTGACCGTCGGCGACGTGTTCGTCGTCCGACCCGGTGACCGAATTCCACTCGACGGCGTCGTCACGTCCGGTGAGGGGACGGTCGATCAAGCGTCACTCACCGGCGAGTCAGTACCCGTCCCGAAGGAACGCGGCGACGAGATTTTCGGCGGGACGATCAACGAGAGCGGGAGTCTTGAAATCGAAGTCACGCGGCAGGCTCACGAATCGGCGATTACCCGCCTCATCCACATGGTCGAACGCGCCCAGAGCGAGAAAGCCCCGACCCAGCGCCTCATCGATCGTCTCGAACAACCGTACGTCCTCGGCGTGTTCGCACTCACAATCGCAGCGATTGCGATTCCACTTGCGGTCGGTGGCGAATTCACCAGCACGTTCTACCGTGCGATGACACTGATGGTCGCCGCCTCTCCGTGTGCAGTCATCATCTCGACGCCTGCGGCAGTCCTTTCGGCAATTGCCTCCGGTGGCAGACAGGGCGTCCTATTCAAGGGTGGCGAGCATGTGGAGGCGGCAGCGAATATCAACGCAGTCGCGTTCGACAAGACAGGTACGCTCACGAAGGGCGACACGCAGTTGACCGACGTCTTCGTCCGTGAGGGCGTGGATGACGGTGCCCTAACTGTCGACGATTTGCTCTCACTCGCAGCCGCGGTGCAAGCCCGGTCGGAGCATCATCTCGCTCGTGCGACTGTGACGGCGGCGGAAGAGCAGTCACTGACGGTGCCCAGCGCACAGCGGTTTCAGTCAATCGCCGGGAAGGGGGTTCAGGCTGATGTTGAAGGCGGAACCATCCACATTGGGAATCGAAGTTTCTTCGAGACCGTGGTTGGAGACGCACCAATCGATGGTCTCGAACCAGGGTTAGACCGACTCCGGACACTTGAGAAAGAGGGAAAAACTACCGTCCTCGTCGCCCGAGAGGACGATGACGAGATCACCGTGTTGGGATGGCTCTCGTTCACTGACACGGTTCGGCCGGACGCTGCTGAGATGATTGACGACCTCCGCTCGCTCGGGGTTGAGCATATCGTGATGTTGACGGGCGACAACGAGCGCGTCGCACAGCAAATCGCTGACGAGGTCGGCATTGACGAGGTCCAGGCTGAACTCCTACCGGAGGAAAAGGTGGCTACCATTGAGGACTTGGTCGAGCGATATGAGAACGTAGCGATGGTCGGCGACGGTGTCAACGACGCACCGGCGCTCGCCACAGCGACCCTCGGCGTTGCAATGGGTGGGGCGGGGACCGACGTTGCGCTCGAAACCGCCGATGTGGTGCTGATGGGCGACGATCTCAGCAAGATACCGTACGTCCTCGGACTGGGGCGGAAGACTCGCCGGACACTCACTGTCAATCTCGCCATCGCGTTCGGCGCGATTGCACTTATGGTCGGCACGATTCTCCTCCGAGGCATCCCGCTTCCGCTTGCAGTAGTCGGCCACGAAGGCTCCACCGTGCTCGTTTCGTTGAACGGTCTTCGATTGCTCGGCTATCGAGAATAGCGCGCAGTTGAAGAATGGGTTCGAATTAATTGACGAGATTACGTGACCTGGCCGAACGGTTCAGACAGAGTATCCTCTAGAGGTCATCTATATATTCCCTCCGTTGTTCCATCTTTTCACGCTCCGTACGTCGGTCGTAGTGCTGCTCAATGACTCGCTGACTAACGTTCGCTCGGTCACTAACCACCTTATCCGGCATGTCGCTGTTCAGACTGTGGGTGATGCTTCCACGGCGGATCGCGTGTGGGCTTACGCTTGACGGACACGCGTGTGCCGCATCGTGCGCAATCGCTTCACACTCTCCCAGACCTCGGTCGTGTGGGCACTCAGAGCTGTAGGCACAGGGCCGAGTCCAACGGTAAACGTAAGCACGAAGCGTAGTCTTGTTCGTTCGTCCTTGACGCGATGCTAAGAGCGGCTCGCGTCCATACTCATCTGCCACCGATGGTCGCTGAGTTTTCAGCCAGTCATCGAGGAGGTCACAGATCTGGTCCGAGAGTGCGACCATCCGTTCTCCCTCACCCTGGTTCTTGATCGGTGTGCCGGTTTCTGGCCGGTGACGTACCTATGGTGTGACCCTCGAACAGGAAGAGCACATTCGAGCACGGGAAGCCGAGCTGGAGCGCATCAGCGCCCAGGCGGAGATTGGGATGCAAGAAGGTCGGGAGCAACGGACGCGAGACATTGCGGCGAAGCAGAGCGCTGAGTGGCGTGCTGCGTTCCAGAAGCGGGCGGCGAGCGTGAACCCGATGGCAGATCCGGAGCGGGACGATCCTCGTGCAGAACTCACCCAGGAGCAGTTGGCGGCGGTGAACAGACAGTCAATGCGGCTGGCCGAAAAGCTGAACGGGTGGTCGCGAGCGGCGATTGGCCGGCGGCTAGGTGAGGCCGTAGTCGGTGGGAACGACCTGATGAGCGCAGTCGTCAGCGTGTTCGAGGAACTGGAGACGGCACCAGGACAGGTGGTTCCAATCGGGAAACTCGAGGAGGTCAATCGCAAAGAGGTGAGCATCGAAGGGACGGTGACGCAACTGTGGGAGCCGTCAAGTGCTGCCATTTCCCAGGTGGGGCTCATCGAGGACGAGAGCGGGCGTACGAAGCTGACGTCGTGGGTTGCGAGCGACCAACCCTGGATCGAAGAAGGCGAGCGCGTTCGCATTCACGGGGCGGCGAAGAACTGGTACAACGGGCGCGTCTCCGTGGCCCTGACCGGGTGGAGCACCGTTATGTTCCCAGAGCGCGGTCGGTGGTGGGAATAGCCGGGTCGACGCCCCTTTTTTGCTGATGTGTACGCAGTCACCGCCACCTCCCACCACCTCCACGGTCCGGGCTGCTCACGGCCAATGGCCGTTACGCTGCCGGGCTTTCGCTGAATCTGTCTGTGGCAAGGGTATTCAGTATTCCAAGTCTTTAATTGTCTATTCTACAAAGTATCGACAATGTACGACCTGACCGGGTTCCAGCGTGACCTCTTGTATGTGGCCGCCGGACTAAACGAACCGCATGGACTCGCAATTAAAGACGAACTCGAGAACTACTACGAGAAAGAGATCCACCATGGCCGTCTCTATCCGAACCTTGACACTCTCGTCGAGAAAGGACTTATCGAGAAAGGTGAGGCCGATCGCCGGACGAACATCTATTCCGTGACGCGCCGTGGACATCGTGAGATCGAAGATCGGCGACAGTGGAAAGACCAGTACGTTGGAGACCTTCTGTAACCTTAGTGGAGTCCGTTCGATAAAGCTACCGAGTCATCTCATTACCTATCCGCCATCTCAACGCTGACCGTGCAGTTGTATTGTGAGACCCACTGATGGCCAGCGGTCTTCTCTGTTCTTCGGCGACACCGATGGCATAGATCCGACGTTCACAAACTAGAGGAGCCGCTTCACGACCGTCTCGAATCGCCCAAAGAGGGTCACGAGGACGCTCGCGAACGCAAAATATTGAGGGAACCGATCCATTCATTATCTCAACAGGAAAGACTGAAACGGGTCCATCGTTCCCAGACGTACCAGAGGCACCCACCTCGGACCTCTTCTCTCATCCATCCGGACTCACGCCTCAAGACCGACGAGGTCCTGGTGATCGACCGCGGCACCAGAACGGCGTACATCACGCCTGTGAGCGCTAACGCTGACGTGCCCTACGTTTCCGAAACGGTCGACGACATATTGACCGCCATATACTTCGAGTCCCACACTGACTGCTATGATATGGCACGGAAACAGATCGCTCCAGACGGGCTCATCGACGCCTCGAGCATCGGCTACAGTCATGGTATCGTTGTAGACGGCACCCTCTTTATGTCCGGGCAAGTCGGTTGGAACGAGGAATTCGAACTCGCGGGGGAAGATATTACAAGCCAGACGCTCAAAGCGTTCGAGAACGTCGAGATACTCCTCGAGAGTATCGATCGATCGCTGGCTGACGTGACGAAAGTGACTGCGCACGTCGTCGAGCTACAAACGAACCGGGACGCGTTCTTCGAAGTGTGGAACGACGTATTCGCCGATCCACCGTATCCATGTCTCACGCTCCTCGGGCCACAGCAGCTCGCACAGGACGGGTTACTCGTCGAACTCGAGGTCGAGGTTCCGGTTGAGGAATGAATTAGAAATAGTTACTCCCTTTTGGAATCGAGGGCTGATGTCGATGCGGCTGGCGGAGAAGCCGGATGGCTGGTCGCGAGCGGCGACCGGCCGGCGGCTGGGTGAGGCCGTAGCCGGTGGGAACGACCTGAAGAGTGCAGTCGGTAGTGGGAATAGCCGGAGCGACGCCCCAGTTTTGCTGATGTGTAGCGGTCACCGCCACCTCCCACCACCCCCACGTTCCGGGCTGCTCACGGCGCAAATGCGCCGCTTCGCTGCCGGGCTTTCGCCACCCCATAGATCCGTGCCACCACCGTATCGTGCGGTGTTTGTTTGCCCCAGAGTGGCTGAGGGGCGTCCTGAGCAGTGCGTTGTCCCCTCGTGAGCATCATGGCAACTAGAGAGATTTACGAGATGCCATTCGACGAAGACGTCCAGACCGAAACAGAATCGAACCAGTGCCCTGAGTGCGACGGCCAGGTCACCACCAACGCTATCGAAACGATCTGCGAGGACTGTGGGCTCGTCATCGACGAGCAAAGGATCGATCACGGTCCGGAATGGAGACCTCACGATCAGGACCAGCGAAAGCGGACGGGGGCTCCACTGACTGCGGCACGTCATGACCGAGGGCTGTCGACGGAGATCGGTCGGAGGACCGATGCAAACGGGAACGAACTCTCCGGGCAAAAGCGCCAGTGGCTAGCCCGAATGCGGCGTGAGCAGTCTCGTGGGCGGTTCCAGTCGAAAGCTGAGCGAAACCTTGTACAGGGCCTGGGTGAAGTCCGAAGAATCGTGAGCACACTCGAATTCGCAGAGTCGGTTCGCGACCAGGCGTGTCAGCTGTTCCGGAATGCACAGAACGAAGACCTGCTACGCGGCCGATCGCTCGAGGCTATCGCGGCAGCAAGCGTCTACGGGATCGGTCGCTGTAACGGTCTCTCACGAACGCTCGAGGACATCGCCGATGCGGCACGGGTCGGACAGTCGAGAGTCAGGAGCGCCTACAAGACACTAAACAGAGAACTCGGACTCCCGGCTCAGCCCGTTCGTCCGAGCGAATTCATCCCCCGACTTGCAGCGGAACTCGACGTCTCTGACTCCATTCGACAACGAGCTCGAAAGATGACTAAAGAAGCTGAATCAACAGGTGCTACAACGGGCGTCCGGCCATCAGGCTTCGCAGCGGCCTGTCTCTACAAGGCCGGGCGTGACGAAGGACGGTGGCTGACGCAGATGGAGGCCGCGGAGGCTGCGAACGTCACGACTCCGACCATCCGGTCACATCAAGCCACACTCGCTGAACTGGCCCTCTGAAGCATCTGACTCGAAATGTTTAGTCTGTACTGGGTGTGGGGCTGATGTTTAAAAGTGAAGACGAAGGAACGTGCTGGTAGACGTCCCCATGACCGACCGTTACGCTGATTTCGAGGAACTCCGACCGCTTGGCGAGGCGACGCAGATTCCCGACGATGAACTCGCCAGAGACCGTCGTTGCGAGCCCTTTCGAGACCGAACTGAGGAGACACTCGTGGAATATCCAAACGACCCAGTCCCACCAGCGAGCGAGTGTACTTCCTGTGGCGCGTCGATCCCCGCCAGCCAGACCAAGTGCCGGTTCTGCCTCACGAACCATCTCGGAGTAGCCACCGACAAGCAGCAGCCCTTAGACACCGAGTGGACACTCCTGCACGTCGTCCATCTGCTCGTCGAGGCCTCGACCAATTATCACGCCCTCGCGAAGGGCGCTGCGGCAGCCACCCTTCTCGCGAAGCCCGATAGGGATCCAGCCGTCAACGACTGCCAGTTGATCTACGATTTCGATACGAAGCCCGCCACACAGCTGACCGACAAGTGGCCCTCGCTGCCCGAAGCAGTACAAGTCACCTCCGAAAGCGGTGAACAGCTACTCACAGCCGCTCGTGAACGAACGGGACAGACAGAGTCGACGCAGTCGCGGCATGAGGGGGCGCACACGACATTCCTCTACGATGAAGGTGGGCACGACGTTCACGACGAAGATCAGGTTACAGCCCTACTCGAGACCGTCGAGGACGACATCTGGCTGGTGCCAGCGATTGCACTCCAGTGCTTCATCGACGACGAGCACTCCGAGAATCGTCAACCCAGTGTTCTCTCGAAAACGCGGCTTGACTGTCGCACGTGTGGTCGAAAGACTGAGCATCAGTTCCAGAGGTTCGAGTCTCTCCCAGATGAGACGTGGTCTGGTCAGCCGATATGGGAGTGCCAGGTGTGTCAGTCGCCTCGTCATGGACCTGCTCCCAAATAGGATAATCGGTTGGATAATATCTTAACCAACAGAGAATGTCGACACTAAAACTGTTGGTTAAGGCTGGTGCAAGACTTCGGTAAGAGGCATTAGCGTACCTGCTTCGCTTTTCTGGGACCCCAGAACGCAAAGCGTTCTGGTGTGCGAACGAGACGCAACCCGCGTCTCGTTAACGCCAGAAGCCGGCGGAGGGGACGAGAATCATCCCGAATCAGAGAAACAATCCCTCTCCATGAGACATGAAGATAGTTATTCCAGTGGAGCACCAACCACGAGTATGTCCGACTACGAGGCTTCCTTCGAGATAGACTCGAAGACTGATTCGTACGCCGCTCGACGCATTCTGGAACGGGTATATGATACGATTCGAGAGGAATCGCAGAGCGTTCGAGAAGGGGCAGACAATGCCGATGAACTCCTGCGAGAGTTCCAGGCGCTTCGAGACGCAGCGAAGCCTCAAACGCCAGGACGACTGACCATCACCTACGAACGATACGACGACACATTCGAGGACTGATGTCGCAAACCACCGTCACGAGCGACCTGACGACTGCTGGATGCACGCGTTTAGCCGTGTCGTCCTAACTGGACGAACTCGACCAATGTTCGTCCGTCTGCACAAGGGACAAGAGACGAGAGACGAGTGGGTAGCGCCACTCGGAACCGACTACCATCATTGGAGACATCGATCCGATTACCCGCCAAGCCACCAGCCATAGAGCTGCGCCTGCTCGTCAGTGTCGGGATGCTTCTTCGACTGGCCGTAGGTCTTCCCCTTGAGGAGTCGGCGTTCGACAGCGTTCGCTGCGAGACGGAGGGCGTGGGAAGCACCGTACCCCTCCCCATCGGCAGTGAAGTAGCCGCGGTCGGTGACCAGTCGAATCCGTGCCAGCACCAGCGGCACACCCCGGCTCTGTTCCTTGTGCTCCTGCAGTTCGATGCTGGCCTTGATCACGCTCATCTCACCGTACTTCGAGGTCATGCGCTCGATCAGCGCGGAGACGTCGTCGTAGTCCATCTCCTCCAGCAGGTCGAGCCCGAACACCTGCACGGCGTTCCGGTCATCGCGCTCCCAGGTGAGCGCCTCGATGACGTCCGTTTTCGTGATGATACCGATCGGCTCGTCGGTGTCGTCGGCCGTGACGACAAGTGAGGAGATTTCCTGCTCGAACATCGTCTCGACCACCGCGTCGAGCGGTGCGTTCCGCTCTACTGTCACGACTGCGTCGGACATCAGGTTCCGTACCGGGAGATCGAGCATCCGGTCGGCGTCGCCCTCGCGTGCGCCGAATCCACCACGGTTCTGCCCGCCACCGCCACGGTCACCGAAGCCGCTCGACGAACCACCTTGGCTCTTGCTGCCGCCTCGCGTCGTGAACTCGATGACGTCATACAGGCTCAGCAGTCCCACGAGGTCGTCCCCGTCGACGACTGGGAGATGGGCGATCCCGGCGTCCCGAAGCATATTGAGCGCTTTTCCGATCGAGGTTTCAGGGGCCGCACTGATCAACTCCATTGTGTAGGCATCGTCGACGGTTACTGCGTCGAGAAACGGACGGACAGCCTCGAGGACCGCATCGCCGGTCACCACACCGACAACACGGTCGTCATCGAGTACGGGGAGTGTTTTGGCGCCGCTACCGATCATGAGCCGCGCGACCTCGCGGACATCCTCGGTGCGCTCGACAGTTGGGACGTGCTGTGCCTGTGAGCTAACCTTCGCAGACGGCTGGTTGGACGAGGAAGCCAGCTGTCGGCGACTAACGACACCGCGATACTCGTCGCCGTCCGTCACGACGACGGCATCGAGTTCCTGATTCTCGAACGCCCCGGCGACCTTCGAGAGCGGTGTGCCGATGTCGAACTCCGTGAATTTTGGGGAGAGGATCTCAGATATATCCATGTGTGATTTCCTAGTAGAAGGGTCGCTGGACGGTTATGCTTGTTCCACCCCCTATTCATTCTGTCCGAGCCAGTCTAAGTAACAATCTCTTGGGATTCGATACAGAATTTGGAGTTAACGGCCCTGGTAAATCGCCATACAGCGTCGTGTTCTAGTGGTTCGATGGAGTTGTGAGAACGTATACTCTCTTCGTCACTGCCGGAATTCTCGACGTCACAAGCAATTTCGTCCCAGCGTGACGCCTCGAGCGACGTGAGTTCTCACCGGGAATCGTCGCCGTCTAGCGATTTACCAGATCCGAGTTAACATGAGTAAGCGAATGTGATGCCTTCTGGTTCAATTATGACTTGAACGTCTTCCCCATCGCGTGAACAGATGTCCACGTCGGGGTCATACTCTTGTCTTATCTCGTCTTCGCCATTTAGGGCGCGTATCTCGCACAGCAGTCCCAGAGGAATGCGGTATATCGGCGTGATCAACGCCGGTCTGGTGACGTACGGTCATTTCTGAAAAAACGCCATTACAATCGTCATTTCTTCCGATAAAGGCTGGTGTTTTGTTTACCCACACCGCTGAACAGCCGTTATGAGTTGGCTTTTTGGAAGCCAGTCGTCAGAGAGGGTAGGAAGGTCATCTCGGTTGCCAAACTGTTGGTAATGGTCTCGAAGACGATTCTCTGACCGCTCGTGTCGGTCGGTGTCGACCTCTGTATTTTCAATACCCTTCTCGAGTGAATGAATTTTGTGTGCGAGTCCCATCAGTGGCCGAGCCGCTGCGGACTCTTTGAAGAGAATTGCGTCCTCGGTCTCTCTGGAGATGCATCCAACGAACATTGTGGGAGTGGTTCTGGCCGTGTCCTCAACCTTCTCGTTGGCCAACCAATCTGGCAGTTGAATAAAAAGCTCATCGGTGCCAAGGAGCCCTAACAATTGCCATAGTTGCCGGGTTTTCTGTTCGTTGAGAAGCCCCCGTTCCCGGGCTTCTTCGAGAGAGACATCGTAGTCAGCGAGGGTATCTGAATGCCACGCACGAGCAAATGAGTCGTAGTCGGCGTATTCGGTAATCAGGTCAGCCACTCCGTCTCGAGAGGGGGTGCAAACACATAAATATTCCACCGATTCTGACAGCTGTTCTGATCAGAGGGGGCGAAATACCCGGAGTCGTCGTGCTGAACTCATCCGCTGGATCTCGCACGCTATTCCTGACTGAATTCGAGTTGTTCATACTACTCTGCTGCACTCAAAGCGCGTAGTCAACAGATCGAGATCTCTCAAAAACGGGTTAACCGAATTGTTCGTCCCCCTTTCACATAGCTCCATGGAAGGGTTTCCCAGCCAGTATAACATCGTTCGAGTAATGGCGACTGCGGCGACCTTTACCGTTCCATCCGATCAGCTCCTCCTCGGCACCGTGTTCGCACAACTCCCGGGCGTGAGGGTCAAACTGGAGCGACTGATCCGGAAGTCCATTTCCACTCAGTGGGAGTACGAGACGCTCGAGCCGTCGAAGGGATTGACCCAGCAGAGGGCAGTCGATGCGACGACCTTCCTCGAGGGTGGGATTATCCTCGGGTCGCCAGTACCGCCTTTGCCATCTCAAATCTACCAATTCTCTTGTTTATTCGTCCATCTTGCGGTTCGCGACGCTCGCCAATCAGACCCTCCAATGGGGCCGCTCATCCTCAGTTGAGTCGGTTCTGGTATTCGAAACTTAGGACGGAACAATAGATCAAAAACCCCAGACGGGCGCCAAGCGGAGCCGTAACCCCTTAGCGTTGTGAATCACGGAGGATCAACGGCTCGATGGCAAGTGTCCGTTTCGCTATGGTGACGATGCGAAGGACATACGAGACGAACAGCATGAATGGAACGAGCGTCACTGCAAACGCACCGCCGACGACAAGGATGATGTGATCGAAACCGAGCGTGCTTCCCGGGAACGTCCCCGCATCGACGATCGCGACCATGATACCCGCAATAGCCAATGCAGGGACTGCAGCATAGAGAATCAACTGAGACAGGTTGATGAGTGCCCATTGGAAGTACAGCGTCTTGATGTGCTCGCGTGCTGGTCCAAACAGTGACAGCGCTGTTTTGAGATCGTCAAGCAAGCCGTATTCTTCCTCATTGAGGCTCTCTTCGTATTCGTTCGCGAGACGTTCAACTTGGAAGATTTTCCAGCTGTAATTGAAATTCAATGCGGCAAATAACACGTCGAACGAGCCGAACTGCGCACCCTCAAGTTGGTCACGTACCGTGTCAGCGTTCCCAGTGACGCTTTCAGCAAATTCATCGACCTCTTCTCGGAGGTTCTCGTCATCATTCTTGCCAATAGAGTCTCGAAGAGCCGTAGTCCGTTGTGCCGTGACTCCGATGATCTGCCGGAGGAATTCGGATGGATCGGCAGGACTCGGAGATCCAATTAATTCTTCAGTGAAGTCCCGGAAATCCATTGAACTGGCCATCCGCTCGCGTTGATCGCCAAGCGGGCCGTTCTCCTGGGAGAGGACGAGCTGACCGATCGTGACGACGAGTGTCGTCCCAGTCACGATGACCGTGATCATCGTCGAGAACATCGTGTCGATCATGTCGCCGGACTCGATTTGCCGTGAAAACGGTGGATAGAGGACAGCGACGGCGATCACGAATGCGACGAACACGGCACTGGTCAGGACGAGGGAAACGAGAAGGCGGTTCGCGCGCAGCAGTACCCAGAGTTTTATCCGACTCTCGCCCGAGCGCTCACGCATCGTGTTGGCCGTGCTGATGTCGGTCTCGTCAGTCATACTGACTCACTTGATTGGGCAGGCCGCTTGAAAACGAGGTACTTGGTGCCGCCTCCCTCATAGTCGATCGTCTCCATAAACTCCCAGCCCTCTGCACCGAGTTGATTCAACTCTGCTTTCGGATCCTCTGCTTCTTTTTTGGTCTCACCGCGCGGCGGGCGAAGCGTCTCGTACTCCCAGTGGGTCGCTTCTGATTCGGACATCACTACTAGTAGGTACTGCAGCCCTCTATACCCCGCTCCACCCCCAGATGGAGGGAATATTTCTTGATCGAGAAGATGGGCTGCTTGGACGCTTAGCAGTGCAACGCTCAAGCACTCGGGCACCGAAGAGGACAAGTAATGACTGGCACTCCCTCACGCCACCGCGTCGTTGCGACGATAGCCCTGCTTGGGCTGGTTGTTGGGAGCGGCTGTCTGACGCTCAGCCCCACAGTCACGATAGAGACGACCGAATCGACAGTGTTCGAGCAACTCTCGGTGACCGAGCCCTGGGCCAGCAAGAGTGTCGAGACGACGGTGACGTTGACGCCGGCAGCAACCACGACGAATGGCGTCACGCAACTCGTCGTGATCGCCGAAAGCGGGAGTACGTTCGACTCGACGACGATAGATAGTGGGCAGACGAGTGTGACAATGTATCTCCCTACGAATCAGAACGCAACGATCGTCGCAGTGAATGCGGTTAACGGGACAGTCGTGGAAAGACGGACGGTCGCTACCGATGGGAACAAACTCTTCTAGACTCGGACGTCGGGAGTGTACTCTGCCGATATGACGACGGCTAGACCAGCCAGTGGGCCACGGCTATAGACCCACAGGATTACCCGAGAGCAGGCCTTGACATCCACCCACAACTGAAGTCGTGGGATTCCTCTCGTGGGAGTCTCAGTCGTCCGAGTCCCCGAGAGCGATATTCCCGCTTGGTGCGGTACTCAGGTTTGTGTACGCCTCGTTGGCCATTGTCTCCGCGATGGAGGGCGGGCTGTGGTCGTCCCACCAGTCGTGATTGTTCCACTTGAGGTACACGGGTCGTGCCATCGACCCGACTGCGTTGTTCTGCCGTCTCAGGAACGACCTCGACGCGACGAGGTCGACGTAGTAGTATTCGCCGCTCGAGCGCTGGCGGCGATCGAGTCGGCTTCCAGGATCGTTGACTCGAGGACGCCCAGTACGTTCGTCTCGACGGAACGTAAGGTCACCGCAGCCGCTCTGATCGATATATTTCCGCTCGAGTTCCTTGTGGGTACGCTCGTGAGCACGGATCATACGCCGAATGTAGGCGCCCCGGTGTCGATTCGGGCAGATGTTTATTTGCGTCGCCAACAATGTTCTAACGTGTATCGACAAGATTCCCAGTCG
This sequence comes from Natronosalvus rutilus, assembly GCF_024204665.1. Lineage (NCBI taxonomy): Archaea > Methanobacteriati > Methanobacteriota > Halobacteria > Halobacteriales > Natrialbaceae > Natronosalvus > Natronosalvus rutilus. The sequence continues at coordinate 155,337 of NZ_CP100356.1, read as the reverse complement.
GTAGGAATCGGCTTGTTCTAGATAAGGGAGGGTTCCATACCTTCAGATGAAATGGTGGACCACGACGAACGATCCAATTCTGGCCTCTCTCGGCGGGATCTCATGGTTATCTCGAGTGCGGTTGGGGTTTCGGGACTCGCTGGTTGTTCAACCCCCTCAGCAGACATAGAACCAGAGGAACGTCCACCAGAGCAATCGGATGCACGGACGATCCTCGATCATACGTCGCCTACGCTCGAAAAGTGGGTCACGGACCTACCGAAGCCCGGTATCGTTGAACCGGTTGGGAGCAAGGACGACCGGCCATACTACGAGCTGGAGATGCAGGAGTTCGACCAAGAGATGCATCCCGACCTTCCGGCGACCACCGTCTGGGGGTACGAAGGACAATTCCCTGGACCTACGATCGAAGCTGAGAAGGGAGAACCAATCTACGTCCGGTGGGAGAATAAATTGCCGGACGAACATCTCTTGCCCGTGGATACAACGATACACAGTGGTATGGTCCCGTATGATATCCCTGGTGTGCGGGCCGTTACGCACCTCCACGGGGGGAACATCGAACACGAGAGCGATGGCAAAGCTCAGGGGTGGTATACCCGTGATTTTGCGGAAACCGGTCCAACTTTCGAGAAGAAAGATTACTTCTACGTGAATGACCAACCGGCATCGGCGCTCTGGTATCACGACCACTCGGTCGGCATTACCCGATTGAACGTCTACGCCGGTCTGGCCGGATTGTATATCCTTCGAAGTGACGAAGAACGGGAACTCGGCCTTCCCAGCGGCGAGTACGAGATTCCACTCGTCTTGCAGGATCGGAGTTTCAACGATGACGGGTCGTTGTTCTACCCAACTACCGTTGCCGACGCGCCCGACGACGAGTCGTTCCCCGATCCGAGCATCATCTCGGAATTCTACGGAGATACATCAGTCGTCAACGGAAAAGCCTGGCCTCGACTGTCAGTTTCTCCCCGAACGTACCGGTTCCGGATATTGAACGGATCGAACTGTCGGTTCTACAATCTCGACCTTCGTGAGTACGACGAGTCCTCCGAAACCGTTGGCGACACCGGTCCGTCGTTCGTTCAGATCGGTAACGACGGCGGCCTCCTCTCGGAACCTGCCGAACTCGACGATCGACTCGAACTCGGCCCTGGGAAACGCGGTGACGTCGTCGTCGACTTCTCGGAGTGGGAAGGGGAGACGCTGCTCCTCCACAATGACGCTCCTGCTATGTATCGTGCTGAATTCAGCAGTGAAGACGATGATGTCGTTTCACTTCCCGAAATCCTGCTCGTCGACGTCTCGGACTCGGCCGCTGAAGAGAATACGAGTCCTATCCCGTCGAACCTGGCAGATGTACCGGAGATTTCACTGGATACCGTCGACAACATCCGGTACCTCCCGCTCTTGATGCAGAGAGACGAGTACGGGCGAAATCTGCACAAGCTCGGCAACGAAGAACACATGTCCGGACTCGCACTGGATGATCCGGTAACGGAGGATCCACGGCTCGGGGACACCGAGATCTGGAGTATTGTCAATCAGACCGGGATGTCTCACCCAATCCACCTTCATCTAGTGCACTTTCAGGTCCTGGGACGGCAATCAGCAGGAGACTACGATCCGGCAGAGGACGACGTCGATCTGGACTCGCTCGAGGATCCCGAACCCTACGAACTGGGATGGAACGACGTGGTCACGGTTCACCCGTCCGAGGTAGTCCACGTGGCGGTCCACTTTGGGGAGTACGAAGGTCTCTTCAACGATCAGACGGGGACGTACATGTGGCACTGTCACATGGTCGAGCACGAGGATTACGACATGATGCGTCCATTCGTAGTGAGACCACCGGAAGACGATGAGGGGAACGACACAGAATAGTCGGTCAGGCATTGCGTCGAACTGACGGTGAACGGCGACAAACCTCGTCGAGTATCCGAGATTACAGAGCGACTGGAGATTACTCGACAAGGCGTTCACAAGGCGCTGTCGCCACTCAAACATCGAGCAATGCTGTCCCCGTCTGGCCCCGAGTACGCGGTGAGTGAGGACCTCGCGCCGCTGCTGGCGTTCGCCCAGGCCGTCGTGACCCACGAGCACCGGTCGCGAGCCCGGGAGCTCGCCCCGAGTGCGACGGTTGAGTGGTGTGATCCGAAGCGCGCCCTCGTCCGTGTCCAGACAGCCGAGGATACGGACGCATTAGATGCAGCCTCCGACTGGCAACCGACCGGGCTCACTCGGTTTGAGAAGTACGGCCTGCAGTTCTTCCTCGCAGGCGAATCCGTGTTCTGGTATGCCCCTGATGAAGCACTCACACCTGCCGAGGTGGTGTGCCATACGCTCATCCTCGATAGCGGGTCCCGTCGCGTCAGCTATGCAATGCTCCTGATCAAGAAGGAGGAAATCGATCGGGAAACGCTCACCGAGACTGCGCAGTGGTACGACTTGGAGCCCACGATCACTACGATGTATCGGCCACTTCAGGGAGAATTCGACGTCTCAGAGGAGTCCCCTGTCGTCCTTCCAAGTGAATCAGATTTACAGCGCTCAAAGACCAGTACGGTGTCGCATGACAGTGTTCAAGGGTGGCGAGGCGATCAAAGAGTTCCTCGAGGAGTTCGATAGCTGGCTGTCGGAGTCGGTGACGGTGTATCTCCTTGGCGGATCTGCGATGACGGTCCGGGGGTGAAAGACCAAACCGAAGATATCGATCTCGCGGTGGGTATTGTTTCTGAGTTCGAGCACGTCTACCAGACGCTCACGTCACAGGGATTCACGGTTGTCGACGAACCAACGGAGTCGTGACGAGATAGATCGAGAAACGGTGGTCGAACTCGTTGGACGTGACCGTGTCAGGCGTGCAGAACGCGAACTGCAGACAGTCGAAGACGATGTTCGGTGGGGGCTAAGTGCGTGATTGTTTCGGTCGCTAATTCTCGACAAGGAAGCAAACGATGCACGAAGATACCGTGGGCTCGAATTGACTGGTGGGTTCAAGACGCTGCGTAAGGAATTCTTACATAGAGCCATTCATGAGTACTGACGACCCTGAAGTCACGACGGTGACGTCGAAGGGGCAGATCACCATCCCAAGTCGGCTACGCAAACAGTTCGGCCTCGAAAAGGGGACGAAGCTGATGGTCGTCCCAACGGACTACGGCCTCGTATTGAAGAAACTCGAGTTGCCGTCCGTCGAGGAGTTCCAACAACGAGTCGAGGAACGCGCTGAGACGGTCGACCTCTCAATGGAGGAAGTCAACGAGTTGGTGCATGATGCGCGGGGCGCTGATGAATGAGAGTTGTTCTCGATACGAACGGACTCATTTCGAGCGTCATCGCGACCGGCGTGCCCCACGAAATCGTCGTCGAGGGGTTTAGCAACGAGTATCAGATCGTCGTCTCCGTCGCGACGCTCACAGAGTTTCGAGACACCCTGCTCAAATATCCGGAGAAGTTTCATATGGACGAGGGAGACGTCCAGCAGGAGGTCGAAACGATCCGCTATTTCGCAGAATTCGTCGCTCCGGATGAAGATATTACCGCGGTCGAGGCCGATCCTGACGATGACAAGTTCCTCGAAGCTGCCGTAGCGGGCAACGTCGACTACATCGTCTCCGGGGATCGCCATCTCCTCGATCTCGATTCGTTCCGAGGGATCGATATTGTCGAGCCAAGAGCGTTCTACGAACTTCTCACGTCCCGGTGATCCATTCGTGACTAATAGGGAATAGGCTAAGCTCCGAGATCTCTCCTCGAGGGCGATCGTCCGACATAGTTTGTTGACCCCAAGGTGGGGTGCGGGGGCCACCGAACCTCCCGCGAGCCACGAATGAACGGGAATGTACCTCTGGCCAGTTCGGAATCGGTTCCAGTAGCATCGCCCGGACAGTCCCACCGAGACACGATCGAATACGTCAGCTTTCGTGTTGACGACAACACCGTCGTCCTGAACCTCTCAGGTCATCGACGGCTCTCCCTCGAGCGCAGTCTGGACCTCATCAATCACAGTCCACAGATCCAATCCAAGGTACTTACGTGATACAAGCGTATCACAGCTTATGAGCACTGACAGCGACAGCGGTGGCGAAGGTGAAATGGAGAAGATCAACGTCCGGGTGCCACAGTCGCTGCTGGCACAGGTCAACGAGGTCTGGGAGGAGCGGCGGTATGCTAACAAATCCGAGTTCATTCGCGATGCACTCCGGGATGCCGTCAATCCTCCCACACAACTGTCCGCGGAAGCGCTTGAGCATCTGGCCGAGAGCCGCAAGCAGCGCGAACAGGGCGAGACGGTGTCACAGGACGAAGTGAAGAACCGGCTGGGAATCGATGACTGAAGTCGAGTGGACATCGAAAGCACTCGATTTACTGGAGGGGGTCGAAATGGAAGCCCAAGAGCGACTAGTCAAGAAACTTGACGAGGCGAAAGACTGGACGTCCCATCGTCGAGAAACCCCCCAGCCAAGAACAACTCACGCCGGAGCGAAGTCTCGAACTGGCGAAACACAGTCCCTTGGGCTCTGAATGGGGATACGGTAGCAGCGATCCAGCCCAATTCGCGCTCTCCCTCCTGCTCGAGTACACCGACGACGAGAAGGTGGCACTGACGGAGTACATGTCCTTCAAGATCGAGGTCGTGAGCCAGCTGGAGTGCACAGGTCCGACGGCTACTGGCGAGTCACCGAACGCGAGACCGACGCCACTCTTCGCGAACCATCAGGTGACACAGTCGCACCGTCCGTCAACTAACGACCAGAGAACAATCCATGTCAGCAACCCGCAGTCTCATACGAACACCGAATCGATGGAGAACAGTGAACTACCCCACTCTACCGCTCGGGCTGACGCCCTCGCGCTTGAGGGTGGGGCTTCCTGTTTCCACGACGCGCTTTGCAGATACAGGCGTATCCACAGGGAGCGCAGTCTCCACAGGCGTTGATTCGGAGCATCCCGCTCCTACGTCTTCGAGGCCGCGAGAAAGAATGTTCCACGCCGCGTTCGCGTCTCTGTCCGCTTCGAAACCACACGCCGGACAGGAGTGTTCGCGCACCCATAGCGGCTTCTCCGTCGAGACACCGCAGGAGGCACACTCCTTCGTCGTTCCGCGCGGATTCACGGCGACGAAGTACGTCCCTTCGCGTTCGCACTTGTACTCAAGCATCCGAAGGAACGTCCCCCGCGCCGCCCCTGATCGGTTCCGCGAGTTTCCGGGCAGTTCGACTAAGCCCTTTGCGTCAAGGTCTTCGACCGCTACGAAGTCGTACTCTCTCGCGTAGTAGTTCGAAAGTTTGTGGAGGAAGTCGCGGCGTTTCTGTTTCAGTTCGGCGTGACGTTCGGCAACGATCCGACGTTGCTTCTCCCAATTCGCAGACCCGTGCTGTTTCCGCGAGAGGTCGCGTTGGGCGCGTTCCAACCGTTCGCGCTCGTCGGACAGGTCGAGCGATTCGACAGCGGTTCCGTCCGTGTCGTGAGCGTACTTGAGAATCCCCACGTCGATACCGACACACCGCTCAGGCTTCTCCGGCGGGTCCTCGGGCGTTTCGAGGCCAAGAATGGCGTACCACTTGCCCGTGGATTCTTGTTTGACCGTGACGGTCTTTGTCTCGGCGTCTTCAGGCAGGTCGCGGTGGAAGGTGAGTGGGATTTCTCCGAGTTTAGAGAGCCACAATCGAGTCCGACCGCTCGTGTTCTTGAGCTTGAAGCCGGATTGACTGTAGGTGAAACTGCGGTACTCGCCCGGTGCTTTCCACTTGAGCGTCCCGATGCGGTAGCCGTTCTCTTTGCGACCGCGAAGCGTCGAGAGGTTGTCGTACAAGCGTTGAACGACTCTCTGAAGAACCTTCGAGTGAACGTTTTTCAGGTCGCTCTACCACTTCTTGAGACTCGGAAGGAGTTTCTGCTCGGAGTACGCCGAGGTTTCGTCGGTCCGGTTGAGGCGGTGGAGGAAGTAGTTGTAGACCTGTCTACAGGTATCGACAGTCCACGCTAACTGCTCTTCGAGAGCGTCGGACGGTCGGAGTCAATACCTGTAGTTGTAGTTCATCTACGAGCGTTCTTCGATGAGTTCGTCAAGTTTCTCTTGGACGAACGAGGACAGACTCAGGTGATTCTTCTGAATCCACTCCTCTTGGTCGTCGCGGATAGAGATGGTCTTGCGCGTTGCCACACCATAACTTATGTAAACAACGTATTAAACAGTTGTGAATGCGTAGGCCTGTGGGTCGAGCGTCGAAGGTGTTCGACACTCGTGCGGCGCTGTATCCCCTCCCTACTCACTTGCTTCGCTCGTTCGTTGAGGAAGGGGCCTTAGCGCCTCAATTCCGGTAATCAACATGCGCCAGTAGAGTACGTCGAACGGAGCAACGTTGGTATCTCCCTCAACGTGAAGCTCAAACGTGGAACCGGAACGAGGGATGAGGACCCGATCACGGCCAAGGTGAAAGCGAAAACACTCGAAGACGCCCGTGAGGATATGGAAACCCTCCGCGAGTACATCCACGGTCTTGCCGAAGACGCTCGGCAAATCCAGCCAGCAGACCTCACACGAAAAGTAATCCCTTTGAGTGTTACACATATTTGTGTAATCATAGAATGTACGAAGTGTGTAGTGAAAAGGAACTCAAGGTCATCCTCGCGCTCGAACCGAGTGATTCCATATCCGGCGTCGCGCGGAAGATCGACGAGAACCGAGAGACGATCCGCCGCGTCGTAAATCGCCTCGAGGAAGCGGGATACGTTGCGTACGACGATGGGCTCCATCTCGTCGACCAGACGCTCCGAGATGTCAGTCTCGAGTTCCTAATCGCAGCAGCAGACACCTCGCCGCCATCGATTTCGGAGGCGTACATCCTCCCACAATTCGCCAGCATGGACTACGCCTTCACCGCCATCGATGCAGTCTATGTCTGGACTCGCGGTGGCTACCAAGTCGCTCGCGACCCAGAGGACTATCCGCTGTTCATCGCAATCCACGAGACCGATCTTGACGCCTGGGCGGCGTTCTTCGATCGGTTCGGAATCCCGACTGTGGAGGAACGCCAACCCACCGACGGCTTCGATGGTGCGATACAGGTCGTCCTCAAGCTGCGAACACAAATCGAAGTTGAGGTGGTCGGCGGACGGCCCGTCATCCCGCTCGAAGAAACCGTAGCGTTTGCAAACGAGCACTACGCGCATTTCCAGTCGGCACTCGACATGCTCGGTCGGATGTACGACGACGTCGACACTGACGCGGCCTACCGTCCGAATTGACGAAGATTCCGTTTAAACCATCCACAGATGTTTAAGTCATCGCAGTGCAATTGTGTAGACATGGCTGTGGATCTCACTGAACGGGTGCAAGAAATCGCGGAAGCGCGAGGCATCCCCGAGTCGGAGATCCTCAAACAGGCGCTGGAACGCGGTGTCGAAGACCTCTGGATAGACCTCGTCCTCTCGCGGTACGTGAACGACGAGATCGATCGAGAAACGGCGATCGAACTCGTTGGACGTGACCGCGTCAAGCGTGCGGAACGCGAACTGCAGGCAGTCGAAGACGATGTTCGGTGGGGACTAAGTGCGTGATTGTTGCGGTCGCTGATACAGGCCCACTTATCCATCTTGACGAAATTGATGCCCTTGACTTGCTCTCGGTAGTCGATAAGCTCCTCATCCCACAAACCGTATACGACGAACTCAAGATAGATACAGTTCCGGCGGCACTCAGTACCATCGGGTACGAACTCGTCGAGGCAGAGGTTACTGAACGCACCGATGATTTAGACCCCGGCGAGACTGCCGCTCTTGCAGTCGCGTCTAAGCACTCAGCTGTCCTTTTGACTGACGACCTCGCTGCAAGAGACGCCGCTGAGGATGTCAATGTCGAGGTGCATGGCTCAATCGGTGTCATTGTTCTCGCATACACTCGTGGGGAACTCACCAAATCGAAAGCAGCCGAGCTGATGCGGGCACTCCAGACAGAGACAAGCCTGTTCATTACTGATGCCGTGGTTGAACGGGGAATCGCACTGCTCGATGAACCATTCGAGTAATTATGAGGCTATTCTCGCCTCTCAGTTGAAGATTTACAACGAGTAGAAGCGGTGGAAGCTGGTCAAGGAAGTAGCCCATAACTAGAGCAGTTTATCGTCGCCTCCAGAGAGCTGAGGCGAACACAAGTGGCTAACACGTCAGATTCATCCATCGAATCAGGTGGTCTCACACCGGAACAGCGTCTCGACCCACCGAATACGCGACTCATCAACGCTGGTATCGCGACGATTCGCGACATGAAGACGCTGCGAGCGTGCGTTGCCTACGAAAACGCCCACCAGCAACGCGTCCAGATCCTCCGCCGACTCAAAGACCGGGCCAGCGAGATTCGGTCAGAAGATACCTGAATGGGTGCTCACGGGCTGTTTGTCGGCGCCGCCATGGGTGGAGGCTCGAAATAGATGAGCGATCGACCCAAGATCAAGATTCAGCGACAGACCGCGTTCGGAGACGATGGCCAACTCGAAGTAACCGAGACGAGCGTCGGGGCCTCAACCGCGCCAGACCCCGACAGGCTTCAGTTCTCTTGATTCTTCATCAATTGCTCACGGCGTCGCTGGAACTCCGCTTTGTCGATCTCGCCTCGTGCGTATCCGCGTTGGAGAGTTTCCATCGCGGAGTCGTCGCTCTCCGGAGGTGCGTCACCTCGACCTGTTGCCCAGTAGAGGAGTCCGCCGACCAGCCCCAGCATTCCGAGTGCCCCGCCGACGAACGGCAGCCCACCGAACCATCCACCGTTCCGGCCGTTCATCATCCCCGGGCCAGACCCCCTCCCTGGACCCATCATTCCGCCATCGGAGTTCCCGTCACCTCCGGTGCTAGATCCATACGCTATTGCGCCCTGTTCGACGATCGCGTCGCTCTCGGGCACGTCACCGTCCGGAATCGGACTGTCTTCGGCTGGACCGCCAGGGCTGCCGATGACGATACGACCGACCATCCCGACCGACTTGTGCGGAATGCAGTAGTAGTCGTACGTACCCGGTTCTTCGAACGTGTACTCGAACTCTCCCGACGAGATAGTCCCACTATCGAATACGCTGGCGTCGGATGGAATCCGGTTCTCGTAGGCCGTTGCCGAGTGTGCACCGGCTGCTATCTCGAAGCGGACGGTCGTGCCGGGTTCAACGTGGAGCCCAATCGGATCGAAATAGTTGTTGCCCATCTTCACGACGGGCGTCTCCTGTGCGCTGGCTGGCTGAGAGAGGCCTGTACTGGCGACTGCGCCGGCACCGAGCACTCCCAGGAACTGACGTCGATTATAGTTCGTCATATGAGTTGAATCGGTCGCTGGTTCGTTATCCACGCACGACATCGACGAGGCGCTGGGCGAATCCAGATGACTTCTGGCTCGCGCTCTCGATAGCCGACTCCAGGTCCTCCCGGTCGACGATACCAATGAATTCGGCGGTCTGTTCACCGTTCGCGTAGACGAGTGTCGTCGGCGTCTTCCGGACGCCGTACTCCTCGGCCGTTTCCAGATCTTTCTGGATGTCGACCTCCCGGAACTCCACGTCCGGATACTTGTCCTCGAGGCCGTCGTTTTTCTCCCGTTGTGTTGCGCATGCTCCGCACGTCTCTTGGGTGAAGAGGATGACTTCGGTCACATAGTATTCTACGTGATTGGGACTTAACCACATTACTATTTAGAATCGTAAGCTGAGAGAACTCCATCTCTTCGATTCGAAGGCGTGCTCACACAGTGGTGATCGGGAGTAGCATCATGAATTCGATCACACAGGCGTGGGAATACACACCTTGGTGCGTACTCGTTGGCTCACTCCGATCGTTCGAGTCTCTCGCGGCGGGATTCGAACTCTTCGTCGGTGAGGTCGCCGCGAGCGTACGCCGTGCGGAGTTCCTCCATCGCGGGATCTCGAGACGTCTGGCTTTCGTTCGCGCGCCGGAGGACGAGGTAGCCACCGCCGAGGAGGATAAGGAGGAAGATGAGCGGGACGAGCATCCCAACGAGCGGCCACCATCCACCAGTACCGCCATACTGCCCCATCATCCCACCGTACCCCATCATCCCGCCGAATCCCATCCCCATTGTGAGCAACGGAAGCAAGATGATCGCTCCGAGTATCAGGAGAACGATTGTCGTGGTGTCGAGTTGGTTCGATGAAGCCATCGAAGATCAGGCCTCCGACGTGAACTCTTGTTCGTCGGTGACGGCCGAGAGAACACGCTCGAAACGCTCGTTGACCTCGGTCGCGATGGAGTCGAGCGCATCGTTGTCCGCGATACCGACCAATTGCTTTGGATCAACGGCACTCACAACAATATCGCCGTCATCGGTTTCGTAGACGATGACGTTACACGGAAGGAGTGCGCCGAGTTCGATTTCTTCGGTCAGTCCCTCGTATGCCAGCGGGGGATTGCATGCACCGAGAATGCGATACTGGCGGTATTCTTCGCCGATCTTCTCCTTGAGCGTCGCCTGGATGTCGATGTCACAGAGAACGCCGAATCCTTCGTCTTCGAGCGCTGCGATTGTCGTGTCGACGACGTCGTCGAACTCGCCGGTGACTGAAGTCTGTATTGTGTATTCCATGAAATATCATACTCCGTCCACGGGGTTAACGCTTGGGTACCCCAACGGCGGACGTTGGGGGGTGTGGTGCATCTGCTGGAACAGCAACTGTTCCGATCATCCGGTGCGTTCGAGCTGTTTTTGCCGTCGATCGAATTCGTCATCTGAGAGTTCCCCGCGGGCGTAGCGCTCGCGGAGAACCGACACCGACTGCTCATCGTTCTCACCGGATCCTCGGTTGAGGAGTGCATAGACGAGGTAGAGCGGGACGGCGATGAGAATGACGCCGCCAAGGAGTTCTGCAACCAGAAACTCCCACCCGAGGAGGATGAGTATCATCAGCCCGAGTTCGACGATGAGGTTCGTTGACGCGAACATGAACGCGAAGAAGTTCACTGTGTGCGCTCCCTTCTTGAACAGCCCCTTCCCAATGGCGACCGCGCCGAAGCTACAACCACTACTTGCCGCGCCGAATACGGTTGCTTTCGTGAGGCCACTCAGATTCCCCTCTCCGAGTACGTTGGCCATCCGCTCTTTCGAGACGTAAACCTGAACGAGACTCGTAATGACGAGCCCCATGATGATCGCCCACGCCGCCGTCCAGAGGAAACCGACGCCGATCCGCAACGACTCGAGGATTCCGTCGATGAGGGCGGCTTGCATATCTAAACTATCGCAGCCATCGGCTTTGTTATTTGTTCTTAAGAAACCGAGGCAGTGGGTGGCGTAAATCTTGCATTCAAAGGTGACTCATATTACCAGCTATGGTCAACCGTTCGAGAACTGCGTTCGGGTATATCAGTTTCTGCGTGTCACTGATTCCAGTCGGTAGTTGCTGTTTGATCTTCCGACGGACCGGTCACACAGATATGGGGGTTGTACCGCTGTTTCCCCACGATATTCTTGCGCCGTGTTACCAAGGGATCGCTCCCTTTCGAATTGTAAGAGAAACCCGATTGAAGGAGTAGAGCGTATCTCTAGTCATGAGCACGACTACCACAAACCAAGACGCGTACGAAATGGACTCCACGGCCAACGTGATGCATCTCGATTCGTTGGCACTGGCGGGCGCAGCAGCAGTCATCTCTGCCGTCGCGATGCTCCTGCTCGGTGTGTTCGGAGCGATCGGCGTCTACGAGGGCGCAGTCGAAGCGATGGAGCAGTGGCACCTGTTCTTCGAACCGACCGTCGTCGGGACTGTGGCGGGTATGGTCGAGGCAGCGGTGATCAGCTTCGTCTTGATGTACGCCTTCGCGTGGCTGTACAACGCCTTCGCATCTTGACATCCTCCCGCGCCTGAAGACGCGGGAATCCCGAGCGTTGGGATATTAAGGTTCGCAGCGCGCCTGTTCCCTCGGGTGGAACGACCCAGAGGTTTGGTTGAACAAGCGAACTGCTGGCCGTGCCAAACGACCGTTACTCATATCCTCCGTAGGAGGATTCTGAGTTATCTTTCTGCGAATATTCACCGCCCCATTCACGTCCGCGTTCATCGTGACACCACACGAGTTACAGACGTACAACCCACGCTCCACACGATTCGCGTCTCGCTTCCGACCACAACACGAACACGTCTTCGATGTGTCTCGCTCTGAAACTCGGTCAACGAGGATGCCGTGTTCTTCGGCTTTGTATTCAAGCAAGGTGGTGAAACGGTCGAACTCCCACCCGTGGAGTTTCTTGTTGTCACTCCGACCCCAGTTCTGTGACTCGCCGTTCTCGTCTTCACGAATTCCGGTGAGTTTGCCAATCGCAACACGACCGACTTCGTGTTTGATGAACTGCTCAACAAAGTGACTCGCTAACGAATGCAGGAAATGGTCTTTCCTCCGAGACAACTTCTGACGAGCGCGTAATGCACGGCGTGACGGGCCATTTTCCCCCTCTGTGTCGTACTCATCACGAGTAAAGTAGTGCTTGTCCTGCTTCAGCACGTTCCCCGGATACAACGTAGTAGCACCATCATCATACGCGAGTGAAGCGTACTGGCAGATTCCAAGGTCTATTCCTGCGGTGTTGTCTCCGGGTGCATCCTCGGTTGGAACCTCGACGTTGCAGACGAGGTGGAGTTCCCAACGGTCTCCGTTCCACACAGCCCGAACCTGTTGGAGACTGTCCACTGCCACGTCTGGACGTGTTTTGTATTCACAGAGGATGAAATCTGAGCGGTACTGTTTGAGGTTGAAGCCTTTGGAGAGGCGGAGTTTGTTGTGTTTGTTATCGTGACGGATGCCGTTCTGCTTCCACGTCACGGTAGAGCGTGGGTGATTGTCGCCTCGTTTTCGGTAGCCGGGTGGGTTGGCGTCCTCGTCTCCGCGTTGGCGTGCTTTGTACCAACTGGTGAACGACTCAGCAAGCTCTTCAAGAACTCGCTGACTGGATTGAGAATGTAAGTCCCTGTATCGTTCGTGTTCCTTGAGTTCGGATTTGAGTTCGCCATCGTCGGGGATTTCCCCGTCGTCATCCCATCGGCCTTGAGAGTAGTATCGGGCGACGTTCCACAGTTTCGACGCGGAGAATCCGCAGTCATCGAGGTCGTCACTCACCTGAGAGTGGTTGACGATTTTCGCTCGATAGGTGCGGGTTGTCTCCAGCATCGAACTGCTCCCATAACAAGTTATGAGAATTGTTGTATTAAAGATAGTGATTGTAGCGTGGAATATCCTGCTGTGCTATCGAGCGGTGGGCGGTGTAGTATATTGTCGGATTCATCCTGCGTCTAAAGGCGCAGGTATTCTCCTTGTTTTGTATAACTCAGGGAATCAATCCATGTACGTCACCGACAAAGCCGAAATCGTCATCGACGCCTCGTCCGAGGAAATCTGGGAGTACGTAACCGACCCAGTCCATTGGACGGCGTCGAACCCCGAGGAACACTATGGGCTCGAATACGACACGCCCGATAACCGTCCCCGAGAGGGCGCAACGTTCCACCAGGCCGAAGAGGTCGCCGGGATGTACGCCGACCTGCATGGCCGATTCCAGTATATCGACCATCCCAACGTGGCGGTCTGGACGGGGACGGCGTACTACCCGCTCCTTCGAGGACTCGTCACCGTTCGGATTCCCGAAGGAGGGACTATTCGACTCGAAGAGATTGCAGACGCGACTCGGATGTCACACGCCGTCTGGATGGACTTCCCGAACAACCGACGGGGTCGGGCGCTGAAATGGGTGTTCACGACCGCTCTCAATGGGAAGGCGAAACTCTACGACCACACGAACAAGGAACTCGTCTTCTTCAGGGATCGCATCGAATCGGCGGCACCTGAGAAACCGAAGCCGCAGGGGACGAGTTCGTAGCAGAATCAGTTGTCAACCGAATCATGGACACCGACATTCTCATTCCAACCGATAGAAGTGACTTTCCACATCGTCACCCCGTCCATGGGGGAGACGATTCAAGAGCCACGTCACCGTAGAACAAGGTATGAACGAACCGTCTCCATTCGACGCAATCCGCGAATTCGAGTTCGACGGTACCTCCTACAAGATGGCCGATCTCACAGTCCTCGAAGACAAGGGTCTCTGTGAACTCGACCAGCTCCCCGTCAGTATCCGCGTTCTCCTCGAGTCCGTTCTCCGCAACGTCGACGGGGAAACGATAACCGCCGAGGACGTTCGCAATGCCGCCTCGTGGGAACCAGAGGTCCCAAACGTCGAACTCCCATTCACGCCCTCCCGAGTCGTTCTACAGGACCTCACCGGTGTCCCTGCCGTGGTCGACCTCGCAGCACTCCGATCAGCGGTCGATCGCAAGGGTACAGATCCAACCATCGTCGAGCCGGACGTCCCGTGCGACCTCGTGATCGACCACAGCGTGCAGGTCGACTACTTCGGCTCCGAGGATGCCTACGAACGCAACGTCGAACTGGAGTACGAGCGCAACGGTGAGCGGTACCGTTCCCTCAAGTGGGCCCAACAGGCGTTCGACGACTTCCGCGTCGTCCCGCCGGGGACTGGTATCGTCCACCAGGTGAACCTCGAGTACCTCGGCCGGGTTGTCCACGCCCGCGAGCGGAAGGGGAAAGAGTGGCTCCTGCCGGACACGCTCGTGGGGACAGACAGCCACACGCCAATGATCGGCGGTATCGGCGTCGTCGGCTGGGGTGTCGGCGGCATCGAAGCTGAAGCCGCGATGCTCGGCCAACCGATCACGATGAAACTCCCCGAAGTGGTCGGGGTCCGGCTCACCGGCGAACTTCCCGAGGGAGCGACCGCGACCGATCTCGTCCTTCACGTTACTGAGCAGCTTCGGGAGGTCGGCGTCGTCGATCGGTTCGTCGAATTCTTTGGCCCCGGTGTGTCGAATCTCACCGTTCCAGACAGGGCGACCATCGCGAACATGGCGCCCGAACAGGGCTCGACCATCAGTATGTTCCCCGTCGACGAAGCAACGCTCGAGTACCTCGAACTCACGGGCCGCGACGAGCAGCACATCGGACTCGTTCGCGAATATCTCGACGCACAGGGACTGTTTGGTGAACAGAATCCCGAGTACACCGAGGCGGTCGAACTCGACCTTTCGACGATCACTCCCAGCCTCGCCGGGCCGAAACGCCCCCAGGATCGCGTCCCGATGGGCGATATGAAGACGCACTTCCGGGGACTGGTCCACGGCGAATTCGAGGACGAACTCGACGATATCGACGAAGATGCGATCACACGATGGATCAGCGAGAGCAGCGGTTCCGACGACGACCGACCCGACCCCGATCTTCCGGAACCGGACGTCGGCGATCTCACCGATCGAGTCGAAGTCAACGTGAACGGCGAGAAAACCGAAATCGGGCACGGCAGTGTTGTCGTCAGCGCCATCACCAGTTGTACGAACACGTCGAATCCGTCGGTGATGCTCGCGGCGGGGCTACTCGCCCGCAACGCTGTTGAGTGCGGGCTCGACGTTCCGGCGTACGTCAAAACGAGTCTTGCACCGGGCAGTCGAGTCGTCACCGAATACCTCGAAGCCTCCGGACTACTTCCCTATCTGGAAGACCTCGGCTACAATGTTGTCGGCTACGGCTGTACGACCTGCATCGGAAACGCTGGACCGCTTCCCGAGCCGATCGAACGCGCGATCGACGCCGAGGACCTCTGGACGACGAGTGTCCTCTCTGGCAACCGAAACTTCGAGGCACGTATCCACCCAAAGATCCGGGCGAACTACCTCGCCAGTCCGCCGCTCGTGGTCGCCTACGGTCTCGCTGGGCGCATGGATATCGATCTCGAACACGATCCACTCGGCACTGACGATGACGGCAATCCGGTCTATCTCTCTGATATCTGGCCCGACACCGACGAGATCCACGCGGCAGTCCACGACAGTGTCGATTCCTCGATGTTCAAAGAGAAGTACGCCGAAGTGTTCGAAGGTGACGAGCGCTGGGAATCGCTCGATGCGCCGACTGGCGACGTCTACGAGTGGGACGACTCTTCGACGTACATCCGCGAACCGCCGTTCTTCAGGGATTTCCCCCTAGAGAAGCCGGGCGTCGAAGATATCGACGGCGCTCGCACGCTGATGCTGCTCGGTGATACGGTCACGACCGACCACATCAGCCCGGCCGGACCGTTCAGCCGTGAGCAACCGGCCGGTGAGTGGCTCGCCGACCACGGCGTCGAACCCCACGAGTTCAACACCTACGGCGCCCGGCGCGGGAACCACGAGGTAATGATGCGCGGCACCTTCGCCAACGTCCGCATCGAGAACGAGATGCTCGACGATGTGGAGGGTGGCTACACGATCCATCACCCAACCGGCGACCAGACGACGGTCTTCGAAACCAGCCGTCGCTATCGCGAAAACGACACGCCGCTGGTCGTGTTTGCGGGTGAAGAACTTGGAACAGGGTCGAGTCGTGACTGGGCGGCAAAGGGAACGGATTTGCTGGGTGTCCGTGCGACGATCGCCGAGAGCTACGAGCGCATCTTCCGAGACAACCTCGTCGGTATGGGTGTCTTGCCGCTCCAGTTTGTCGACGGTGACTCGTGGGAGTCGCTCGGCCTCGACGGCTCGGAACGGGTCGCGATTCACGGACTCGACGACGGCCTAGACGTGAACGACGAGCTCACTGTCGTCACGGAACGTGCCGATGGCTCGACCGTCGAATTCCCGGTCACGGCACAGGTTGGGACGCCTGCAGCCGTTCGATACGTCGAAAATGGCGGAATCCTTCATCTGGTGCTCCGTCGATTACTCACCGAATAGTAGCCACCTCTCTCCAGAGAGTCGTCTTTTCCGGACACGGCGAAGAATGCTGCTGGTGAAACCAGCTGATTAGCGGAGTCGGCCGAGCAGCTCGTAATCGTGATCCGGAGTGTACCGACGGAACAGCAGACTGTTTGACAACACCGACACACTCGAGAAGGCCATTGCGCCGGCGGCGAGGACGGGCTGGAGCAGACCGAGTGAAGCCAGCGGGATCATCGCCGTGTTGTAACCAAGCGCCCACACGAGGTTCTGCTTGATCTTCTGGAGTGTCGCGTCCGAGATGCGGATGGCCTTCACCACGTCGAGTGGGTCGTCGCGCATCAGCGTCACGTCCGCCGCTTCGATGGCGACGTCCGTCCCGCTCCCGATGGCGGTCCCGACGTAGGCGACAGCCAGCGCGGGCGCGTCGTTGACGCCGTCGCCCACCATCATCGCCTTGCGGCCTTCGTCCTGGATGGCCTCGACGGCGTCGGATTTGTCCTCGGGGAGCACCTCCGCGCGGACGTTCTCGGGATCGATCCCAACCTGCTCGGCGACGGCACGAGCAGTCCGCTCGTTGTCGCCGGTGATCATCATCACGTCGACGCCGCGCTCCTGCAGTTGGCTCACGGCCTCCGTCGCACTTTCTTTGATCGTGTCGGCGTCAGCGACCACACCGACGAGTTCGCCCTCGTAGGCGACGAGCATTGCCGTCTTCCCCTCGTTCTCGAGGCGCTCCATCGTCTCCTGTGCGGGCGCAGGGTCGATCCCGTTGTCCCGGAGGAGCTTTCGGTTTCCGACCAGCACCTCGCTGTCACCCACGGTCGCTTTGATGCCGTGGCCGGGGACGTTCTCGAAGTCGTCGGGGTCGCTCACGTCGACGCCGCGCTCTCTGGCTCCGTCGACGATGGCACGGGCGAGCGGGTGTTCGCTCCCGCTCTCGGCTGTGGCTGCGAGCCGCAGTACGTCGTCCTCGCTGAGGCGGTCACGTGCGGTTAGTTGGCCGCCATCGGCAGCGGTGTCGCCGCCATCTGTGATAGGCTGTCCGTCGCCATCGAAGACGACGACATCGGTCAGTTCCATCTCGCCTTTCGTCAGCGTGCCTGTCTTGTCGAAGACGACCGTGTCGACGTCTTTCGCCCGTTCGAGGATGTCACCGCCCTTGAACAGGACGCCGTTCTGGGCACCAATCGTCGTCCCAACCATCGTTGCCGCAGGCGTCGCTAACCCCAGCGCACAGGGACAGGCGATCAACACGGACGACGCGAAGACGATGAGCGCGAACTCGAAGACCGAGACAGTGCCACCAGCCACGGCTGGTCCGCCAGCGACCGCCCCCCAGAGCGGGAGCCAGTCGACGAATCCGGCGAGTGCTTCGGGGAACAGGAACCACACAGTGCCCCACAGCAACGCGTTCGCGATGACCGCGGGGACGAAGTACGCCGAGATACGGTCGGCAAGGTTCTGGATGTCTGGCTGGCGGGACTGGGCCTCCTTGACTGTCTGAACGATCTGCTGGAGGGCGGTGTCCTTTCCGACCTTCGTCGCCTCGACGACGAGCACACCGTTCTCGTTGATCGTTGAGCCAACGACTTCGTCCCCTTCACCTTTCTCGACGGGGACCGACTCGCCGGTGACCATCGACTCGTCGACAGCACTCTGTCCGTCGACGACGACGCCGTCCGTCGGGATCTGTTCACCAGGTCGTACCTTCATGCGGTCGCCAACGGTGACATCTTCCAGTGGCACTTCCGTCTCGTTGCCGTCCTCGTCGACGAGGATGGCCGTCTCGGCCTCCATTTCGAGGAGCTTCCGAAGGGCGTCGCCCGCCTGCCCTTTCGAGCGGGCTTCGAGATAGTTCCCGAGGGTGATGAACACCAGGATGAGCGCGGCAGTATCGAAGTACAGGCTCCCCGCGATCAGTCCGGCAAGTACCGCGACTGAGTAGAAATACGCAGTGGACGAACCCAGTGCGATGAGAACGTCCATGTTGGCGCGCCTGTTGTTGACCAGCGCGTTGTACGAGTTCTTGTAGAACGGCCAGCCGAGCACGGCCTGAACGGGTGTCGCCAGCAGGAACTCTACCCACCCGAATTCGACGCCGAAGACCGTCTCCGGAAGAATTCCCCCGCCGAGCAGAAACTTCTCTGCGAGGAAAAACAGCATCGGAGCCGAGAGCGCGGCTCCGAACAGCGTCAGTCGAAGCTGTTTTCGAATCTCACCCTGTCGCGCGGCGTCCCGAGCATCTTCACCCGATTCACCGCTGTCGCCGTCTTCACGGACCGGCGAGTAACCAGCGTCCTCGATAGCGTCGTAGAGCGCGTCGAGGGACGTGTCCGCAGGGTTGTACCTGACCTGCGCTTCGTCGGTGGCGAAGTTCGCTTCGGCCGCGATAACACCCGGCGTGTTCTCGAGTGCGGTCTCGTTCGTCTGCACACAGTTGGCACAGGTCATATCGGAGATGCCTATGGTCACCGTGTCAGACACCGCACCGTAGCCAGCGTCCTCGATCGTCTCGTATATCTCTGCGAGCGATACCGTCTCGGGGTCGTACTCGACGGAGCCCTCGTCCGTGGCGAAATTGGCGTTCGCCTCGATGACGCCGTCGAGTGACTCCAGGGCGTCGCCAACTGTCCCCGAGCAGTTGGCACAGGTCATTCCTGTGATGTCGAGATGTACTGTGCGTGTTTCCATTGTCATACTATAGGGGCTACTCCGTTAGGTGAGTTACTACTTCGAGAGTGGGGGTAACCAACGACCCTTACTTTCGATTCTAAACCAATACCAGCTACACGCCCTCTTCGAGACGCTGGTGTCGCTCTTCGAACCGACCCTGACACGATGGACAACAGAAATGATAGATCTCTCCGCCGATACGACTCGTTTCCCCTTCAGAATCTACAGTATTACTGCACTCGGCACACGTGATTGCAAATTCGACGCCGTCGATCGATGGCGTCCACTCGACTTCGTCAACTAATGTAACGGTGTAATCAACCGAGTCAGCGCCATCGAGGAGCCCATTCACCCACACCCGGACGTTCTGTGCTTCTGCACGTCCGTAGAACCAGAGATCTCCCTCAGACGTAATGAACATGTGTTCGACGGCGTCATCATTCCTGACCCGCCCACGAACCGCGTCGAATGACTCAGATGGGATATCAAGCTGGACAAGTACCGGCACACCATCTCTGAGTTGGCTACGGTCGAGATCGATAGTGAACTGGTTGATGACTCCGGTCTCTTGGAGTCGTGTGACGCGATCTGAAACCGCTGGCCCTGAGAGGCCAATTTCCTCGCCGACCGCGCTGAACGGGCGGCGGGCGTTCTCGGCTAACAGCGAGAGAATTTCCATGTCGGTTTCGTCCAAGTCCCGCATACTGGCCGAAAAGGACGCAATATACAATACTATTTCCCTGAAGACACTTTGGAATGCGTCGTTTCACGGCCGTTCGAATAGCAGTATCGAAGCAGCAAACAACAAAGAGGAATCGTCCGTATCTCTCACTGGAATGAGTCAAACGATCACCGTCGAGGGAGTGACCCGCGACCATTGTGAACAGACAGTCTGGAAAGCGACAACCCCGTCGCCAAATGGGAGGGTACACACAACGTTTCTGTACGACGAGGGAGGAGACAGTGTTCGTGTCGAATCTCGGCTTTCAAGCCTGCTTGAGAGCGCCGACAACGACGTCTGGTTGGTGCCAGCGATTGCACTTCAGCGCGCCGACGACGAGCACTCCGAGCATCGCCACCCCAGTGTTCTCTCGAAAACGCGGCTTGACTGTCGCACGTGTGGTCGAAAGACTGAGCATCAGTTCCAGAGGTTCGAGTCTCTCCCAGATGAGACGTGGTCTGGTCAGCCGAGATGGGAGTGCCAGGTGTGTCAGTCGCCTCGCTACGGACCAAACCCCCAGTAGGACACTCAGCTGGACATCATATTAACCAACGCAGACCCAGAAGATGTTGATTAAGTCAGGTGCAGGGCTTCGGCGGGAGACATCAGCGTACCCGTTTCGTTTTCCTACGCCAGGAGTCGACGAGAGCGTGCATAATGACCCACGAGACACATCAAGACCCCAACTGCGTCGCGGCGAAGCAACCACGAGACGCTATAATCGAACAACAGTACACGACCAAACCGAACGACGAGAACTGTTAGAAGCACTGCTTGGCTCTTGCGGCGAGGACTGCGAAATAGTGCCCTCTGAAGACAGGCAGAATCGATCGACATAACCAGAGCCGAATTCCCTTTAAAGGATGAGTTTTGAAGGTAATGCCCACATTGTGATATCGCAGCCGATGAATACGCAGTGAAGTGATGGGAGTGTGATGTACAGGTAAGCCTACCAAACACATACTGAGAGCGGCAACCAGTTCCCCCTACTAATTCATATGCCGGATATAACAATCATATCATCTGTTGGACTGTCCCTTGAGATGGACGACCTCACAGGGTTCCAACGAGACCTCCTATACGTCATTGCCGGTGCCGATCAACCGTCCGGCCAAGATGTCAAAGAAGAGGTGGAGCAGTACTACAGCGCCGACATCAACCATGGACGGCTGTATCCCAACCTCGATACGATAGTCAACAAAGAGTTAGTCGAAAAGGGGCAGCTAGACCGAAGGACGAATTACTACGCAATCACGGAATCCGGAGAGCAAGCAATTGAGGAGAGACGAGCGTGGGAATCGCAGTACGTCGATTAGCTGACGGAGACCTCGTAGTAGTTCGTGTACTTCACGAGGTCACATCCCTGAAGTCCATCTGTGACTGAACGATCGATAGAACCGTCAGCAGATTATGAGACTATCGTCCATCGGGGAAATAGCAACAACTGAACAAATCGAGATAGCGCATCACTTCCAACAGATCACGTTCCAATACCACCCAAAGTGGATTTACTCCAAGGCCAATTACCACTGGTAACAATATGATCGAAAAGTATTACCAAGAGTGTGTGTCATAGAATATCAATGACTCAGTCTCTTACGAACGAGAGCAATGAGATACACGAACAGATCATAGACGAAGTAGCAGCTCTTGAGGATAGGGACCCGTTAGAGCTTCCTCCACTCTATGACGCCGTCGAACCTGACGCACTGGAGTCGATCTTTTCTACAACCGTTGGTGGGACTACCCGAGTTGGCCGAGTAGAATTCCCATACGCAGATCACACGATTATTGTAGAGTTTGAGGAAGAGCCGGTTGTTAGAATCGAGTGAAAACAGGTGAAGCTTCGACGCTATCTATAGTAGCCGTCACTGAAATCAAACCGCACAGGAAGTAACCTGGCCGCTGTTTATCGGCGCCTCCAGAGAGCGGAGGCGAACACAAGTGGCTAACTCGTCAGATTCATCTACCGACTCAAGTGGTCTCACACCGGAACAACGTCTCGAACCACCGAATACGCGGTTACTCGACGCTGGCATCGTGACGATCAACGATATGGAAACGCTGAGTAGTTGATAGGTTCCGGATCGCGTCGTTTCTTACCTCCTCCTGTCAGCGGCGGAAACCGGTTCGAGGTCGTGCCGTTCGGTCCACACACCGAGATACCAGAAGACCGGGGCGAGATCCTGTGCCTTCTCCGTGGCATTGTATTCGACGCGGGGAGGTATCTCATTGTACGCTTTCCGCGTCAGTAATCCGACCTCTGTCAGTTCCTCGAGCCGATTCGAGAGGGTGTTTGGCGCGATATCGACTACTTCCTCCAACTCACTGAATCGCAGTGGCCCTGCCCCGGTTGCAAACTGGTGAAGGATCACGATGGTGTGTTTCTTCCCCAACAGGTTCAGGAGTGCAGACATCGTCTGATTGTCTATCGCTGCCTGTTCGGACCCGGGGGGTCGTGCCTGCTCGTTGGAGAGGATCGTCTCAAGAAACTCTTTAGCATTCGGTGGTTCAACCATGCCACGACTATACCAGATGAAGCCATATAGCTTGTTCCTTCGAAGTCCCTAAGTAACGTAGCATTGAGTGAGCTACTTCATGACTTCGAACTTGATAGTATATTACTTCATCCGGTGTAGTTCCAAGTATGGCCTCAATCGAAGCCACCGACAACCCAGCCATCGAACCGTCGATCAGTCTGATCCGAATCGCCGTCTACGGACTACTGACGATCATCCTCACCAGCCTCGTCAACGGGCTCATCCGCGTCCTCGCGGTCATCGTGTTCGACGTTCCGAACGTCTTCGCGCTCTGGTGGGAGCCAGTCCTCATCGCCTCGACAGTCGGGGCGATCGGAGCAACCCTCGTGTACGGCGTTCTGACTCGGCTTTCGAGCCGACCGAACCGGACCTTCACAATCATCTCGATAATCGTGCTTGTCCTCTCGTTTGCCGGCCCAGTGAACGCATACCTGTCTCCGCCACCCGACCTCACTGACGCACCCTGGACCGTGTTTGCCACGCTCGTCGTCATGCACGTCGCCGCCGCAGCCACCATTATCAGCGTGCTGACCCGCACCACGAACCAGGAGGTCGCATCCCGATGACGCCGATCGGTCTATCCAACCGGTCCGCAGGCAAGACCCGGCCACACGTCGTTGCCGTGCCTGGCAGTCGACGCGACGGGAGTTACACCCGGAGAGCGCTCGAGGAGGCACTGGATGCAAGTGAAGCAGCTGGCGGAACAGCTGAGTTGCTAGACCTGGCAAACTTACAGCTCCCTCCGCTCGACCCGAGTACGGATCCACCGGAAGACAGTGAGACAGTGAGACGAACGATCCGTGAGGCTGATGCAGTCATCCTCGGGACGCCTCTGTATCACGGCTCGTACTCGGGTGTGTTGAAGAACGCCCTCGACTACTGCGGGTTCGACGAGTTCGAAGACACGACCGTCGGCTTGCTCGTCGTTTCCGGTGGGGCATTTCCCACGCCAGCACTCGATCATCTTCGCGCCGTTTGCAGGTCGCTGAACGCCTGGGTGCTCCCGCATCAGGCAGCAGTCCCGCGGGCACGCTCCGCGTTCGACGAGAGCGGATTCACCGACGACGATCTTCGAGATCGTGTTCGGACACTTGGTACACGTGCCGTCGAGTTTGCCACAATCGAACCGGGACGGGCCCCGCCAATTGTGTGTCAGGAGGTGTGACCCGAATCATGACACTGCTTATCGCCACACAGGACGGCGTCTACCGCTCACAACGCGGTGATCTCGACGATGTCGAGCGGGTGCTCGATTCAGGGGTCACACTCGGCGTGCAGTCGTTCGATGATCATGGAACGTTCGTTACATCGAAAACTGGCCTGTACCACTCTACAGATAGTGGGAGTACCTGGCGCCAGCTGGATGTACCACGACCCGAGGTGTACGCCGTAACGGTCAGCCCCGACGGCACCCGGCTGTACGCGGGCACACATCCGGCTCACCTCTACGTCTCGACAGATGAAGGGCGCACGTGGACCGAGCTAGACGGATTTCAGGCGCTTCCCTCCCGCGATCGCTGGCACACGCCTCGTCATCGGGGGGAATCCCACGTCCGAAGCCTCGGTGTCTCCTCCGGCGCTCCGAATCGCGTGGTCGCTGGCGTTGAAGTCGGCGGCATCCACGTCAGCGATGACAACGGTGAGACGTGGACCGAACGACGTGACGATCTCCAAACCGCGCGAGAAGACGATCTCCAGTACGACGTCCACCATCTGCTCGTCGTATCCAGCGACGAGTACGTCGTATCGTGTGGCGGCGGCCTCTATCGAACCCGCGATACTGGGTACTCGTGGACGCGGCTGGACACCGGACTGGATCAATCGTATTTCCAGGAGGCGTTTGCCCATCGGGGGACGTTGTACGCTGCTGCTCAGACGCTCCCGCCAACCCTGCCAGCAGGAAGCAGGTACCGGAAACAGGACGTGAACGCTTCACTGTTCGAATCCACGGACGGTGGAGACACGCTCGAGACCAAGTCGTACCCCGGTGGACCAGACGAGTTCATTTACGCCTGGACAGCAGTCAACGGTCGGGTACTCGCTGGGACCACAGAGGGACGAGTGATCATCCGTGACGACGGCACCTGGACCTCGCTCGGCCATGTTTCGAGCTGGATTCGGTCGCTTCACACGGCTCGTGGCAGTGATAGCGAAGTAAGTAAAGAGCGCTGATGGATGCCGCCGAACCATTCTACCAGACGATCCACACCTAATAAAGCGATTCGTCCACTCTCTTACGAGCTATCGAAAATGAAAAGTGATCAATTTTAGCATAAGTAGAATCTTGGAACAAGTGTTTTGTACCCAACCTCAAGAGTAAGGGATGCATCATCGACGAACATTCCTAACTAGATTGGGAATTACGGGTGGCGCGGCACTCTCCGGAACAGCCATAACCGCGGCGGAAACTTCCGATGACAAAGAGACGATTCAACCACTGGCGTTCGACTCGACGGCGAGCATCCTCGACGCCAAGGGCGAACCACTGACCGACGCCTCGCTCGTCGCGGTGTGGGTCGAGTCGACGGCCTACAACGGCGACGAGGACGGAAACGACGATGCCGTCTCCTACCCCGAGGAGACCTCGATTCCGCTCGTCGCGACCTCGGGTACCCTCGTTGGGTTCGGCGCGCCGATGGCACAGAACGACGCCGATTTCAACGCCGGCAACGAGGAGTTCCTCCTCAACGTCTTCGACGCGAAGTTGGACGGCGAGGGGACCGTCCTCTGGGATGAGGGTCACGGCCAGTTCCACGAGCTCACACTCTCGAATCACAGCTCGTTCGAGCAGTACGCCGAGAACGCGGGATACGATCTCCAGGCGACGACTGACCTCCTCGGTGGGACCTCACTTACGTTTCCCTCGACGGCGAGTCAGGTCGCCCCCGATGGCGGAGCGTTGACCGAACCCTCGACGGTCATGGTTCGGGCGGAGCCCACGGCGGCGAACGTGGACAATGCCGGCGACGCAGCGTCCTACATCTACGGCGACGACGAGGAGATTCCGCTGGTCTCAACCGACGGCGACGTCGTCGGCTTCGGAACGCCGGAGCTGATCGCCGACGGCGAGCTAGATGGCACCAACGAAGAATTCGCGCTCTCGCTTCTCGCGGAGATGATCGACGACGGCGGGACGCTCCTCTGGGACGACGCTCACGACACCTACTACGACTCCTCGAGGTTCGCCTCGTTCGCGGACACCGTGGAGAGCGCGAGTTACGAGTTCGAGGCGACCACCGAGTCGCTCGCCGGGGGATCGGGCGAGAACCCCGATGTCGACGGGGGCGTGCTTACGGCCGAGCCGGCGACGCCAGGCGAGCCTTCGGTCCACACCTGGACGCTCGAGGACGTTTCCTTCGGCGAGTCGGGCGCCGACGGTGACGAGGTCGATACGATCACCGTCGCGTACGAGTCGGCGAGCCTGGACGGGCTGAACCAGGACGACGTCACGGTGAGGATGACCCGGAGCCTTTCGGACGGCACGGACGAAAGCGAGATCAGCGTCAACCAGGGGAGCTACGGCGGATCGTCGGCGACGTTCGACCTCTCCGGGCACTACCAGACCGACGTCGCGGGTCCCGTCGTCGTCGAGATCGACGGCGCCGAGAACCCCGCGTCGAGCGAGACCGCGACGATCACCCTCGCCGGCGACGCCGAGCCGGTCACGGTCGAGGCCGACCTGGCCGTCGGCGACGAGAGTAGCGCTCCGACCGGCCCCGCGATCGACGAACTCGAGTTCTACTCGACGGCGAGTCTCGTCAGTGCCGACGAGACCCCTCTCACCGACGACTCGTTGGTCGCGGTGTGGGCCGAGTCGACCGCCGAGAACGTCGACGAGGCCGGCGACGGCCTCGTCTCCTACCCCGCGGACGTCGACATCCCGCTGGTTGCCGCAGACGGCGGCGTGGTCGGCGTCGGCGCCGCCCTAGCGACCGACGACAGTGACCTCGATGCGAACCGAGAGTTCCTCGTCAACGCGTGGACCGACCGACTCGGTGGAAGCGGATCGGTAGTCTTTGACGAGAGCCACGGCCAGGCGCTCGCACTCGGCGACTACTCGGGGCTCGTCACCCATGCAGAGGGCCGCGGGTTCGACGTGACCGCGAGTGACGACCTCGCAGCCGACCTCTCGGAAGCCGACCTCGCTATGGTGACGACACCCGGCGAGTCGTTTTCGAGTGCCGATCTCGACGCGCTTGCGGAGTTCGTCGACTCCGGCGTCGTCGTCTTCGTCCACGACGAAGCCGACTACGGCGGCCATTCGACGGCGGAACTAAACGAGATTGCGGCCGCGCTCGACGTAGCGTTCCGGTTCAACTCGGACCAGATCGTCGACGAGGAACACAGCACCTGGGCCCCCTTCGTCCTCCGGACGACGAACTTCAACGGCTCGTTCGGCTTCTTCGGGAGCGACGGGTCGGACCCGGGCGCCGGTGCCTCCCCGCTCGAGGGCGCTGACCTCCTCGCGATCTCCTCACCGGCAGAGCCGTACACGGACGCCGAACTCGCGGCCGTCGCCGACCACCTCGCCGATGGCGGGACCGTGTTCCTGTTCGACGAGTCCGAGTTCACGAACGAGGAGACCGCGAACCTGAACGCAATCGCCGAGAGCCTCGATCTCTCCTTCTGGTTCAACGCGGACCAGGTCGAGGACCAAGAGAACAACGCCGGCGCCCCGTACGTCCCGACGACGTCGAACGTGAACGAGGCCTTCTCCGTCTTCGACGGCCTCGGCTCGCCGGCGCTATCAGATGCCGACGGCCTCGTCGTCGCCTCGCCGACCGCCGCGTTTTCGGGTGCCGAACTCGACGCACTCTCTTCGTTCGTCGATTCGGGCAGCGCGGTTTTCCTGTTCGACCAGTCGGACTACGGCGACTACGACGAGACGGCGAACGTCAACGAAATCGCGACGGCGATCGACGCGCCGTTCCGGTTCAACGACGACCAGGTCTACGACGACCAGAACAACGCCTACGCGGACTTCGTTCCGACGACCGAGAATTTCAACGACGACTTCGAGTACTTCCACGAACGCGAGGGCCTCGGACTCGAACTCGACCGCGACGAGACCTGCCAGGTCGAGGTCGTTTCGGTCACCGATGGCGACACTATCGACGTGGCGTTCGAGGACGGCCGGGAGCGATCCGTCCGCACGCTCGGCTTCGACACGCCCGAGACGGGAAGCGCGACAAACACCGAACGCGCCGAGGAGTGGGAGGGGCATCGACTCCTACAGCTACCTCGAAGCGGCCGGCGACGCCGCGACCGCGTTCGCCCAGGGAGAGCTCTCGTCGGGCGACACAGTCGATCTCACCTTCGACGCGACCGAACCCGTCCGCGACCAGTACGGACGCATCCTCGGGTACCTCACTTACGACGCCTCCGGAGACGGCAGTCGCGATACGCTGTACAACCGCCGGGTCGTCGAGGCGGGTCACGCCCGGGTGTACGGCTCCGGGTTCGCTCGCCACGACGAGTTCCTCGCCGCGGAGTTCGCAGCTCGCAGCGCTGGCCTCGAGGTCTGGTCCGAGAGCGATCCTTTCGGCTCCTCGCCGATTCGGGACCGACCCGTCGAGGAGCTGTTCTTCCCGAACCCGGCGGCTATCGTCACCGAGTCAGGTCCCCTTTCTTCGGATCGCGTCCCGGCGTTTGCGGCCCCGACTGCGGGACGAAGCGGCGTCGAGACGACCTACGAGGGCGACATTCCCCTGGCCGGCGTCGACAACGACGCTCGGTTGGCGTATCTCGGCGCCCCGATCGTAGACGAGACGTACGAAGCCGCCGAGGGCTATCCGGTCGACACATCAGTATACGACAACTTCGCGTTCGTGACCGAGCTCATCACCGATCTGAGCGACCGTGAGGACGGTCCGATTCTGATCGAGGGTGGTCACGGCCAGTTCAACCTGGGCTACTCGCTATCGAACGAGGACGCGGCGTACTACCAGCGGTACCTCGAAGGCCAGGACATCTTCTTCGAGCAGGTGAACGACGTGACGACGACGGCCGCTGGCGAGCGACTCGCTGCGGCCCGTGCACTCATCATCACGACCCCGGCATCTGCGTTCACCGAGGACGAACTCGCCGCAGTTGCGTCGTTCGCGGCGGCAGGCGGCACGGTTGTGCTCATGGGGAGTGCGAACGCTCCCACCGTCCAGCGTGGGTACCTCGACGACATTGCTGCAGGGATCGACTCCGATCTGCGGCTCGGGGCAGGGTCGGTCACCGACACCGAGTCTAACCTCGATGATGAGCCATCGATTCCGGTGACGACCAACCTCAACGAAACGGAGGCGCCTCCGGACCAACCGCCGATCGCGCGTATCAATCCCGACACGACCGAGGTCACGATTGGCGAACGGCTCAGTTTCGGCGTCGAGGACACGTCGGGCAACGAACGGTGGATCGACTCCTTAGAATGGGATCTGGGCGACGGCACCACCGCGACGGGATGGTGGACGGACCACCGCTACGACGACCCCGGCAGATACTCCGTCACGCTGACCGCCACCGACAACACGGGAACAGAGACCACCGACACTGTCACCATCGCCGTTGAGGATCTGACGGAGCCGGTCGCACGTCTCGCCCCGAGTACGACCGACGCGTCGGTCGATGAGCGCGTTACGTTCCAGGTCGAGGATACGTCGGGCAACGAACGCTGGATCGACTCCCTGGCGTGGTCCTTCGGCGACGGAACGACGGCAGAGGGCTGGTGGAACGCCCACCGTTACGACGATCCCGGCGAGTACACCGTGACGCTTTCCGCCACCGACAACACGGGAGCGGAAACGACCGACACCGTCACTATCACCGTGAATAGTCGTCGGCATCTCTAGCCGCGTCTTAAACTCCTCTTCAGGATTTTTACCTCGACCCCACGAAAGCGGCCGTCGTATCAAGTACAACGAGCCCGGATTGACCGCGAGTGAGAAGCTGAGGCATCCTTACCCGTGGAGTATCTGGCCGTCGGCCCCGAAGATGATGGTGATTTACGCTCTCATAGTTTACGGAGCTGAACACTGAGGGGTCAGAACGTCTATTGGTAGTGTTTTTCTCGGGCAGGAAGGGCGGTCCGAGTCATATGAGCCAGATCCACAGATGAGTCTGGAAGTCATCGATCGCCACAGCGAAGCACTGTTCGAGTTCCTCTGGTGTCCGGTTTGCGGGCACGAGGTATTCAGCCACATTCCCTTCGAGGGAGTGTTCTGCAAGAATTGCAACACGTGGGTCGAATTCCAGGAACCGATAGAGGATCGTGGCTACGAGGAGGCAGTGATCGCCTGCTTCAACACCGATACGACCTGGAATCTTCACATCGACGAGAAGTTGCGTCGCGATCTCCCCGATGGGTCGGTGCGAGTGAAAATTCTCGGTGCACCAGATGCCTCCATCGGATATTGTAGAGGAATCAGGAGTCCCGCAGGCCCGCATCTACGATGTCATCGACTACCTGAGCGACATGGGGCTCGTGGAGATACACGAACAGAGCGGTGGAAAGACCGTTTCTGCCCCCTCTCCGGAGGCTGCACTCGAATACATAAGGAACGCCACGTCGGGCAGTTTTCGAGTACTGTCGAGTTAGTCTCGCGAGAACTCGAGAAAACTCATGAGCAGGAACGGATTACGGAGGGGTCTGTGACGGTCCTGAGCCACGAAAAGTCCGCAAATCGCCACATGCGGCGTGCCATCGAAGAGACAGAGTGGTGGCTCTCACTGTCTCCTGATCGCTACGCGTTGTTCGAGTCCGAAATCCGTGACGCACTTGATAGAGGTGTCACCGTTCGCCTTGTCGTGGCGACTACGGACAGTGAGGAAAACGTAGGGACCAACGGGTTTCCTGATGGACTCCGCGTTCGAACGAGGCAAATTTCAGGCGTTCTTGTTGCGGCAGACCGTGCCTATAGCGTCTACAGCGGTGGTATGCCAACCAATAGCGGCCGATCCTATCATGTCGTCGCCAATCAGAGTCTCACGCTCCAGTTCCAGCACTACTACGAACAGATCTGGTCGTCATCTCGAATCGTTCAAGAGGCCATCTCGCTCCCTGCTCGATACCTCAACCCCTGGCGTGCAATTATTGATTCCAGTCGGAGTTCGATAATGGTCACCCGCTGGAGGTGCGGGTCGTTGGACACGAAACAGATTCTCGAATCGGCAATGCGTGGACTGGTCGGCTGGTCGATTACGAATTAAAAGGCCCGATACAAGCCGATTACACCGTCTCAATCCCCGTTCAAGCCTCGCTCGTAATCGATACGGGTGAGGAGACGCTCTCAGTCGGTGGGTGGAAGGCGCGCGTTGAAGATATTGGCGCAGACGCTCTCGAGGTTTCCAGAGCTGAATGAGATGACCGAGTCAAGGTCTCTATCGTCGAGAAACTTGGACAAATGACCCACCGGCACAATCGTCGGCATCGACCGAAACGACTTCGTCGTAGCACGCAGTTCGAGGAAATTGGACATCTGGTGGCTGGGACGATAGCGGTCACAACGCCATCAGGGAGGATGTCAATGGGTTCCGTACAGGACCTCCTATCCAATTGTTCAAGTGGTCCTCGCGCAGAACCCATTTAGCGCCCGAGGGACTACTAGCTGTTAATGGACGATTCTACATTGACACAGACACAGCCGCGAATCTATACCGCTCCACGAACAGCCGTCTCACAAAATCAGGGCAAATTCAGAATCCACTTCAACTTCCCCGGTCGTGCTGTTCCGGGTCACGACGACCACGGCTACGGCCCGCTCGCGACGGTCGTCGAGTCGTTCATGGATCCGGGCACCCTGATCCGAATGCACCAGCATCGTAATGAGGAAATCATCTCCTGGGTGCCCGACGGCGTGATGCGCCACGACGATGGCGAGGGCAATAAGCTGGTCACGGACTCCGAGCACCTGATGGTGATGAACGCTGGTAGTGAATTCTGGCACGCCGAGGAGACGCTCGCGGACGACCCACCGCTGCGGATGCTCCAGATATTCGTCCGGCCGTACAGTCTCGATCTCGAGTCCGACATCCAGCACGAATTGATCCCCGACCCGGTCGCCGGTGAGTGGCGCCACCTGTTCGGCCCCGAGAAGACTGACGCCCCGTTGTACGTCCGCAACGATGTCGACTTCTACGACTGTCGACTCGACGCCGGCGCAACGACCACGCTCCCGTCGCGGCCGGGCTGGCACACCTACCTCTATGTCTTCGACGGAGCAGTCGACGTCGGCAATGAGCCAGTGGGGTGCACCGAGAGCGCACTCGTGCCCGACGACAGCAACATACCCGTCACCGCAACCGAGGACTCCACCATCGTCGCGTTCAACATCAACCCCGACGCTCCGGTCACGCGTCAAGGCACTATCGGCCGCTGAAACTCCGGAGAACCAGCCGACGTGAGTGTTTATTTGCCCTCCAAAGAGGGCGAGGGCTCTATCGAGAGTCTTCAGCCTGAGATGACTTCATATGAGTCAACAACAAAGTGCCGACAGCGTCTCAATCGACGACATTTCGATCGATATCGCGAACACGCAATCAGGCAATGTCGATCCCACCGACGTTCCCGACAAAATCGAGTCGATCACCCGTGGGCTTGCTAGCCAGTATCCACCGACGAACCCGCTGGTCGTTCTCAAAGTTGCTCGCTGGTGGTACGTCCATGGCAAGGGCGGAACGGATCCCGCCTTCCGGTGGGCCATCGAATGGGTGCGTCACCTTGCGACCGACACGCCCAGCGACGTCAAGTGGTTCGACGAGTTCCTCGAGTATCTGGTCACGGTTGGAATCGCTGATGAAACCCACGAACTCCGCTGACCCAAATCTGCGTTCAGTATTGACGCCTTGAGAGTGACTCAATTACTCCGTCCAACGTCGAAATCGAGGATCTGATCAGGTCACTTCAAGACCAACCAGGCCGGGGATGACTCATGCGAGAACAACCATTCTAATCAGTTCAACGAGCATCTGGATGAAGACAACCGCCGGTGCGAGCGCGTTGCCCGACAGGAGCGCGAGCGCCAGTGGGAGGATGACCAGTGAGTTTCACGTTGCGGAGGTGAACACTGGAACCGAGTTCATATGCGTCTATGACGTAGTAAACCTGATGATGAAAATCGTGTTCGTCTGTGTCGGAAACGCTGGGCGAAGTCAGATGGCGACAGCACTTGCCGAACGCGAGCGAGACAACCGAGGGCTCGATATCGAGATTGCCACCGGCGGCGTGGATCCAACCGACTCCGTCCACGACGACGTTATTGAAGCCCTCCAGGAGGAAGGAATCGACATCAGCGATCGCAAGCCCCGTGAGATCACTCCCGTAGACATCGAAGACGCGACGCACGTCGTGACGATGGGCTGTTCGGTCGAGCAGTTCCAGCCAGACGGATGGTCGGGAGAGAGTGAAGTCTGGGACCTCGATGCATCCGATACCGGAGCGCAGTTAGATGAACTCAAACGCCGGGTTTCCCGATTCTTCGACGACCTCAGCGAAGAAGAGCGGTAGTGAATCAGCGTCGGGTGTGGGCAAACTGAGTACGTAACCAGTTTTAGTTATGAAGAGAGAACTGGTCACCGGATCTCGTTACTGGATGGATTAATAAGTTCAGAACCCACATCCCCCTGATAGTGGCTCATTCGAGCGATTACGAACAGACACCCGCCATCGATTTCTCAGTCGGTGAGTTTACTGGCGCGTTAGGAGATTCCGTTACAGTCTTCCCCATCGTCGTCGCTATCGGTGCGCTGACCGACCTCTCGCTCACCCAGCTCCTTCTCGGATTCGCGGTATTCCAGGTCGTGTGGGGACTCTACTACGGGTTGCCGATGTCCGTCGAACCGATGAAGGCCCTCGCTGCACTGGTGATTGCTGGGTCACTTACCGCAGGCGAACTCGCGGTCGCAGGCCTTTTCGCCGGAGGTATTCTTCTCGTCGTCGGATGGACCGGAACACTCGGCCGGATTACCCAGTACATCGGCCAGCCCGTTATTCGCGGTGTCCAAGTCGCGGTCGCGCTTATCCTCCTCGAGACAAGCATTCAACTCAGTCTCAACAGTGTTCCGTTCGCACTCATCGCGGTTGCTACCGCCGGTATTGTCATCCTCGCTGGGTATCACCGAGCGAGCGCACTCGTTGTCCTCTGCGTCGGTGTTGGTATCACCGTTGCTCAGACAGGCCTTCCAACACCGGTATATCCATCCGTCGCAGTCGGCCTTCCAGATGCACAGGCACTCTCGATCGCAACTGTAGAAGGGACGGTCGCCCAGCTTGCAATGACGGTTGGGAACGCGGCCATCGCGACCTCACTGCTCCTCTCAGATTTCTACGATGCAGACGTCTCAACTGACGAACTCGCATCCAGTATGGGTGTAATGAACCTGGTTGCAATCCCGCTCGGGGCGATGCCGATGTGCCACGGGAGCGGAGGCGTGGCCGGAAAGTATGCGTTCGGCGCACGCACCGCCGGGTCGAACCTCATTCTAGGGGTGATCTATGCGATTACCGCCGTGGTCGCAGTCGGGATCGTTGCCGCGTTCCCCCTGTCGATGCTCGGCGTGGTCCTCGCTCTGATCGCCGTTGAACTCGGACGAGCAGGACTCGATTCCGATCACCTGGCGCTCACGATTGGAATCGGACTCGTAGGGCTGGTGGCCAACGTCGGAATCGCCTTCGTCTTAGGAGCACTTGGGTACCTACTCCTCCAACGACTCCAGTAGCGGCACGTCCAGCCTGCTACCGATTACTGTTCGCTCGAACTCTCCGACGTTTTTATACGCCCCTGAGGGGTGCGGCGAGTTCAGAATCGACGCAGTCGCCGTGAATTCGATTCGGTGAACACAATGGCTACGACCAGTAATTCGTCGGCCTCCTTTGAGGAGACCGACACACGAAAAGACGAGATGTACAGTACGATCGAAGGATGGATCGACGAACTCGTTGACGACGTTGATGCGGCGCAGGCCAGCGAGGAGTTTCAGGAATGGCTCGATGTCCAGAGTCGGTTCCACGACTACTCCTATCGCAACACGTTGCTCATCAACCTCCAATGCCCCGAAGCGACAAAGGTCGCCGGCTTCAACACCTGGCGGAACGAGTTCGACCGACACGTCCAGGAGGGGGAACAGGCGATCTGGATCTGGGCACCGATCATCACGAAGCAATGCCCGGACTGCGAGAACTCGCCGAGCTACCACGAGAAAATCGGTTGTGAGTACGACGAGACGCCACCCGAGGAATGGTCGAAAGGGCTCGTCGGATTCAACCCGGCCGCTGTCTTCGACATCTCGCAGACCGAGGGAGAACCGCTTCCTGAGCTAGAAACGGAGGCGACGGGCGACGCCGAGGGCCTCGTCCCTCTACTCAGAGCGGCAACGGATGAACTCGGCGTAACGGTTCGCATCGTCGACGCTGCTGAGTGGGCCCACGGCGACGCGAAAGGCGTCTGCAAACAGCGGGATATCCACGATTTCACGCCGATCGTGGAGGCGAAAGCCCGCCCGAACCAGGCCGATCTCGCGGTCACGCTGATTCACGAGTACGCTCACGCGCTACTCCATTTCGACGTCGACGATGAGGACGAACGGTCGAAGCGCGAAGTCGAAGCGGAAGCCGTCGCGTACATCGTTGGTCGGTATTTCGGGTTGGATACGAGCGGCTCGGCGTTCTATCTTGCTGCGTGGCACGGCGACGACCCTGAGGTGATTCAGAATCGTCTTGGGCGGATTAGTTCGACCGCCCAAGAGATTATCGAGACAGTCGCCGAGGACTGAAGACACCATCTCCGCCAATTAACCAACAAAACTATGCTCATTGCGTCTGTGTTGGTTAACACAGATCGGCCCATGTCCTACGAGCCACCGACGCCCCCAGCGGACCTCCCCACCGACGTCATCGACACACTCAATGACTACTCGCCCGAACTCCTTCGGCACGTTGCCCAGTACGCCGAGAAATTCGCTGAATACCGAGAACGAGAGGCACGACTAGCGGAAAACAACGAGAGCAAGGAGGTCGAAGAGCGACCAGCGGACCTTCCGGGTGACGTCCCGTCGAAGGCGACGATTACGGTGAAAGAAATCAACGACAACCGCTACTACTACTGGCAGTGGCGAGATGGAGAAAAGGTGCGTTCTAGGTATAAAGGCCCAGTAAACGCTGACAAGTAGGCTAATTTCCTCTGACATTCATCAGTGATAGGGTTTCTGATGGCTGGCGTAGGACTGAGCCATGCCTGTCGAACTGGAATGGGAGTCCTGCGGGAAATTGTTGCTGAAGCCGCCATCACAAGCTGAGCGATCAGAGAATCACTTCTGTGATCGCGACTGTTATACGAACTAGCGTGGAGGGCGAGGAAAGAAGCAGCAACGGTCGGATGTGACTACTGTAGAGAGGACTTCGAACAGTTCCAGTCACTGTCTGTTGCCGAGCACGATGTTAACCCACACACGGCGCAGAGATACCAGACCGTTGGTTAACACGCCAGATTCTTCTCCATGTCTTTTAATCAGTTTAGAGATTTTATGATTAGGATAGTGCCATGGGGCCAATTGATCTGGAGTGAATGTTCGTCGTGTTCACTTAAGGATGAAGGGTGAGACAAGACGATTTTCTGAGTGTCTAGGCGAGAGCGGACACCGCGTCGACTGATGAAGCTTGGTATTCGCCTCCACCTTGCTTAATTATCGCTTTAAATACTATCTCAAAATTTGAGGGATTCGATATCGAACGGTCGCGAAAAGCTGTCCACGACTGGGTGCAGAAAGCCGACCCACAACCAGCCAACAATGCGAGTCCGAATCACGTCGCCCTCGACGAAACCGTGAGCCGAATCAACGGCCAACAGTTCTGGCTGTACGCTACTGCCGGTCTCGAGACGAACGAAATCTTGCACGTACGGCTCTTTACAATTACAACGACGGCAGCAACACAGCAATTTCTTCGAGAATATTGTGAGAACCACGGCGTTTTTCTCACCGGCCATGCGCATCATTTAGCGGCTGCATTGCAACGAGCTGGACTCCCATTTCGACCCGAATGACACGGAAATCGGAACAGCGCTGAACATGTCGTTCGAAAGATGAAACGACGAACAATATAGTTCTGTAATATTTTCAGTCCCGTCCATCCATTAACAGTTGAGACGGGTTCCAAGTCTTTGACGCTCGGTGGAATTAGCTTAACTAATCACGATGACTATAGCATAGACACGAACTTCACCAACTCACGCTATACAACGCTATTCTGAACAACGAAATTCACTTAATGCGAATCTTTATATGTGCACGTCTTGATTTTCCATTAGTTGACGATGTCACGGCGGGTCAAAACTACCGAAACCTCGTTCAAGATCGTTGAGCTTCTAAAGAAATTCAATGGAGCCACGATGAACGAGTTGAGCGACCAGTTGGAATTGGCTAACAGTACAGTTCATGGGCATCTCAAGACGCTTGAGGAGAACCAATTGCTCGTTAAGGAAGGGGACAAATACCATCTCAGTCTTCAGTTTTTCTACTATGGTAATTACGCGAGACAGCGGAAACCTGAGTATCGGTACGCCGAGGACCATGTCGAGAACCTTGTATCAATGACCAAAGAGGGGGCTAATTTTGCCGTCGAAGAACACGGGCGAATAACCATACTCTATGGAAACAGCATTCCAAACGATCCGACGTACGACGTCGGTGGCAACTATTCCATGCACGACACGGCCAGTGGAAAGGCGATACTAGCCGAGATGTCGGACGAGGAGGTTTCATCAGTGATCGATCAGTGGGGACTGTCAGAGAGAACGGAGCACACGATTACGAACGAAGAGGACCTGTTCGACGAACTGGAGACGATTCGTCGCCAGGGATATGCGTTGAACCACGATGAACTCATGCCCGGTCTCTCTGCCGTCGCCGTGGTCGTCGAGCGGCCGGATTCGTCCATTGCCGGGGCCCTTAGCGTCGGGGGACCTACGTATCGCGTCGCGAGCACTCGCCTTGAGGATGAGTTTCTCGAGGCCCTCCAACAGGTAAAGGCCGAGTTCGAAGACGATGTTCGCTCGTTATATCGCCCGTCATGATGCCCGTCGGTTGGTGGTTTGAACGAAAAATCCGGTACAGTCGAGCTATGCTGTGTCTGCAGTCCTCGTTACTGAGTGCTCTGGGTGCGATAGCGGTGCGAGAAACGAGGCAGTGCTCCTCAGGCGAGGCCGCATTCGAACTTGCTAACGTCCGAATGAGTATTCAAAAACAGTTCGAAGACATCTCAGAGGGAGAGATATCGATACGAATTGATAGTAAGGAGAGGAAGAGTACGCTCATTGTCGTAAACGGGATACTGCTGAGGCCGGACCGCATCGTTGGCTCTTTCGAATTCGTTTGTAACGAGAGTCCCAGCCGCCCAGAGTTTGGGATTCACCACTGCCAGATTTTCACATAATATTCCTGAAGTAGAACCGCAGCCGTCAATGAATCTCAGGATTCAGCCCTATATCATTTGATTATCACTTATAGATACTGATCGGGATATCGATAGATAGGTGATAAAGACGCTGTATAGTGGAGTCAGTTTGAGGACTTCCTTGACTGGAATCGGATTGGAAATCCACAGTGACGACAGTAGCACCTTGTTCTACCAGAATTCGACTGATCTCACGTCTGTTTCTGCTTACGTCATTAGTAGCTATCGCGACGTCATCACGCAACCAT
This sequence comes from Natronosalvus rutilus, assembly GCF_024204665.1. Lineage (NCBI taxonomy): Archaea > Methanobacteriati > Methanobacteriota > Halobacteria > Halobacteriales > Natrialbaceae > Natronosalvus > Natronosalvus rutilus. The sequence continues at coordinate 116,959 of NZ_CP100356.1, read as the reverse complement.
GTAATGTCTCGAATTTATCATGATCTTATCTCCTATCAACGATTTTCACTTGGAATTCCAAACGTGTCATGAAGAAGTTAGGACCTATCCTGGGCGATGTTCGGGGTCGTAAATGAGCGACGCGACACCGAAGGGCGGCCAACGGACCGGCTCGACTCTCGGACAACACATCGACATGGACTCCGCGCGACATGAGATTTCAACCGACACGTATTCGTTCACTCTTGCCGAATACTTATAATCCGATAGCAACGGTGATAGCCGACATCTTTAGGTAGCCTTTCCCAGGGGCACGCATCCTACTCACTGCCGCCGACATCATTACAAACATAAATTTGTAATAGAAGGGGCGCCATGATCGAACCTGTGTAGCGCGGTGTAGGACCATTTTAAATGAATCCGTCACGTCGCGGTCTGGATTCACAAAACACGAATTTTTATGTAAGCCAGCTGTGTGACCATCTGTTGATCGATTTATCGAGCGTCTCGAACAGTCCTAATGTAGAATAAAGTATCATTTTATCGTCTAACGGGGTTCACGACAAGAGTTTTTAGGAATGTCTGATGAGTGCTCGGTAGTGACGCACGTTCACAAAAAACTATAAGGGGCGTTGCCAACCGACACAGACCAACGTAGACCATTCGAATAGGTCCGGTTTCGGAATTCAATAATGAACGAAAGAGTTATATTATTGTTGTAGAACTTTTATTCTTTCTTATAATAACATTGGATATAATGCCGGTGATTTTGGACGTAGAATTCACATATATCGAATATAATTTGGTTCTGTCCGACAGTATTTGTCTGAGAGTGCCACGTTGTGAGGTACCAGTCGAATGGTGCCGTCTACAGATAAAAGCGTCAAGCCACGGAAATCAGGGCGATAAACGACCGCTCTCCTCCGTTGATATCGGGGGTGTCGTGGTCTGGGCCACCCCCGATCGAACACCCAATCGGCTTCGAGATCACCATCAAGTGATGAGATGATGCCACTGTCAGTAATACTAAATACGGGTGTGTACAACAATTGACGATGGCAAAGTTACTTACTGATGACGTTGCGCTCGTTACGGGAGCAGGAAGAGGAATCGGACGTGGAATCGCCACTCGTCTAGCCGCACACGGTTGTGACGTCGCGATCAACGACATTGACAGCGAAGCAGCCGATACCGTGGCGATGGCCCTGCACGAAGAGTACGGTGTCGAGACGACAACCGCGATCGGCGACGTCTCAACCGTGGACGACGCTGAACGCATTGTTGATGAAACGGTGGAACGGTTCGGTGCACTCGACGTATTGGTTAACAATGCGGCGATAATCTCGCCACAGCAGTACGATGAAATCGACGAACGGACCTGGAGGCAGGTACTCGACGTGAACGTGACCGGCGTTCAGAACTGTTCTGCGGCGGCGTTTTCCGAGATGAAAGCACAGGGTGGTGGCCGGATCGTTAATATTGCATCGACGGCTGGTTTGCGTATCAGCCTTCTCGCCGGCGCACACTACACGACATCCAAATGGGGTGTCGTGGGACTTACGAAACACGTTGCACAGGAGGGAGGTGAATACGGTATCCGCGCGAATGCGGTTTGCCCTGGGCCAACGGAGACCGAACGGATCAACGAAATGACCGACGAGAAGCAACGCTTAGAGACTGCCGAAGCGGAAATCCCGCTCGGTCGTTGGGGACGACCTGACGACGTTGGAAAGGCGACGGTGTTTTTGGCGTCGGATCTCGCTGAGTACGTCACCGGGATCGCGCTTCCGGTTGACGGCGGGTTCACGGTCCAGTAACGAATCAGCATAGTATGACGGTGCTATCTCCTTACGGTGGACAAATCGGCAATACCCGAATCGAACGACTCGATGGGCAGATTTCCGTTCGAGCCGAAAAACGGTGACAGCCTAAGTCAGGTGAATCGGAGCATATACAAGCTGATTTCTGGGATATAGGCGATGACGAAGAGGCCGGCCAAGAGCATCCCGTAGAATGGAACGCTCGACCGGAAGACCTCAATCGGATCTGCACCCGCGATGTCGGCCGAGAGATAGACTGACAACCCAAGCGGCGGCGTCAGGAGACCGATCATGAGCCCGTAAACGACGACAACGCCCATGTGAATCGGATCGTAGCCGACTGAGGTGAGCGGCGGCACGACGATGGGAGTGATCATTACGAGAGCAGCTAACGGGTCGAGCACTAAACCAAGTGCGAGTACGAGGAGAATCACCATGAAGAGAACGATGGCCGGTGTCTCAGAGATACTGAATAGGAACTCCGCGAACTGCTGATCGATCCGCTCAACGGAGAGGACGTATGCGAACAGTCCGGCAGCGCCAAGGATGACGAGGATGACGCTTGTGGTCTTCGCTGTTTCGACCGCGGCGTCCCAGATGTACCGGAGGTTCGTGATTCGGTAGACCGTGAGGTTGATGAACAGGATGTAGATGACGGTAACAGCCGCGGCTTCCGTCGGCCCGAAGTACCCCGAGAGCATCCCAACGATCAGGACAACCGGCGTCACGAGTGCCGGAAGTGCGACGATGAACGAACGACCAATCGACTTGAGTGGCGCCCGGTGATCATTTGCTGGGAAATCATTCCGGTAGGCGATGATGAACGTCCCGACCATAAGGAAGATTACGGTCGCAATTGCGGGGAGCGCCCCGGCAATTAACAGATCGAGAATCGACTCCTCTGCAAGGATTCCATAAAGGATCAGCGGGATACTTGGCGGGAACAGCGGTCCGATCGTCGCCGAGGCGCTGGTCAACGCAGCCGAGAAACTGTTGTCGTAGCCTCGGTCAGTCATCGTGTGTATTAGCACCTTCCCGACCCCGCCGATATCCGCAAGTGCCGACCCCGAAATACCGGAGAAAATGAGGCTCGTCAGGATGTTGACCTGAGCCAGGCCGCCGGTCAGGTGACCAACGATATCGTCTGCAAAGTCGAAGATTTTGTCGGTCACCTCACCATGGTTCATCAACGCTCCGACATAGATGAAAATGGGTACCGCGAGCAGCGTGAATGAGTCGACCGTCCGAACCATTCTGTTGACAGGAAATTCCATCGGCGAACCGAAAAACACCAACATGTACACCGACGCTGGCAAGCCGAGCGCAATGAATACTGGGACACGCAGCAATGCGAGAACGAAAAAGAGAACGACGACTAGGACTCCTTCATTAATCATCCGCGGACACCCCTACCAATTTCTTCGTTGAATCGAACGAGGCGGCGAACTCTAGGATGTAGGCGCTGAGCAACAGCGTAAACCCTAGTAAGGGTGCAAGGAAGTAGACCGCACTCGGGACACCGAGACCGGAAACTGTCGAGTTAAAGCCCTCGATAAACGCGATCATGGCGCTGTAGGCGAATATCACACATGCGCTAATATTGACAATAAGAAGGCTAATTTTGTGCCATCGGTCCAGCGGTGTAGGAAGCTTGTCGGTGAAGAAACCAATCTGGATGTGACGCTGTTCCCTCCCGAGCATTCCCAACAGCAGAAAGACCACCCAGACTCCAATGATTTGGGCCAACGGGAGCAATCCGCTGACTCTGATTCCGGCATTCCTAGTAAGGATGATAGCCAAGATGACGACTGGGATTGCGATCACACCGACACTCGTCACATACAGTGACAACTTTTTAAGGTGTTTGGTGAAAGACATGGTCAGTCAGTTAGGCCGTTTATTCGTACGTTTCGCCACTGATCTCTTCAATCCGTTCTACGAAGTCTGGGAATTCGTTGCTGATGTGTTCTCGTGTTTGTGAGACGAACGCATCGTACTCAAGTTCGTCCTTAGTGATTATCTCAGCACCCTCGTCAAGGAACGCGTCTCTCGATTCGTCAATATTAGTCTCGAGTTGCTCGACAGCTTCTGGCTGGGCTTCGTGAATCGCTTCGTAGAAGAGGTCCTGCTGTTCATCGGAAAATTCCTGCCACAGATCGTCGTTGATCCAGAACGCCAGCGCCGGGTGCATGTGGTTAGTCTCGAGAACGTAGTCGGTGTGCTCTTGGATTCCCGCCCCGACCATGATTTCGTACGGGTTCTCCTGTCCGTCGACAGATCCCGTCGAAAGCGCCTGAGGTACTTCGCCCCAGTCTAGTTCCGTGACCTGTGCACCGAGTCCGACAACCGTTTCTTCGAAAATTGGCACCGGGACGCCCCGAAGGAGAATGTCTTCCATGTCGTCTGGATGGTAGACAGCGTCGCCGGAGATGCTGACCCTTCGCGTACCCTGTGGGAATGTTCCGAGTGAACGTAGGCCCGTTTCCTCGGCGATAGCTTCGATGAGTTCTTCGGCACTTTCGGATTGGGTAGGGTCCGTCACCTCTATCATGTGTTCGTATGGATCATCGTCATCGTACATGTATGGCGCGTCGAATATCTGGGCCTCCGGGTAGAAGCCCGCAGCCAGTCCGTACACATTGACGTAAATGTCGAGCGCACCTGACGCGACGTTCTCCATCGATTCGTTGAGCCCACCGAGTTCGTTGTCGGTGAAGGCATCGATTTCAATCTCACCATCGGTCTTCTCGGAGAGCCGCTCGCCCACCATCTTGGCTACGTCGCCGTGAACGGTTCCATCAGCACCCGCCGCGTTCGCTTCCAACGAGTACCCACCGTCGTCATCGCCGAGACAGCCTGCGAATCCGGCGGCCCCAGCCGCAGAGAGTGCAGCGACCGATTTGAGGTACTGTCTGCGCGACCGACTGGACAAATTATGACCTATGTTTGCCATAGTCGATTGAGTACACCTATCATACAAAGTCCTTTCGGCACCAGAAACAAACGTACATATTGTACCATCCCGTCCGGTTGTAGTTGCATACCTCATCCAGACTGAAACGCCCAAACGACCTCCAACAGAGTATTTTTTAAGATAGGGACGAACAGTACTGGTAGATGTCGTATATCGTTAGGATGCCAAAGCTCGGTGTAGAGATGCAAACCGGCGTTCTTCTCGAGTGGTTCTTCGAGGAGGGAGAGGTCGTCACCGACAACGATGTGCTCGCCGAAATCGAGTCCGAGAAGACCGTCGCGGAAGTTGCCTCGCGCGAAGACGGTGTCCTCCGTCGCACGATACTCGGAGAGGGCGAAGAGGTCGAGCCGGGTGCTCCGATGGGAATCGTCGCTACAGCCGATGAGGACATCGATGAGTTGCTCTCGATGGTTGAGTCCGAGGGGGTAAACCTCGATGGCGAATCGGGCGCAGCCAGTAAGGAGTCTGGGGCCGAAGGGTTGGAATCAGCGGACGAGACTACGGTTGACGACTCGACAGCCCCGTCCGAACACGTCCGGGCGACGCCAAAAGCCAAGCAACTGGCCCGCGAGTACGACTGTTCTCTCGAGAGACTTTCGGGGACCGGACCGAAGGGCGCGATAACTGCGAACGACGTCGAACGAGCAGTTTCGGGTAATACCGCCTCGGTTACGCCGCCCCAGTCTGGAGCGAGCGTAGAGACCCGTGAATCGGATCTCGTTACGCCGCGGGCGAGGAAACAGGCTGCCACCCTAGACATCCCGCTGGGGTCAATCTCAGGAACGGGACCACACGGGTCTATCCGCGCAGGAGACGTCGAGGCGGCCGCTGAACGCGACATCACAACCACAAGTGACGCGAGCGAATTACCGACGACAACCGAGTCCCTGACCGTTCGGGAGGAACGACCACTGACGGGAATGCGATCGACGATCGCGCGTAGACTCAGTGAGAGTTGGGAGGCACCCCACGTCACGGTCGATCGGTGGGTTGATGCTGAAGCCATGCTTGATGCCGCCGATGAAGCCGGCGATGTCGTCTCGGTTACCGATATCCTGCTGGGGGCTGTGAGCGAAACGCTAGCAGCGCATCCGGCGTTCAATGCGACATTTGATGGGGAGACTCACACCATCTACGAGGAGCACAACATCGGGTTTGCGGTTGACATCGATGCGGGACTAGTGACGCCAGTTCTTCGGGATGTCGAGCCGATGTCAGTGACCGAAATTGCCCACCAGCGAGGCGCACTGACTGATCGGGTCCTAAACCAGCGCTACTCCTCGAGCGATCTTCAGGAGGGGACGTTTACGATCTCGAACCTTGGCGTATTCAGTGTTGATTCGTTCACGCCGATCATTAACCCACCCCAAGTTGCAATTCTCGGCGTCAACCGCATTAAAGAGGAAGCGAAACAAACCGAGAACGGCATCGAGTTCCGCAAGCAGATGGGCTTCAGTCTCTCGTTCGATCACCGGGTGATTGACGGCGCTGACGCCGCCCGCTTCTTGCAGACGTTAGCCGATACCCTCGAAGCGGCATCGGAAATAATCAATAGTTGATGGATTTAGCAGTGCGGTGAGGGTGCTAAGCTCCCGTCCTCAAGGAGTCGCCCTAGACGAGTAGGGCGGGGTAGTTCACTCGGCCCTATTCAGGTTTCTACGTCGGTAGTCGTAACTGCTGGAAACGATCCGGGAGAAACGCTCCCCATCCAGAACGAATATGTATCCGTAGTGGCTTTGTGTGAACAGTCACGAATGACTTTCCTGAACATCGATAGCCCAGAAGGAAGACAGGAGGCACTTGAAAAGATGCTACTCGCACGTGCCTTTGAGGATACCGTACAGGATCAGTTTGCCGACGGAGAGATTCCGGGGTTCGTTCACCTCTCGCAGGGACAGGAGGCGGTCGCTGTCGGTACCTGTGGCGCACTTCGCGAGGGAGATTACATTACGAGCACGCACCGTGCCCATGGCCACAGTATCGCGAAGGGGCTTGAGCCCGACCGATTGCTCGCTGAGCTCTACGGTAAAGAGCCCGGACAGTGTCGGGGCAAGGGTGGCTCGATGCACGTTGCGGACCTTGACCAGGGGATGCTCGGTGCCCAGCCGATCGTCGGCGCGAGCGCCCCTCTTGCTATGGGTGCCGGAATCACGGCCCAATACGGCAATGAGGACTGGATTTCGCTGGCGTTCATAGGCGATGGTGCCGTCGCGGAGGGGCAGGTTCATGAGTCCTTCAACCTCGCAGCGACGTGGGGACTCCCAGTTGTATTCGTCATCGAAAACAACCTATACTCTGAGGGGATGGTATTTGACGAACAACACAACATCGAGGACCTCGCGGACATGTCCGCTTCCTACGGCGTTCCCGGTGTCGTTGTTGACGGCCAAGATGTAGAGGCCGTTCACGAGGCCGTCTCCGAGGCGCGCCAGCGCGCACTCGAGGACGAGGGTCCGACAATCATCGAAGCTAAGACGTACCGATATAGAGGGCACTTCGAAGGCGACCAGCAGCCATACCGGTCGGACGAGGAGATCGAGGAGTGGCGCGACGAGCGTGATCCGATATCGAACTTTGCCAGGAAACTAATCGAGGCGGGCGAACTGACTGAGTCGGGGCTAGAAGAGCTTCGTGAGACGGCCGAGGCCAAGATGGCTGACGCGCTCGAGTTCGCCCGCAAGGCCGACGAAGCCGACGCCGACGAGGCATACGAGGACGTTTTCGTCGAGACGGTACCGGAGATCGAACAGCACCGCGAGCGTCTAGCGCGTGAACAGCCACATTGGGGTGAGTACTGATGTCAAAGACTGGAGCGACAACCGAATCCACTGAGAGCACCGAGACGATAACGTTCCGCGAAGCCATCCGCGAAGGACTTCGTGAGGAGATGAAAAACGACGATGCGGTCATGCTGTACGGGCAAGACGAGGAGGATGGCGAGTCCTTCGAGGTGACCGCCGGCCTGTATGAGGAGTTCGGCGGACGGCGCGTCCGGAACACGCCGATCAGCGAGGCTGCCCAAGTAGGCGGTGCAGTCGGTGCCGCCGCGACCGGACTTCGACCGGTCGTCGAGTTGAGTTTCTCCGACTTCATCGGGGTCTGCTTCGACCAGATCATGAACCAGGCAGGCAAGACCCGATACATGTTTGGCGGTGCCAGCGAAGTTCCGCTCGTCCTGCGTGCGACCGAAGGTGCGGGACTAAGCGCAGCCGCCCAGCACTCTGGCACCGTACACACGCTCGTTTCCCATCTTCCCGGGATTAAGACCGTCGCACCGTCAACGCCGACGGCCGCGAAGGGGCTGATCAAATCGAGTATCCGTTCACCCGATCCCGTCGTATTCTTCGAGAACAAGACAATTTACGACGAACGCGGTGAGGTGCCGACCAGTGACGACCACACTATCCCGATCGGTGAAGCCTCCATCGAACACCTTGGTGAGGATGTCACCGTCGTCGCGACACAGCGACTGTTCAGCGAGGCGATGTCGGTCGCACAGGATCTCGAGGGCGACGTCAGCGTCGAGGTGATCGATCCACGGACGCTGTACCCTCTTGACGCTGAGACGATCATCGAAAGTGTCGCCAAGACGGGCCGACTCGTCATCGCGGACGAGAGCCCAATGTCGTATGGATTCCACGCCGAGGTCTCCTCGAGAGTCGTCGAAGACGGCTTTTTCACGCTCGATGCGCCGCCACAGCGCGTCGGCGTACCAGATACGCCAATTCCGTTTGCGCCCGGACTCGAAAAGGAGGTGCTTCCCAACGGAGCCGACATCAAACGTGCAATCCGACGGGTCGAGTAAAATGCAGACAACCGAATCAATGGTCCTTCACGAGCCCGGGCGCCTCGAACCCGAGACGTTCGACGTCCCGGACGTCTCGGACTACGGTGCTCTCCTTGAGGTCGAAACAACGTCAGTCTGTGGCTCCGATATCGGCATCTACAAAGGAAAGTCACCGTTCGACTCGTTCCCCCTGCTACTCGGCCATGAGGTGGCCGGACGCATCGTCGACGGTGCTGAGGAGACCCTTGAGCGCTGGGGACTCGAAGTCGGCGACCGCGTCATGCCCGAACCCTACATCCCGTGTTTCGACTGCCAGGACTGTCAGCGCGGTCACTACCACATGTGTGATGAGAATCGCAGCTACGGAGTCACGCTCTCCGCAACGGAGCCACCGCACCTGTGGGGAGGCTACGGCGAATATATGTACCTCGACCCGGACTCGCGCCTCCACCCCATCAGTGACGACGTCTCGGGCCGTGCAGCGTGTCTGGGCAGTGTCATCGGAAACGGCGTTCGCTGGATCCTACGGAAGGGGGACGTTTCACCTGGCGACAGTGTCGCCATCGTTGGCCCAGGTGCGCAAGGGCTAGCCTCGACCATCGTCGCCGCGGAGGCGGGCGCCGATCCGGTGGTCGTACTCGGACTCGAACAAGACGACACTAAACTCGATCTCGCTGCGGACATCGGGGCGACCGAAACGTTGTATTCCGATCAAGACAACATCGCCGAGCGCGCACTCGAGCCGACCGATGGCGAGGGGTTCGACGTAGTCGTCGTCACCGCTCCGGCGTCACCAGCGATTCAGCTCGGGATCGACCTAGTGCGGCCGCGCGGTACGGCCGTCCTCGTCGGTCTGACTGGAAGCGAGACCTCGGTCGAGCTAGACCGAATTGTCGTCGATGAAATCTCTGTCTTGGGTGGTCGTGGGCAGGCGCTCGATGTCGAACGCGCAATGGCGATTCTCGAACGCAACGCTGACGACGTCGAGCGGATCAATTCACATGTGTTCCCTGTTTCGGAGGCCGAAACGGCAATCAAACGCCAACTTCCAGGAGACGCGTTCGATCCGGAGATCGTTCACGCCGCACTCTCTCCAGAATAAGGGGGGATACGATGAAATCCGGTCAGATGTAGACGACGACCGTCTCGGATTCGACTTCGACGTCGTAGGTATTGACCGGCGGTTCGTCGCCGCGTAACGTGGTTCCCTCGCGTTGACACTCAGAGGAGACAGCCTCGTCAGTTTTCACGGCTGCTTGTGAGTCGGCATCGTTACCACCTTCGACGGCAGTCTCGAACGTTCGCGTACGCACACCGTGAGGATTGAATACCGACTCACCGGAGGAGATCTCGAACTCCCAACCGTGCCACGGGCAGCGGACGATTTCTCCGTCGCACTCCCACTCGTACTCGCCAACGGCCGGTGCGCTCGTTGTCCCTGTTACCTCACCTTCACACAGTGGCGCAAGCTGGTGGGGACAGACATTTTGCATCGCGTGGTACTCGCCCTCGATGTTGAACACGCCGACCGGAATGTTGCCAAGCTGAACGAGCGTTCGTTCACCCGGTGGTAGTTCGTTCGCCGGACATATTTCGAATCGTTCGACCATGGATTAGGCGCTCAGCCCGTACAGTTCCGCGGCGTTCTCGTAGTAGATGCGGTCGGTGAGATCATCGGGAAGGTTCGGCAGCGCGTGTTCGGGTGAATCCGAATCCCAATGAGGGTAGTCGCTGGCGAACATTAACGTCTCGTCTGCGTGCATCATCTCGAGGATCTGTTTGAATTGATGTGGCCTCTCTGGGGCGTGTACGGGTTGAGTCGTAAAACGAACATGCTCCCTGATATACTCGCTTGGGGCTTGCTCTAACCACGGTACCTGAGCCCGCGTGGCTCGCCACTCCTCGTCCATACGCCACATGAAAAACGGCACCCAGGTGTAGCCACATTCGGTAAAGACGAATTTTAAGTCGGTGAACTCTTCAAACACCCCTTCAGCGATGATACTCGCGAGTTGCCCCATGAAGACGGCCGGAAACGTGGTGTGCCACTCGAGGTAGGTATTTGGAAAGCCCGCGCCGGTTGGCGACCCTGTGTTCGCCTCCCCTTCTGAGGAAACGTGCAGGGCGACTGGGAGGTCTAGCTCGGCTGCAGCTTCGTAGACAGGCCAATACTGGGGGTCACCCAGCGGGACCTGTGTGCTACCGCCCTGAATGAGGATCTGGACGATGTCCGGGTGCGTCCCCTGTTCACGGATCATCGCCGCGGTCGCCTCGGGGTCTTGCATCGCCACGTGCAATGAACCTCGGAACCGGTCATCCTTCGGAAGCCAGTCATTGATCAGCCACTTGTTGTGTGCTCGAGCGAGTTCGACCGCATAATCCCTGTTCGGAAGGGCGTTAATATTGAAGTGGGCGTGACCGGTGAGGAGCGCATAGTCAATGCCGTACCGGTCAAGGTGGTTCTCCTTGAACTTCGAGTACTCGGAGCCTGCATACTCGAAGTCGTCTGTATCATCAGGGAGTGCATCCTCTCGACCGAACCCCGCTGGGTTTCCATAGGTCAGTGTTGGGATTCGAACCCCTCGATAATCGTACCGTTTCGGCAGGTATCTGGAAATTTCATCCGGCGACCTGTAGCTCTGGTGAAGGTCGCAGTCGATAATCATCTGGCTATTCGCTGTGGATTCGTCCACCTGCTCTTGAGACATCAGGTGTGTTGTCTGTCAACAAGGTACTTAATTATTTATCTAATCATCATTTGTTCAACTATTCTCGACCATCGGCTACTGTCGTAACCGACCGCAGCGATGCGGCTCAGTCTGCCGGAACCGGTATGCTCTTTCGGTATCCATAGAGAGTGAACACATCTCAAGTACACCTCAGATGCAGTGGCAGTACCGACATACTGTCCTCACGCTCTGTACACTCGCGTTTTTCGTCACGATGGTGGCGCGGTTAGCCATCAGCCCGGTCGTACCTGACATCGTTGACGACTTCGGTGTGTCGAACGCGATTCTCGGCCTCGCACTAACACTGCTATGGCTATCGTACTCGCTCGCACAGTTTCCGAGCGGCGTTCTCGCGGATCGGTTCGGCGAGCGGCCAATCATCTTGCTCGCCATCGGCGGTACCGGAGTTGCAACGCTTCTCATTGTTATCTCGCCTGTGTTCGGCCTCTTCCTTTTCAGCACACTTCTGCTGGGGTGCTTCGCTGGATTGCACTACAGCGTCGCGACCACACTATTGACCAGAACCTATGACGACATCGGGACTGCGATTGGACTGCACAATACGGGCAGTCCAGTCGCGGGTGTGCTTACCCCGGTCGTCGTTGCTTGGATCGCCGTTCGCTACGGCTGGCGACCCGCTGTTGCAGTCGGAGCTCTCATTGCCTTCCCAACTCTCGTGCTGTTCTTCTGGCGAGTACGCCCGACGCCGCCCCGCCGACCGTCCCAACCGATGCGGGACCGCGTCGACCTTAAGTCGGTCACTGACCTACTCTCGCGCCCGCCGATTGCGTTCACAGTCTTTGTGGCCGTCGCCTGCGAGTTCGCTTGGCAGGCGACCGCTTCGTTTCTACCTGCGTTTCTCGCCGGATATCACGGACTGTCGACAACGCTGGCGGGTATGGCGTTTGGGGCATACTTCGTGATCCAAGGTGTCGTACAGATCGTCGTTGGGAACGCTTCCGACCGGGTCGGCCGGGACCCGACGATCATCGGTTGCCTCGTAGCCAGTATCGCTGCCTTCTCGGTCCTCGTGGTCGGATCCGGCCCTGTCGCCGTCGCTGTGGGCGTCCTCCTGCTTGGAATCGGAATGAGCTTTATGTCGGCACTGTTGCCCCGATTCCTCGATCACCTCTCGAGCGAGGAACAGGGAATGGGGTTCGGACTTGTTCGTACCGTCTACGGCGTCCTAGGCTCTACGGGGTCAGTAGGCGTTGGCCTGTTGTCTGACGGTTTCGGCTGGGGTATCGCGTTCGGTTTTCTGGCCGTCCCAACCGGGTTTGCGCTTTGTGCGCTCAGCCTCAATGCTGTTCTAGACTGGGGTTACTGAGAGGGCTTTCGACACCTCGTCTATGTGGTGTGAATAGCCTTTCCGAGTGCGGCGGCACACGCTTCCATTACGCTCTCCGAGAGGGTAGGATGAGCATGGACCGTCTCCGCGACCGCCTCGGCCGAGATCTCTGCGGTGATCGCGAGCGTGAGTTCGCCGGCAAGTTCGGAGGCATGCTCGCCGACGACCTGCGCACCAAGGAGCGTTCCAGATGGTTCGTCGACGACGACGCGAACGAAACCCTCTGGGCTATTTGTCGTCAGCGCGCGGCCACTCGCCCCAAACGGCATTCGGCCGACGACCGGCTCAAACCCGGCTTCTGCGGCGGCCGTTTCGGAGAGTCCGACTGTCGCAACCTCGGGATCCGTAAAGACGACCGCTGGAATCACATGGTCGTCAATGCTCGCATCCAGCCCGGCGATTGTTTCGGCGGCGACGATGCCCTCGGCACTGGCCTTGTGCGCCAACATCGGCTCGCCGGCGACATCGCCCACCGCAAAGACGTGTTCTAGGTTCGTTCGACAGCTGCCGTCGATGGCGATAAATCCGGCGTCAGTCACCTCAATACCGGCGTTTTCGAGGTCGACCGAATCGGTGACTGGTTGCCGACCGACGGCGACAATGGCCCGGTCGGCCTCGTAGTAATTCTTCTCGCCGCTGTCGAGTTCGGTCGTCACCGTGACCTGGCTGCTGTCGACCGTGCAGTCGGCGGCTAATTCCCCGAATACGAACGTCACGCCGAGCGATTCGACATGCGAGCGGATCATCTGTCGGAGGTCGTCGTCCCAGCCGGGAAGTACGTCGTCCTCGTACTCGAGGACGGTTACGTCGACGCCGAGTTTCTGGAACAGGGTCGCCAGCTCGAGCCCGATGTATCCCGCCCCTATAATGACCAGTCTTCGCGGCAGCTCCTCGAGTGAGAACACGTCTCTGGAAGTCATGACACGGTCATTCTCGAACGGAAATCCGGGGAGCTCGATCGGCCGGCTTCCGGTGGCGATGATGGCGTGCTCGAACGAGACGGTCCGTTCATCACCGTCTGATGTCTCGACCGTGAGTTCGGTTTCATCGACGAACGTCGCACGGCCTGCAAGGAGGTCGACATTAGCAGCCTCACAGAGCTGTTCGACGCCGCCGGTAAGTTGGTCGATAATGCCCGACCCCCACTCGAGGAGTTCGCTCCACTCTACGTACGGATCGGCATAAATTCCGGCCGACTCTCGGTGGCTGGCCTCATGGACTAATCCGGCGGCAGACAACAATGCTTTCGACGGAATACATCCGTAGTTGAGACAAGTTCCACCGAGCGCGTCGGCATCGATAAGTGTGACGTCTATCTCAAGCTGTGCGGCTCGGATTGCGGCAACGTAGCCCCCAGGGCCTCCACCAATCACTACCAGGTCTGATCGACTGGATGCAGTCATTTCTCAGTCTAGATTTGGATGACTCCCGATTAGTTATGTATATACCGGCGAATTAAGCCGAGATATAATATCAAAATGCGTTCAATAAGGCGGAGTCTTATTACCCGTACTCTCCAACTGTGAGCCATGTATTCGGTACTCGTACCGATTGGAACGGCTGACGCTGGCGTATCACGCGCAGTAGAGACGATTGCATCGTTTCCTGGACGAGACGAACTTTCTGTGGTCATCGTCCACGTGGCTCGAGACGTCGACTTCATTGGATCGGACGGAAGCTACGTCTCGCTGGATCAGGAGGATCTCTCGCTCCCGTCTGCGGTCGAGTCGGCAATGGAGGCGTTCGAGGACAGAGGTATCTCGGCGCAGTTAGTCGTTCGCGAGGGTGACGAAGTCGACGAAATTCTGGAGACGATCAACGACGAATCGATCGACCAGGTCGTCGTCCCCGACAAGCGGCGTTCGCCGGTCGGGAAGGTCATTTTCGGAGGAACAACACTGTCCTTAATCCGGAACTCGCCCGCACCGGTGACTGTCGTTCCGTCACCGAATGTGAAATGACGGTTCGATTATGAGGGGTATCTCCGAACCGGTAGACAACAGCGAGGATGCCGCATCAATTCGCTTCGCCGAGGGCGAGCAGCGTGCCATCCGAGGACACGTCGACGAACGACGCTGGACGGTGACAGGATGAGCGCACGCACTGATTTCGTCGATGGGCTGCGAGCATGTGCACCGTTGATGCTTGGGATGGTTCCATTCGCCATCATTACGGGGGTGACTGCGGTCAACGTCGGTATCTCGCCGATACTCGCCGTAGCGATGTCGGTAGTCGTCTTCGCGGGAGCGGCCCAGCTTGCTGCAATAGACCTGATCGGACAGTCAGCGCCGATTGTCGTCGTGGTCTTCACCGCGATTATCGTCAACCTCCGGTTTATGATGTACAGCGCTTCTATCGCCCCCTATCTCAGTCGTTACTCCACGTTGTCGAAATGGTTCAGCGCGTACGTACTCACGGATCTTGCCTACGCTTTGTCGGTTACCGAATTCGCTGAAACCACTCCCGACGAACGGAGCAGAAAGTGGTTCTATCTCGGCACCGCGATGATGCTCTGGATTACCTGGCAGGTCGGAACCGTCGTCGGCGTCCTCCTCGGCGCAAACGTTCCGGCGGGGCTCTCACTCGAGTTCGCAATTCCATTGACGTTCATGGCGTTGCTATTCCCCGTGTTAAAAGGTCGACCGACTGCGATTACCGCTCTCGTGGCCGGCTTTTTCGCTGTTATCACCGACCCGCTTCCGTTCAATCTCGGGCTCGTGGTGGCCGCGGGCATCGGTATCCTCGTAGGAGTCACCGTTGAATGCTTGAACGGTGAATTCCCTTCGACCCAGGAATTCGACGACGCCACTGACGGTGGTGAATCGGCGTGACGGGCGGCTACAACTCCCAGACTATACTGCTAGTTATTCTGACCGCAGGCGTAGGGACTCTGGTACTTCGTCTTTCGTTCATCCTGTTGTTCGGTCGCCTCGATCGGATCCCACCGCAGGTTATCGGTATTCTCAGGTTTGTTCCTGCAGCCGTGCTGGCGGCGTTGATCGTCCCCGCGATAGTCGTGCTCTCAGTTGAGCCATCGTTCGGACTCAGCTTCGAGTGGCCGATGCTTCTCGCAGGGGCCATAGCGGCGATCATCGCCTGGCGAACCGAGAACGTTCTGGCGACGATTGGGATTGGTATGATCGCACTCTGGACGTTTCAGATCAGTCTGTGATTTCGCCATCGGGTTTAGTTACGCGAATTCTACCAGACGGCGAAGGCCTGTAACCACGCTTCGGTGGTCGCTGGATCGACGTGGCTAAAACTATTGCTAAACGAAGAAGTGCGTCGTTTTATCTCTCTAAAGACACGTTCGACGGCGTTCTGATTTCCGTGTCGTTCGGGATGAAATCGGAGCCCAGTTCGTTGCAATGCAGTCGCTGGATCGTGTGCGTTATCGACGAGAAACACGGCGTCAGCGACGTCGTGTTTCTCATGAAGCTCTCGCAAAAACCGTTGCGTCAATGCCGTCGTAGTCGTCGTGAAGAGACGTACATACAGAAATTTGTTCGTCTCGGGATCGACAGCGGCGTACAGCCAGAACTGTTTGCCATTGATTCGGATCACCGTCTCGTCGAGCGTGACCTGATCCGGATTCGCATTGCTGGCGGGCTGTAACTCTGCCTTCTGCACCCAGTCATGGACGGCTTTCCGCGACCGTTCGACACCGAACTTCTCATGTTCTAAGATGATATTCGAAAGCGATAATTAAGCAAGGTGGAGCCGAATACCGAGCTTCATCAGCTGACGCGGTGTCCGCTCTCGCTCCACAACGTCTACTTCAATCCAGTCGCTACGACCACTGAGGCGAGCTATTTTCGCCATAGACCAGCTGAAAATCACCTCGCCTCACCCTGCAGCCTTAACTAAACACGACCGATTTCGCTGAGGACGTCCGCTAGGGAACCACGATGATCAGAGGGACCGCTCGATCATCGCCTCAATATCAGCGAGCGAGAGGCCGCGAGGGTTCCCGGACGTCAACCGTTCGAGTTGCATCGTCCGTTCAGCGAACGGCGTCACATCCGCGGGTGTGGCGCCGAACGACGAGAGGCCGTCGGGGAGGTCGAGGTCGGAGGCCAGGCGTCTGACGGCAGTCGCCGCTCGCTTGCCAGCGGACTCCTCGTCCCCAAAGCATTCGACGCCAAGACGTTCCGCGATTCGCTCGTGGCGCTCAGGCAGGCCTGCGGCGTTGTATTCGAGGGACGCCGGGAGGAGCGCCGCGACAGTTACGCCGTGTGGACTGTGTAACTTCCCGCCGATGGCCATCGCCATCGCGTGGTTGACCGTCACACCCGCATTCGTGTACGCGAGTCCTGCGAGAAAGCTCCCGAGGAGCATCCCGGAGCGAGCGTCAAGGTTCTCGCCGTTTCCGACCGCCGAACGAATGTTCTCAGAGAGGAGGTCGATCGCCTGCAGGGCGAACGAGTCAGTCAGTGGCGTACGGCCGCCGTAGTCGGGTCGTTCACCAGGACTCTGTGCACGCGGCTTCTGGTCGAACCGACGGACGGTGTACGCCTCGATCGCTTGTGCGAGGGCGTCCATTCCCGACGATGCCGTCTGTGCCGGCGGAAGGGACACGGTCAGTGTCGGGTCGAGTAGCGCGAGGTCTGGATACTGGTAGCGGCTAGAGATGCCGACCTTCGTATCCCGATCTGGGAGCGAGATGACGGTCGCCGGTGACGTCTCCGCGCCGGTGCCTGCTGTCGTCGGGACGCATACTGTGGGTCGGCCCGATTCCGGGACGGCCTTCCCGTCGCCAGTTGGCGGTGCGACGTAAGAGAGCGGGCCGTCGTCCGCCTCGATGAGGGCACCGATTGTCTTCGCGGCATCCATCGCGCTCCCACCACCAACGCCGACCACGACGTCCGGTCCTACGTCGCGTGCGTACTCAAGGGCGTCGCGGAATACGTCAACATCGGGTTCCGGCTCGACCTCGCCGTACACCTCGTAGTCGAGGTTAGCGGGGAGTTGCTCTGTCAGATGCGAGACGATGCCGGCGTCGACGACACCAGCGTCCGAGACGAACAGTACGCTCTCCGGCTTGAACGCGTCGAGTTCGTCACTCAGTTCCTCTGCCGCCCCGACGCCGAACGAGACGCGATCAGCTGCGTCGAACGTCCAGACTGTCTCCGGATCGAACATGGTCTTCCTGAGACCGGAAGTACTGTATCTCTTTCCCAGGCGCGGCCGTCCGCAGTGGTGTCCGCGTGAGCTCGCGGAGCGCTCCGCCGGCACGCCGCCGGTATTCCTCCGGTCCGCCACCAGCAATTCGCCGGTTCGCAGCGGCCGAGTGTTTACGCGTCGTCGACTTCGACGTTCGGAGGAAGCGAGAGCCCGCGGTGCTTCCGGGCGGCCATTACGCGTTCGTACTCCTGGGTCTGTCCGGGTCGGTCGGATATCTCGAGGTCGGAGACGTCGAACTCGCCCTCGATGCCGCCGCGGGCGCCCCACGCCCCGACCCACAGCGTGTCTGTACCGACGTTCCCAATGGCGTGTGGATTCCCGGTTGGGAAGAACGCGGAGTCGAAACGACACAGCCGCTCGTCACGGTACTCCGTCACGAGCCGCGCCTCGCCCGCCATCACCCAGTAGAGCTCCTCGTGAGGGCCCTCATTGTCGAAGTGCGTATGGAGGCTCGTGTATCCGCCTGGCTCCAGCTTCATTACGGAGCTATCCGATATCCACTCGAGTACGTCGAAGTTCGTCATCCATGCCAGCCAGTCGGCGTTGCAACCAACCTCCGGCGCTTCGTATCGTGTCTTGGGCTGGGCGTCGGCGAACGCTTCCACCGTCGGGTCGGGTCGGTCTACGTTCGGAGAGTCGACGTCGTCACCGTCGTCGCCCGGCGGGGTCGAGAGCCCGCGCTCGTCTCGGACAGCCATGATTCGCTCGTACTCCGCCCGGGCACCAGTCCTATCGGCGGGTTCGAGCATCGTCTCCGGCGATGCGCCGTTCCCGCCAGTGGAGTACCACGAGCCGACCCAGAGTGGCTCCACACCGGTGTTCCCGAGCTGGTAGGCCGCGCCTGTCGGCACGGCGACGTGGTCGAAGCGCTCGAGTGGTTCGTCCCAGTGCTCGGTCCTGATCACGGCGCGCCCGGAGAACACGCGCAGCACTCGCTCCAGGGGGCCTTCCACGTCCTCCCGGTGGGAGAGGAAGTCAGTATATGTCCCCGGGTCGACTTTGAGGAGTTCCAGGCCGTCGAACCACTGGGAGCCGTGGAACTCGTACCGCCAGACGAGGTGCTTGAAGTTACACCCGACATCGGACGAGTGACGGGTCGCCGGGGTTACTTCGTTAAACCGCACGACGCTGGCCTTCGGTCGCTCCTCGAGCGAGTAAGTCGGATCGGAGTCGTACTCGATCCGCATCGTGATTAGCGCTCGTCCGGGACGAGTACCGCGTGCACAATCTCGGAATCGAACTCGTCGCCGGGAAGCTGCCGGTTGATCGCTGTCTCCGCTTCGGAGATACCGAACGTGTGCGAGTTGATTCGGGCGACGTCCTCGGCGTTCCGTTCGAGAACGTTCATTGCCTTCTCGACGTCCCCGGCCTGGCCGCGGCCGCCGAGGAGCGTTATCTCGTCGCTGACGATGGCGTTGAGCGGGATGGTCGCGTCCTCCCCGAGGAGGCCGACCTGGACGAGTCGGCCGCGCGGACGGACGAGGTCGATAGCCATGTTGACGGCGGGTTCGGCGGGGGCAGTGACAATGACGACGTCGAACCCAGAGCCGCCCGCAACGTCCTTCGCACGCTCGGCGGCGTCGGGGTCGTCGCTGTAGAGCGTGTGGGTCGCGCCGATATCGGAGGCGACGTGGAGATTTTCGTCGTCCGACGACAGCCCCATGACGACGAGTGGGTCGGCGCCAGCCTCCTTCGCGACGATGGTCGACGCCAACCCCTGCGCACCTGGGCCGACGATAGCGACGCTCTCGCCCGGGTCGACCTGCCCCTTCCGGCTGACCCAGCGGACGCCGTTCCCAACGACACTACTGAGACATGCGGCCTCCGGTGAAACGTCGTCATTGACGGCGTGGACGCGCGACTTCGGATGGAGGTACATGTACTCGCCATAGCCGCCCCAAATGCCTGGGTCGACGTCAGTCGAGAGCGTGATGCCGTAGAGGCGGCCCTCGGAGCACATGTGGTAGTGCCCCTGGAGACAGTCCTCGCAGTCGTTGCAAGGGAGGTATGGCTCGGGGGAGACGCGGTCGCTGACCTCGACACCCCACCTATTGAGGGTTTCCTCGGCGCCGTCGACAACGACACCGGCTACCTCGTGGCCGAGCACCATCGGGAACTCCCCCATATCATTCGTACCCTTATAGAGGCTGAGGTCGGTCCCGCAGACCGACGCCGCTTCTACTTCGATTACCGCGCCCTCATCGGGCGCTTCGGGGACGGAGAACTCCTTGGGTTCGAGACGACCTGGTTCGGATAACACCATAGCAGTTGTCTTCACGCTAACTCACATCGTGTGATACACTACCATTGCCCATAAAGTCACGGTTCGAGGGTGCTATTCCGCACCGAGGGCTCGTTTGACAGATGGGCCGGCAATCGGGGTTTGGCGAACGATAGTTATCGTGAACGGCGTCGCCCTGGTCGTCGTCGCTACGAGCGTAACCCACGACGATCTCGGGATGCTCAACGCCGGTGGCACGGTGAAGTTCCGGAATACGATCCCAATTGGTCGCGTCGGCACACCGCAGGGCATCGGCGACGCAGTGTGCTACCTTGTCAGTTCGCTCGCAGACTTCGACAACGGCGAGAGGCTCGTCGTCGACGGCGCCACTACGAACACGCAGGGCATCGGATCGACGGACGACGAATAGACCCATCGTCGTCGCCGACGGTGCATGGCGTCGCGCGATTACCCGTCGACGGCGACGCCGCCGTCGCGAACCGCGCCAAAGTAGTCGGCGTCCTCGTTTCGCGTCCCGATCTGTCCGCCCTTGAGCGCGAGTTCGAGGCCATCGAACGTCGACTCGTCGGCGTGCACGCGACACAGCGGCGCGCCCGGGCCGACGGGTGCGATCGCTTCGAGCGCGCGGATGTCGAGTTGCGGGATGGCGTGACTGCTCGTGTCGCCGCCGGCGACGCACGCCCGGGTCAGTCCGGTTCGTTCAAGAACCTCACGGAGTATCGCGCCCTGTTCCCGCCCGAGTCGAGTCTCCAGCGTACCGTCTACATCTAGCGAGTCGTAGTGCTTGCGGGTGTTCTCCAGAGCCAAATCGCCCGGGCCGTGAGCGGAGTAGAGGACGACGCTCTGCCCGTCCTCGATGGCATCGACTGCTGTCTTCACCGCCGACGAGCGCGCGTTCGTGGCCGCGTCCGGGTCGACCAGCGCCTCGGTGTCGAGGCGGATGTCGAGGAAGCCGTTCCCGCTCGCCCAGTCAATCTGTGCGGCCGTCGTCGACGACGCACTCCCGGCGACGACGAGTAACGTGTCGACAGAATCGCGCTTGCGGTACAGTCGGTCTTCGCGGTCGATGAGGTCGTCTTCCTCCCATGCGTGCACCAGAGAGTGATGCTGGACACCGGAGGATCCGACCATGAACAGCGGGCCGAATGCTTTGTTCGCACGGTCCCAAAGCACTCGACCGATGACCTCAAGATGATCGGTATCGAGCGCGTCGAAGACAACTATTTCGCCCTCCTCGCTCGCGTCCTCAAGCGCCGACTCCGCTGTAGTGACTGAATCGAGATCCTTGATGTCGACTCGGCCGATAGAGCGGTCGGTCTGCTCGGCGAGGTGTCGGCGCAGGTCGCCCTCCCGCATCGGAGTCACAGGGTGGTCGCGCATCGTCGGATGGCGGTCAATCCGGTACGTATCGCCGTTCTGGACGGCGAAGAGATTCGAGAACGCGACGTACCGGCCGTGGGGGACCTCGGTGCCCTGCGTGACGGGGACGATCGAGGAGTCGTACTCGGCCTGGCCGATGTCGATAGCGTGTCCGATGCTGCCGACGTCGGGTGCAGAGTCGAACGTCGAACAGACCTTGTAGTGGACGATTGGGACGTCGAGATTGCTGAGCATCTCGAATGCCGGTCGGAGTTCCTCGGTCATCTCGGGCAGAGTCATCGACCGGCTCGCGCCAGCAACGCCGAGTGCGTCCAGGTCGTCGAATTGCTTCAGCTCCTCGGGCGTCGGTGGATCGTCGACGAACAACAGTGCGCGGACGCCGTTGTCCGCAAGGCCTTCTAGTGCGTCAGTCGACCCCGTGAAGTCGTCCCCGTAGAACGCCATCAGGAGGTCGTCGTTCGATCGGGTCGTCTCGTCTGTCATCGCTTTGAGTTGCGTGCGTTCATCATTGTTCGTAGTAGTCAAGTGCGGTGCTGAGTGCGTCGTGGTCGGTCGCGTACTCCTCGAGCGGGATTCCCTCCATCGCGGCCTCCCAGCCCTGTTTTAAGTGCGCGACGCCTGCGGCGGGGCCGTCAGGGTGCCCGAGGATGCCGCCGCCGGCGAGATACATGAGGTCGCAATTCCCGAGGGCGTCGTACGTGTCTGGCGCCTGCGCAGCCCACTGGCCCGAGGAGAACACCGGCATCGCGACATCGTCAGGGAAGGCGATGGGACGCTGGACGGCCTTCGCCGACTGGATGACGGACTCGTCGGACTCCGTGAACTTGTTCCGGAGGCCGCTTACGTGGAGGTGGTCGACACCGGCGAGCCGCCAGAACTGCTGGTACGCCACGTAACTGAACCCGAGCTGGGGACACCGAGAGAGTGCGCCCCAGCCGTTCCGGTGGCCGTGAATAGGGAGGTCGGCTTCCTCGCGAAGTGCCTGCACCGCGGCGAGCCCAACGCTCTGGAGGCTGACCATTACGCAGTTCCCACCGGCGTCCTTAACGGCGTCGTGGCGCTCCAGCATCTCGTCGACGGTACCCGTAATGTTGCACGCGTACATGACGCGATCGCCGGTCTCGTCCTCGTGTCGATTGACGACGTCCATCACCGCTTCGACACGCTCCTTGACGGGCGAGTACGGCGGGCTCGCGATGAGTTCGTCGTCCTTGACGAAGTCAACACCCGCGTCGACGACGGGCTCGAGGACTTCGGCGGTGTCCGCGGGCGAGAGGCCGACGTTTGGTTTCACGATTGTCCCGATGATCGGCCGGTCGTGGACATCGACGAGCTCGCGCGTCCCCTCGATTCCGAACTGTGGGCCGGGGTTCTCGGCCGCGAACTCGTCGGGTAGGTCGAGGTCGACGAGTCGAATCCCGGAGAGCGGCTGGAGCTCGTACAGGTTTCCCGCGACGGTCGTCATGAGGTTTGGGAGCGACGTCCCCGTGTTCTCGAGCGGGAACGAGAGGGCGACCTCCGCACGCGTGTACGAGACGTCATTCGTATTCGCGTCGGTTGCGGGCTTCGACCCTGGGAGCGAGGGTTCGGGGACGGTCTCCAGTTCGGTTGTCGCCTCGATGCGCGCGGCGTGATGCTCTCGGAGCGCGTCGGTCTCGCTGGGGACGTCGACGAACGTACCGGAGGACTGTTCGTCGGCTATCATCTCTGCGACTCGTTCGACGGGCTGGGGCGTCTCGATCAGGTACGTTGCCTCCGTCCGGGAGTCGCTGCGCGTGGTGCCCTGGGTCATGGGTCCGGTCGCTCCGTCATGGATCTGGTCGGTCAAGCACGGTCATGCTCCGCGGTCCTCGCGCACGGCTTTCGCGAAGTCCTGTGGCGTGTCGCCCGGTTCGACGCCGAGGCTCGCAGCGCTGTCGTTGACGTGGCTCAGCACACCGTCCTCCCACGCGGAGACGGCGTCTCCGATGTGCGCGGAGTCGACGTCGACCGCGGCGGCGGGAATCCCGCGGTCGTTCATCGTCGCGAGTCGGCCGATGCCAGCGTCGTCCTTCCCGACGCCGGCGTCGAACAGCGTGATGCCCGCAATTTCGGTCGGGACGTATGTCTCGAACTCGCCGGCCAGTCGCTCGCCGTGACTGCCGGCGATCGTGATCGCGCCCTCGTGCCGGCCGGCTATCAGCCCAATCGAGTCGACTGCCCAGACCGGGACGTCGCCGCCGTCCAGTTCGACCTCGGTCAGGTCGGTGTCGGCGTCCGCGGATACGGGTTCGATGTCGCCGTCGTGCATCGTGACGGCACAGTCAAGCGCATTCTGACCCTCCTCGCAGCCAAGGTCCGCCGCGATGTCGTTTACGCGGCTGATCGATCCGTGCTTCGCCATGTCGACGCCGTCCGCGATTCGAGCGGTGTCGTTGTCGACGACGGCGGCCGGACAACCGAGGTCGTCAAGGTAGGGAAGTGACCTGATGCCGGCCTCGTTGCGCCCAATGCCCGCGTCGTTGAAGACGACGCCGGACACGCTAAGGCTGGCAGCGTATCGCCCTGAGGAGATCCCGCCGTGACTGCCAGTTATCACGGTCGTCCCGGTCGCGTCGTCGGGTTGCGTCATGCTGTCGACGATGCGTATGTCTCTTGGCATCCTATCACATGCTGTGTGCGCGAGGATTAATAAAACGTTCCATGGACGCAACGCTGGCCCGTCGACGCGAGCGGTTTTGTGTGCGGTCGCGGTATAACCGACGTCAGTCGGTCTCCTCGACGAGCTGCATCGGGACGAGCGTGTCCTCGGGTTCGAGTGTGACAACCTTCCACGCAAACCCCTGCGACGGCTCGTCGTCCCAGATACGGATGCCACGCGACTCGAGTTCGGCCATGCTCTCGCGGATGTCGTCGACGGCGAACGCGATGTGGAACCAGCCGTCGCCCTGCTCCTGGAGGACGTCGTACGTCCAGCCCTCGTCGCTGAGGGGCTCGATGAGTTCGACGATGTTATCCCCAGCCTGGTAAAGCGCGACGTCTATCTCCTGGGGAATCTGGTACTGCGCGGTCATCTCCCCGCGTGTGAGGAGTTCCATCCCGTAGTTCTCTTCGAAGCTAGTCATTGACGATTCGATGTCTTCGACGACGAACGCGATGTGGTGGATCTTGGTGAACATTGGTAGTGTGGTCGCTGGCAGCGATTCGCCATCCCGAACCGAGTTCGGTCGCTCCCGAGTACGAGGTCGCCTGTCGATCGACGCACGGTGGGTTGCTCGAACGACTTGCCACGTGTGGGAGTCGTGCTTGAACCATCACAACCATGGACCTTAGGGTTTACTCACATGGAAGAGGTGGCGAACGCGAATCCTCCGGGCCGCTCGTTGTCATAGCGGGTATGCCCGTGTGACTCATTTCGGAAAGACGCCGAAAATGCTGTCTCTAAGAGTAATAGTTAACAAGGATCACACTGATAGTACAAATGGTACAATGACCGATTGGTTAGCGGACGACGTAGCAGTAGTCACTGGTGGCGCGAGCGGGAACGGCCGAGCGATCAGCACCACTCTCGCCGAACACGGCGCCGACGTGGTCGTCGCAGACATCCAGAAGGAGCCCAGGGAGGGTGGCGACCCGACGCACGAACTCGTCGAATCCGAGTACGGTCAGCGCGGCGAGTTCGTGGAGTGCGACGTCACGAATATGGACCAGCTCGAGAACGTGTTCGATGCGGCCGAGGCGCTCGGTGGCGTCAGCATCCTCGTCAACAACGCCGGCATCACGGAAGATACGCAGTTTCTCGACGAAACCGAAGACGACTTCGACCGCATCATGGACATCAACGTGAAGGGGCCGTTCTTCGCTGCTCAGTTCGCCGCAGAGCGGATGGTCGACGCGGACCGCGAGGGGAGCATCGTGAACATCGCGAGCATCTCCGGAATCGTCGGCCGCGGGAACGGTGTCGTCTACAGTGCCTCGAAAGGCGCGCTCCGCCTGATGACGTACGCGCTCGCAGCGTCGCTGGGACCGTACGGCATCCGCGTGAACGACGTTTCGCCAGGAGTCGTAGAGACGAGCATGACCCACGACGACCTCGGCATGTTCGAAACCGACGCGGCCGAACAGTACGCCGGGCGAACGCCCCTCGGTCGCGTCGGCAGACCCAAGGACATTGGGAACGCCGTGCTCTACCTCGCCAGTCCGCTTGCGGACTTCGTCAACGGCGAGAGCCTCGTCGTCGACGGCGGCGCGACGAACTCCCACGGTATCGAGTCGTCCGAAGACGAATGACGCGCGTCGCGCTCTTCCACACGGTCGCAGCCCTTACGGGTCGGTTCGAGGAACTCGCCGATGAGTACCTCGCCGACGCGGAGTGGTACCACGTCGTGGACGAGAGCGTCCTCGACGACATGCTCGACGCGGGCGAACTCACACCGAACGTCACCGAGCGCATCTGTACACAACTCGCACTTGCACAACGCGGCGGGGCCGACATCGTCCTCGATACGTGTTCGAGCACGTCCCCAGCGGTTGACGTCTCGCGGAAGCTCGTCGACGTCCCTATCGTGAAGATCGACGACCCGATGACTGAGCGAGCCGTCGAGATCGGCGACCGAATTGTGGTCGTCGCGACGGCCGCCTCGACGCTCGGCCCGAGCAAGGACCTCGTCGAACGGAAGGGCGAAGAAGCCGGCCGCGATGTAACGGTCGAGACAGTCCTCGTGGACGAAGCGTTCGAGGCTCGACGGGCAGGCGACCTCGAAATGCACGACGAACTCGTCTCTGAGGCCGTCGAGGACTTCGCCGACGACTTCGACGTCGTCGTACTTGCACAGGCGTCGATGAGTCACCTGGAGTCCTCGCTGTTCGAGCGCACGAGCGTGCCGGTGCTTTCCAGTCCAGATCTCGCGATGGAACACATCGCCGAACTCGTCAGCGCGAGTCCCTGACGCCGTAGGCACCGCTTCTCGACGCAGCGGGTCGTCGCGTCGTTTTCAGGTGAACAGTTGCGTGGGGCACACAGCTATACGCCCCCTGGTCGTGTAGTCGAACGCGAAATGTCGTTTAACCACGAGTACGCTCAGGCGAACGGTATTGAACTGCATTACGTCCGAGAGGGGTCGGAGTTCCCGCTGTTCCTAGTGCACGGCTGGCCGGAGTTTTGGCGTGCGTGGCGAAAGAACGTCCCCGTACTCGCGGAGTCGTTCGACATCATCGTCCCGGACCTCCGCGGGTTCGGTGACTCCGAGAAACCGGACGTTCCCGCCGAGGAGGGGTACGGTGTCGACGCGCACGTCGAGGACATGCTTGCGCTCGCGGATGAACTGGAAATCGACGAGTTCGGGTTCGTGAGCCACGACCTCGGCGCGTACGTCGGACAGGAGATCGCGCGCCAACACCCCGACGTGCTCCGCGGTCTCTTCCTCTTCGACACGCCGTACCCGGGGATCGGCGAACGCTGGCGAGACCCCGAGCACATCGACGAGATCTGGTACCAGTCGTTCAATCAGCAGCCCTGGGCTGCGGACCTCGTCGGCTCCAGCCGCGAGGCCTGCGAGGCGTACATCGGGCACTTCCTCGATCACTGGGCGGGCGACCCATCGGCGTTCGGCGAAGAAGACCGCCAGGCCTGGGTCGACACGTACCTCCAGGAAGGGAACCTCCAGGGCGGATTCAACTGGTACATCGCTGCCGACGACGCCCGGAAGGAGTTGATGCGCGAGGGTGCCCCGGAGATGGACCCCATCGAGGTCCCGACGCGCATCCTCTGGGGCGAGCTTGACCCGATAGTCAACGCCGAGTGGGCCGACCGGATCGGCGAGTACTTCGCCGACTACGAACTCGACACCGTCCCCAGCGCCGGCCACTTCCTCCACCACGAGAAGCCCGAGCAGGCGAACGCCGAGATCGAATCGTTCTTCGAGGGACTCGACTGAACGACGCGGTCGCGTGGACGCCCTACTAGCGCGCGAGACTGCTCGTACATCGTCGACACGATTACGTCGCCTCACACCGTCGAACCGCTCGCCAGTGGTTCGCACACCGCCGACGCGCTCGCCCTCGATTCACTCGTCGTCGAACGACACCCACGAGGGCGTCGAGAGTCCTCGCTCCTTCCGCGCCGCCATCACACGCTCGTACTCCTCAGCCTGCCCCGGTCGCTCCGAGACCTCGAGATCGTCGAGTTCGAACTCAGCCTCCCGCCCGCCGCGGGCGCCCCACGCCCCCACCCAGAGCGTGTCCGTGCCGACGTTCCCGATCGAGTGAGGGTTGTTCGTCGGGAAGAACGCGCAGTCGAAGCGACGCAGTCGCTCGTCGCGGTACTCCGTCACGAGCCGTGCCTCGCCCGCCATCACCCAGTAGACCTCCTCGTGGGGGCCCTCGTTGTCGAAGTGCGTATGCAGACTCGTGTACGTCCCGGGATCCAGCCGCATGACGACGCTGTCGGAGAACCACTCTAGGTCTTCGGTCGTCGTAATCCAGTCGGGTCGGTCCGCGTTACAGCCGACCGCAGGCGACTCGTGGAATACCTTCGGCATCGACTCCGCGAACCGCGTGACCGTCGGCTCCGGGCGGTCCTCGTCCGGGTCGCCGTCGTAGTCGCCGGCGTACCCAGGAGCTGTCTGCAACCCCTCGTCCGTTCGTGCGGCCATGACGCGCTCGTACTCCTCGCGAGCCCCAGTCCGTTCAGCCGGTTCGAGCGTTGACGCCTCGTGCAGGTGGTTGTCGCCGACCGACGTCCACGACGCGAGCCAGAGTTCATTGGTGCCGGCGTTCCCGAGCTGGTAGGCCGCACCCGTCGGGACGGTGACGAGGTCGAAGCGCTCGAGCGGTTCGTCCCGGTGTTCGGTCCGGAGCACGCCGCGGCCTGAGACGACGCGGACGACCTTCTCAACGGGACCCTCCACATCTTCCCGGTGCGACTGGAAGTCGGTGTACTCGCCCGGGTCGAGCTGCCGAAGTTCGCCGCGATCGAACCACCGCGACGCCGGGAGGTCGTACCCCCAGACGAGGTGGTCGAAGTTGCAGCCAATGTCTGACGCGTGCCGGGCCCACGGTTCGACGTCGTCGAATCGGACGACACTCGCCTTCGGACGCTCCTTGGTCGGCCTGAAAGGGTCGCCGTCGTAGTCGATATCCACGGACATTCGACTCCATCGTTGACACCCGTCGCATTAAGCGTTCGTACAGATTACTCGCATACCGGTCTTCGCAGTGACCGCTCGATGGCACGTGCGCACCGAGAGGTTGGTGATTTCGAGCGGCCGGCAGGGCGTGCAGTCGGGGTCCACTGCGTCAGGCTGCCAGTGCGAAGAATAATCACCCCCCGTGACACACGCTAGACCATGCCAACCTCCGAGATGGGTACGGTCGCATACCTCGCCGAACCGGGACGCGTCGAGTTCAGGAAGTATCCGGTTCCGGAGCCGGGGCCCGGGGAGATCGTCACGACGGTTGACCGCGCGAACGTCTGTGGGTCGGAGCTGCACATCTGGCGGGGGGACCACCCTGAGATCAAGGAGGGATCACTCGGCCACGAGGCGCTCTGTCGCATCGACTCACTCGGTGAGGGCGTCGAGACCGACTACGCCGGCGAACCAGTCGAGGAGGGCGACCTCATCGCGCCCGTTTACTACTTGACGTGTCGGAATTGTACCGCCTGCCTGCACGGACAGTTCCACCTCTGTGAAAACGTCTACGAGTACTGGTCGCGGTCGCCTGAGGAACCGCCGCACTTCCACGGGACGTTCGGGACACACTACGTCGTCCACCAGGACCAGTACTTCTACAAGATACCAGAAGGACTGGACCCTAGCATCGCCGCGGGCGCAAACTGCGCGCTCTCCCAAGTGATGTTCGGCCTCGACGAGACCGGCGTCGAGTACGGCGACAGCGTCGTCGTCCAAGGCGGCGGCGGCCTGGGGCTGAACGCCATTGCGTACGCGAACGAGCGGGGCGCGGAGACGATCCTCGTCGAGGGTGTCGAGGGCCGCATCGACCGCGGCCGCGAGTTCGGCGTCGATCACGTCGTTGATTTCCGCCAGTACGACTCGGTCGACGCCCGTGCGGAGCGCGTCCGCGAGCTCACGGACGGCGTCGGCGCGGACGTCGGCGTCGAGGTCGCAGGCGTTCCGGAGGCGTTCACGGAGGGCATCAGTCTCCTGCGCGACGGTGGGCGGTACCTGGAGATGGGAAACGTCACGCCCGGTGCGATGACCGACTTCGACCCGGGGCTCCTCACGCGCAAGTCCATCGACATCACATCCGTGGTGCGGTACGACCCGTGGTACCTCCACCGCGCACTGGAGTTCCTTGCTGAGCAGACCGATACGTATCCCTACGAGGACCTCATCGACGCAGAGTTCAATCTGCTTGACGTCGACGAGGCGCTCCAGCAGTCGGACTCCCGAGAGGTCACGCGAGCGACGCTGCTCCCGCACTGACCCAGTCTCGTTCTTTCTCCGTCCCCAACGCGAGTCGGTCAGTTCGTCCGGACGAGTACGTCCACAATGGAGACGCCGTCCTCGTGGACGACGACCGGGTTCAGGTCCAATTCGGCGACGCCGTCGATCACCGCGGCGAGTCGACCGACCGCCTCAAGGAGGTCGACGAGCGCGTCGACGTCGCGCGGCGGGTCGCCGCGGTATCCGCCGAAGCGTTCCTCGAGTGTCGTCGCCTCGATGGCGTCGTACGCGTCTTCCTTCGAGAGCGGCGCGAGGCGAACGGCCGTGTCGTCGTGGAGTTCGACGGCGACACCGCCCGACCCGACAGTGACGACCGGTCCGAACGCGTCGTCGCGAGTGGCGCCGACGAGCGTCTCCACGCCCGCGTCGACGTATGGCTGGACGAGCACGCCCTCGATCCGTGCGTCGGGGGCGTACGCTCGCGTGTTCGCGACGATGGTCTCGTACGCGTCACGGACGGCAGCGGTGTCCTCGAGGCCAACGCGGACCGCGTCGGCGTCGGTACGATGGGGGACATCCGGAGAATCAATTTTCAGCACGATCGGGAACCCGAAGTCTGCAGCCGCGTCCGCGGCCTCGCTCGCGTTGGTCGCAAGCGCAGTCGAATGCACGTCGATACCGAAGGCCTCCAGCAGCCTGGCGGCCCGCGTCCAGGAGAGCACGTCGTCCGAAGGGAGGTCGATGCCGTAGTCAGTCGCGTCGGCCGCGTCTACCGCGTCGGGGTCGTCGGATTCGACGCTCCAGCCGGCGTCACGTTCGAGCGCCGCACGCGACGGGCGCTCGGCGAGCCGGTCCGCGTTCTCGCCGGCTTCGAAGAGGGAGGCGACGGCGTCCATGCAGCGCCCCGGGTCATAGTACAGCGGCATCCGCTGGCGGACGCGCTCGTAGGGCTGGGTGCCGCCGGGCTCGAACGGTTCCTTCCGGCCGGTCCAGAGTAAGAACACCGGGTCGGTGGCGGCGTCGGCGACCGCGAGCAGCGAGTCGGCGATAGCGTCGGCGTCCTCGCCGACCGCGGGAAGCCCGATCGCGAACACGTACGCGTCGAACGCGTCGTCGGTGAACAGGACGTCGGTGATTTCCGGGAGGACGTCCGCGCCTTGGCCGCGGATATCGGCGGGGTTGTGGAGTTCTCCGAACGTCAGGAGGCCGTCCATGTTGAGCAGTGCGCGCTCGGTGTCGTCGTCGATGTCGGGGAGTTCGAGGCCGCGTTTGGCGGCCATGTCGGCGAGTAGGCTCCCCATCCCACCGCTGGTGGATGCGATGCAGATACGGTTTGACGCCGGTGGGTCGAACGCCGCGTGAGCCTTCGCGCGACCGAGTAGGTCGGGGATGTCCGGGACGCGCTCGACGCCGACCTGTGAGAACGCACCCGCCCAGGCGTCGTCGCTCCCGGTGACCGAGCCGGTATGTGAGAGGATGGCGGCCTCGGCGACCGAGGAACGCCCGACCTTCACGGTCAGGACCGGTGTCCCGTTCCGGGCGGCATCGTCGGCGACGCGAACGAACCGCCGCGGGTCGTCGAGGCCTTCGACGTACGCGCAGACGACGTCGACCGCGTCCTGCGAGCCTAGGTACTCGACGATGTCGGTCGCCGAGAGCGCGGCCTCGTTCCCCGTCGAGACGACGTGCGAGAACCCGACGTCCTCGTCGGCCGCCCGTTCGAAGAACGTCGTGAACGCGAGCGCGCCGGACTGGCTCACGAGGCCGATGGAGCCCGGTTCTGGCTGGCGCGAGCACGTGCTCGTCAGTACCGTTCCCTCGACGACGTTCGCCAGCCCGATGCAGTTCGGTCCCGCGACGTGCATGTCATACTTGTCGGCGACGTCTACAAGTTCCGCCTGGAGGTGTTCGCCCTCCGCGTCGGCCTCGGCGAACCCGGCAGTGATGACGAGCGCGGCGGGCACGCCGCGTTCACCAACCTCCCGGAGGACGTCGACGGTGACCGCACGCGGGACGCAACAGACGACCAGGTCGACAGTCTCGGGGAGCCCGCCGACGTCGTCGTAGCAATGCATCCCCCAGGCCGTGTCGCGCCCAGGATTGACGAGGTAGACATCACCCTCGTACCCATACTCGAGGAGGTTGTCGACGAGCTTTCCGGAGTACCAGTTGTCCGGGCTCGCACCGACGACGGCGACCGAGTCGGGCGCGAGTAGCGGGTCGAGGTCGGAGCGATCGTCGCTCATCGCGACCTCTGCGGGGGGTGGACGACGGGGCGTCGGTGTGCGACGCCCACGGGATTCTCGGACCGTAGGGGAGCGAACGTGCACCTGCGAACAGGGGCGAGGAGCGTCCACCGGTCGACGATGCTCGCCGCGGGCAGGTCGTGAATACTGCTCGACATACGCCACTCGACGGCGGCGGGCATCGTAAAAGTACCCCGTGTCGGCCGATATCGATCGACCACGCGACAGCGAGCGGGAACCCGAATATCCACTACAGTAAAATTTATTAGTCACGATGGTATCGTATCGTACGTTCGTACCGAACCACTCACACGGTGGAGTGTGGACCGCGACCACGGCGACGTGCTCGCGATAGCATATCAAGAACTAGATTAATGAGTATGAATACCAAGAACCACGAACCAGGACGAATCCACAGATGACCGTCGGATTCGTTGGCCTCGGCCGAATGGGGCTCCCGATGGCAGTTAACCTCGTCGAGGCCGGCGTCGACGTCGTCGGCACCGATCTCGACAAAGAACGAAAACGCGCGCTCGAAGACGCCGGGGGAAAGACCGCCGACTCCATCCCGGAGACTATCGCCGACGCAGACGTCGCGATAACAGTGCTGCGAACGCCAGATCAGGTTCTTGCGGTTGCGGAGGACCTGCTCGACGCGCTCGACGAGGGCGACCTCTACGTCGACATGAGTTCCATCGACCCGCTGACGAGCGAGACGGTCGCGGAACTCGCCGCGGAAGACGGTATCCGGACAGTCGACGCACCGGTCAGTGGCGGCGTGTCCGGCGCGGAAGCCGGAACACTTTCTGTCATCGCCGGCGGCGAGGAGGACGACATCGAGGAAGCCAGAGAACTGTTCGAGCCGATGGCGGACACCGTGTTCCACGTCGGTTCGACCGGCGCCGGACAGACCGTCAAGCTCGCGAACCAACTCCTCGTCGGCGCACAGACCGTGCTCGTCGCGGAAGCGTTCCGGTTCGGCGACGCGAACGGAATCGACCGCGAGACGCTGCGCGACGTCCTCGTCCAGAGCGCGGGGTCCTCGTGGGTCCTCGAGACGTGGGGCGACCGTTACATCGAGGAAGAACATGAACCCGGGTTCGAGATTAACCTCCAGCACAAGGATCTCAGACTTATGACCGAGGCCGCCGTCGAACTCGACGTCCCCGTGCCGCTCGGGGCAGCAGCTATGCAGAAGTACGTCGAAGCGAAACGCGAGGGGCTAGCCGACAGGGACGTCACAGCCGTCTTCCAGTTGTAACACCTCTCGCCATGACCCCGAATAGAATCGATCACTGACCGACCACCGAAACTCACACGACACAATGTTCACCAAGATTCACCACATCGCGTTCGTCGTCGCAGACATCGAAGATGCAATGCAACGGTTCGAAGACAACTACGATATGACGCTCGTTAACCGCGACGAGGTCACCGGCGCGTTCTCGATGGACGTCGCGCTCTACAACGCTGGCGACAACATCGTCGAACTCATCGAACCCCTCGGCGACTCTGGCTGGACGTACGACGTCCTCCAGGAGCAGGGGGAGGGCTGGTTCCACATCGCGTTCGAGGTCGACGACATCCGCGAGAGCATGAAGGAACTGGAGTCCCGCGGCATCCGAGTGAAGGACGACGAACCCCAGGAGGGCTACGACTGGGAGGTCGTCACGCTCGACGAACGAGACACCATCGTTCCGATGCAGATCGTCGAAGAGTACAACTAAGCGATGGCTGACAGACCGACCGTCGCCGTCGTCGGCGCCGGTATCATGGGGAACGGCTTAGCGACACACTTCACGCTCAAGGGCTGCGATGTCGTCCTCATCGACCACCGCCAGTCGAACCTCGACGAGGCGGGCGCCAGGATTCTCGACGCCGTTGAATTCCTCCGTGACGCCACTGGCATCGACGCGAACCCCGACGACGTACTGTCATCGATCGAGTTGACGCTCGACCAGGACGCCGGCGTCGCCGACGCGGACATCGTCCTCGAGAGCGTCTCCGAGAACCTCGATATCAAACACAAGCTGTTCGAGGCGGTCGCCGCGGCTGCCCCAGACGACGCGGTGTTGGCGTCGAACACGTCCAGCATCCAGATCACGAACATCGCCGATGCGGTGCCTGACGCGGCGGACCGCGTCGTCGGCTGTCACTGGTGGAACCCACCGTACCTGATGCCGCTCGTCGAGATCGTCCGCGGCGAGGAGACGTCCGACGAAACCGTCGACCGCGCCGTCTCATTCGTCGAGTCCGTCGACCGGAACCCAATCGTCGTGAACCGCGACGTCCCCGGGTTCGTCTGGAACCGCATCCAGTTTGCGGTGCTGCGCGAGGCCATGCACATCGTCGACGAAGGCATCGCGTCCATCGAGGACGTCGATGCCGCCGTCCGCGACGGTTACGCGCTCCGGACGGCCGTCGTTGGCCCGTTCGAGACTGTCGACCTCAGTGGCCTCGACCTGTTCCGGGACATCTCGAACGACCTGTACCCGCACCTCAACACCGACGAGGAGGCGAGCAACCTCTTCGACGAGTACATCGACGCCGGACGGAACGGCGTCGAAGACGGCGCTGGGTTCTACGAATACGACCGGCCACCGCAAGAAGTGCTGGAGGACCGAGACCGCACCATCCTGGCGCTACGCGAGGCTCGCGGTGACTCGTCGGCCGACACCCAGGATAACTGAGACCGGTATCGACCACCGAACTGACGACATCTCACTCCCGCCGGCTGCTGCTGGCGGGGCGCTTCTTACGTTCTCGAGTGCAACGGAAAAACAGTTCGAACGGGGCCGTCAATCCTCGGAGCGTTCCTCGACGAGCTCGATGGGCATCCCGGGGACCTCGCTCGGTTCGACAAACGCGCGCACGTACGGGCCGAGGCCGTCCACGGGTTCATCGTCGTACATCGAGTAGCCGGCGTCCTCGAACGTCGCCATCGCGGCGGCGATGTCGTCGACGACGAGCGCGACGTGGGACTCGGACTTCTCGACGAGCTCGTCGAGGAGGTCGTCGAGGTACGTCCCACGTTCGTGTCGACAGATCAATTCGGTCCGGAACTCAGGAAGCTCCACGAACGCGACGTCGACCTTGCCGTCGACACTCCCCGTGCTCGTGACGGTGCCGCCGAGCACGTCCTCGTAGAACGCCTTCGTCTCCTCGATGTCGTCCACTATCTGTCCGACGTGGTGTACGCCCTCGAACATACCCGTAATTTCGCGCCACCCCACTTGATAGTTCGCCAGGAGGCGAGAGTTCCCCTCTGACGAACGCCGACCGGATTCGGTCCACGAACGGCGACGTACGGGCACGACGTCCGGCGTTGATCACCCGGGGGGCTGGTTTTATCTCTCTCCGGCGAGACACTGACCTATGTCCGAGGAAACCACCGAGCAATCAGGAGCGCCGCTCACGAAGTACGACCTCTTCGTCGACGGAGCCTTCCAGGGGTCGACGGGCAGCGAACGCATCACGGTCACGTCGCCGTACGACGACGACGCGTGGGCGACGGTGCCGGACGGGGCCGAGGCGGACATCGACGCCGCGGTCGGGGCCGCGCGCGACGCGTTCGAGCGCGAGTGGCGCGACACCCCCCCGAGCGACCGGGCCCGCATCCTCCACGAGATCGCGGACGTACTCGAAGCGTACGACGCGGAACTCGGCGAACTGGAGACCCGACAGAACGGGAAGCTCCTCCGAGAGATGAAGCCCCAGATGACCGCGGCCGCGGAGTGGTACCGCTACTACGCGAGCCAGTGCCGGACGCTCGAAGGCCGGACGATACCCGTCGAGAACAAGGACGGCGAGGTCCTGAACTACACGCAGCGCGAACCGCTCGGTGTCGTCGGCGCCATCACGCCCTGGAACTCGCCGCTGTTGCTGCTCACGTGGAAGCTCGCGCCCGCGCTCGCTGCGGGGAACGTGTTCGTCCACAAGCCCAGCGAGCAGACGCCCGTCAGCGCCCTCCGGTTCGCTGAACTGCTCGCCGAGGAGACGTCGCTCCCCGACGGCGCGTACAACGTCGTCACGGGACGCGGGGAGAGCGCTGGGACCGCGCTGACGAACCACGACGACGTCGACAAGCTGTCGTTCACCGGGAGCACGGCCGTCGGCCGACAGATCGCGAGCACCGCGGGCGAGAACCTCACGCCGGTGTCGCTGGAGCTCGGCGGGAAGAACCCGAACGTCATCTTTCCGGACGCCGACCTTGAGGACGCGCTGAACGGTATCGTGAAAGGCATCTTTGCGGCGACCGGCCAGACGTGCGTCGCCGGCTCGCGCGCGCTCGTCCACGAGGACGTCTACGACGAGGTCGTCAGCGGGCTCGTCGACCGTGCGGCGTCGGTCGAACTCGGCGATCCCCTGGAGGAATCGACGCAGATGGGGCCGCTCGCGTTCAGGGATCAGTTCGAGCGAGTGAAGGGCTACGTCGACCTCGCTGTCGAGGAGGGCGCGACCGTCGCGTACGGCGGCGAGCAACCCGCCCACCAGCCGGGGGCGTCCTTCATCGAGCCGACCGTCCTCACCGACGTCGAGAACGACATGCGGGTCGTCCAGGAGGAGATCTTCGGGCCAGTCCTCGCGGTCATTCCATTTTCCTCGGAGGAGGAGGCGGTAGCGATTGCGAACGACACGGACTATGGGCTCGCGGCCGGCGTCTGGACGAACTCGGTCGCCAGAGCTCACCGCGTCGCCGGCGATCTCGAGGCGGGCACCGTCTGGGTGAACGAGTACCGGATGGTCTCGTACGCGTCGCCGTTTGGCGGGTACAAGGACAGTGGTATCGGCCGCGAGATGGGTGAAGAAGGCCTAGAGGAGTACATGCAGACCAAGAGCATCTGGATCGACCTCTCCGAGGAGGTCTCGGATCCATTCAAGCTTGGGTGAACGATCGAAACCCGATGAGCGTGGCGAGATCCTACCCACCGCCGCTCTTTCTACCATATCGGCGTTGGTCTCGCAACAGCGAGTCCCGGTCACTCGCGTCGATGACGTGATCTCGTGACGAGCGTTCCGGTCACTCCTGGGGCTCGACGATCTGCTTCCCGAATGCCGACCGGTCCCCGATGGCCTCGAACGCCTCGATGGTGTCCTCGAGTGCGTACGTCTCACCGACCTCGGGCTCAAGCTGGCCGTCCGCGAGCAGTTCGACGAGGCGCGCGAGATCAGCCTGCGTCCCCATCGTGCTTCCAATGACGCGCTTGTGGTCCCAGTAGAGGTCACGGATGTCGATATCCGAGCGCCGCGAGACGGTGCGCCCACAGATGACCATCTTCCCGGCGCGGTCGAGTACCTCGAGGCCGACCGCGGTGTACTTGCCGCCCAGGTGGTTGAGAGTGACGTCCGGCGCACCGATGGCCTCGACGCCCTCGCGGAGTTCCTCGACGTCGGCCGACTGAATCGTGTGGTCCGTGCCGAGCGCCGTGAGGCGGTCAAGCTTCTCCGCGCTCGTCGACGTCGCGATCGAGCGTGCGCCGATGACGTCGAGCAACTGGATCGCGGCGACGCCGACACCGCCAGTCGCGCCAGG
The DNA here is from genome assembly GCF_024204665.1 of Natronosalvus rutilus. Classification (NCBI taxonomy): domain Archaea; kingdom Methanobacteriati; phylum Methanobacteriota; class Halobacteria; order Halobacteriales; family Natrialbaceae; genus Natronosalvus; species Natronosalvus rutilus. The sequence continues at coordinate 79,353 of NZ_CP100356.1, read as the reverse complement.
GACGAACACGAGGTCGCCAGGTTCGACGTTGGCCCGCCGGATCATGTGGTACGCGGTCATGTACGCGATCGGGATGGCAGCGGCGTCCACGAGGTCGACGCTGTTGGGGACATGCTCGAGTCGCGTCGAGTCGACCGCCGCTAGCTCACCGAACCCGCCGTCGTAGATACCGAAGTTCTCACACTGATTCTCGGGGCCGTCCCGGCAGAAGCGGCACTTCCCGCACGACTTCACGGGGTTGAGGACCACGCGGTCGCCGGTCGAGATATCGTTGACACCGTCGCCGACCGCTTCAACGACGCCAGCGACGTCGGACCCGCCGACGTACGGCAGGTCGGATTCGCCGACCCCCTGGGCTCCCTCAAGATTCCAGAGGTCACGGTGATTGACGCTACACGCTTCGACTCGCACGACCACCGATCCCGGTTCCGGGTCGGGGTCCTCGAGATCTATAGCCTCAATCGTACCCGACTCTCCAAGCGACGTGTATGCTGCGGCTCGCATAGCATGTCGTACACACGTTCCGTCGATAAAGGTAAGGGTATCGTGGCAACGCAAACCCGGCATCGCAGCCGACTTCGCCCCGCTACCAGCGTCGGTCGGTCGTTCGATGCGGTGGGTCGGCTCAGTCCTCGGCCCAGTCCGGCGAGTGCCGCGGCGGACTGAACACGTCGATGGCGAGCATCTCCTCGTCGCCCTGGTTCTCCGCGGCGTGGACCTCATGGCTCTTCAGCCAGTAGGACTCCCCGGGGCCCGCAGTGACTTCCTCGCCGTCCTCAAGGATGAACGTCTGCTCGCCCTGGTAGACGAACCCGAGTTGCTCGTAGTGGTGGCTGTGCTCGGGCACGCGGCCATCGGGTTCGATGCGGACGTGCTGAATGCTCATCTCATTCCCGGCGGCGAGCTGCGACAGGTACACACCGGGCTTGACCTCGACTTCTTCGGACGGATCGCCAGTTACTAGGTCCATATGAGTACATCACGAGCCAGCATTATATCGGCACCGACTCTGACAGACCGACCTGTCAGGTCAATAGTCGGGTGACGCGGTCAGCGGATGGTGGACCCACCGTCGACCGGGAGCGCCACGCCGGTCACGAACGCCGAGGGGTCTGACGCCAAGAACACCGTCGCCTTCCCGACATCCTCGGGCGTCCCCTATCGGCCGAACGGGAACTCGTTTGCCGCGGACTCCACACGCTCCACATCGGTGGTCATCTCGACGATGCGCTCCGTCTCGGTCGCACCTAAATGACATCAGTAACGAACACGCCATCCCCACCGAGCAGTTCCATCATTACAGCACTTCCTTCTCCCTTTACCGTCACTATTATTCTGTACTGTCAGTTCGGCCTGTTCGCAAATGGTGCGCTGGAGTTACGTGAGACATGAGAACAGGATCGCGTGTCGATCTAGCAGAAAATCGGACCGTGTACTGGTCTAGCAGAACGCCGCAAAAAAGAATTCGGGCTACACGAACCCGAGCATCCTAGGCACGAATAGGACGACTTCAGGGACGAAGATGATGAGCACCAGTACGCCGACGAGCGGAATGTAGAATGGCGCCACTCCCTTGATTATGTCCAGTAGATCTAACTCGGTTACCCGCTCGATGACGAACAGGACCACCCCGAACGGTGGCGTGATCAGGCCAATCATGAGCGTGATCATCATCACGATACCGAAGACCAGCGGGTCGATACCGAGACCTGGGAACGTTGGTGCGAGGATCGGAACGGTGATCAAGATAATCGCGAGCGTCTCCATGAACGTCCCGAAGATGAGGAGTACGAACACGAGCAGTATCGTGGCGACGAGTGCGCTGTCCGCGACAATAAGGAGCGTTTCGGTCAGGTACTGAGGGACGCCCGAGATCGTGACGAGGAACCCGTAGAGATTTGCGAGCCCGATGATCAGGATGAGCGCGGCCGTATCCACGAACGTCTTCTTAATGACCGAGTACAGCGTAGGTCCGTCGAGTTCACGGTAGTAGAACGCGCCGAGAAAGATGGCGTAGACGACCGCCACGACCGCAGACTCGGTGGGCGTGAAGTACCCGGAGATGATGCCACCGATGATGATGATGGGTGCGACGAATGCCGGGACTGCTCGTAGCAGCGTGCTGAACAGCCGTCTCGCATTGTACGCGTCTCGTGATGCGAATCCCTCGCGGATGGCGATGTACGTTACCATCCCCATCAGAGACAGCCCCATTAGGATTCCGGGAACGATACCGGCAATGAACAGCGCGCCGATTGACACTTGCGCCATCACTCCATAGACGATCATCGGGATGCTCGGCGGGATGATAGGTCCGATCGTCGAGGATGCTGCCGTAATGCCGGCCGCGAATCGTGGTTCATAGCCACGTTCGGTCATCGCGTTGTATTCGATCGTTCCGAGTCCGGCGGCGTCAGCGACTGCTGCGCCGCTCATCCCCGAGAAGATCATGCTGACCACGACGTTGACGTGGCCGAGGCCACCTGGGAGAGGTCCGACCGCCTCCTCGGCAAAGTCGAAGATGTCGGACGTCATCCCGATAGAGTTCATTATTCGTCCCGCGAACAAGAAGAACGGGATGGCTAGAAGGGTGAACGAGTTCATCCCCGTGTACATCCGCTGTGCGATCACCTGTGCGTTGAACGGTGGTCCCATCGGGAGCACCATTACCACGACGGCGCTCAGTCCAATTGCGTACGCGACGGGGACCCCGAGTACGTACAGCGCGAGGAGTACGAAGATGAACGCCGCCGTCAGCGTGAACATTTCGGCCACGGTCAGCTCCCTCCCTCGTTGCCATTGTTATTCGCCGTAATCGGCGCTTCGTCGGACTGCCACATGTTTATCGTCTCCTCGATGGCAAACAGGATAACGATGGCGAACATGATACCGAGGACGACCTGCGCATGGCCGACGGTCAACCAGTCCACCGTCGCAAGGGTCACGCCGAGCGTCCGCTCCGATACCTCGTACACCGCGTAGATGACGAGGACGGAGAACGCGATAATCATGACGTTCGAGAACGTGATCAGCACCTTCTGGACGATTGCCGGGACCAACCGGAAGAGCGGCCGGATCGAGATGTTGTCGTCATTACGCATTGCGTACGGTGCACCGACGAACACCATGACGACAAGGAGGTACCGTGCGACCTCTTCCGTCCACGTTGTACTGAACCCTAAGTCGACGAATCGCATGAATATCTGGAACGCCGCGATGAGATTAATGAGAACGAACAGTACCATACCGACGAGTACGGTACCATCCTCTAGGTAGTCGAATCCTCGTTCTATTGTCGAAAATAGTTTGGAATCGGTCATAGATGGGTGGAGGTCTTTGCGGTATTGGGTAGCTAAGCGAGGTCCTGGACTTCCTGGAAAGACGGATCCCAGCGGTCCTCGAAGAATCGTTCGAGTTGAGGAGTGCCTGCCTCAACGAACGCCTGTTGGTCGACATCTTCGGCACGTGTAATGGTCGTGTCGTGTTCCTCTTCGGCCTGCGTGAGGAGTTCGTCGACTTCGGAGCGTGTCGTTTCGTTCGCCCACTCGACAGCCTCCTGCAGGCTGTCCTGGATGATCTGTTGGTCGTCGCTAGAGAGGTCCTGCCAGAGGTCCTCGTTGATAAGCCAACTGAGGCCCTGAAGGAGGTGCTGGGTCTCCGAGAAGTGCGACTGGACCTCGTAGAGGCTTGTGTCCATGAACTGCTGAATTGGACCTTCCGAGGCTTCGACGACGCCGGTTTCAAGTGCCGAATACAGCTCATCGAACGCAACGGGCGTTGCGTTCACCCCGATCTCCTCCCAGGTCTTGACCCACGTTTCGAACTGCGGGAGGCGCATGTCGACATCCTGTACGTCGTCGGGGTGTTCGACGACCATGTTTGAGGTTGTGCCACGGAGCCCGCGGAAGGACTCGCTGAGTTGACGCTGGTTTCCCTCGTTGATGATCTGGGAGTTGAATCCGTCGTCCCCATACGTGAACTCGTCTTGCATCGCCCGAAAGTGCTCCCAGTTCTGCGCGACGAATGGCGCTTCGAGGAACCCGTATTCGGGGCCGTATGCAGCGGCGACCGACGAAACACTCGTCCCGTGCATGTCGACCGTGCCAGATGCAACTGATTCGATCTGGTCCTCTTCACCACCGACCGATGCTGCGAGTACGTCAAATGTGATTCGGCCGTCAGTCTCGGAGTCGACGTTATCGGCGAATCGACTTGCGAGTTCCGTTTGCGTGTGCTCGGGGTTGAACGGCGTGGCGATGGACAGACTCCGACTCTCTCCGCCGTTACCGCCGTTACCGCCGTTACCGCCGTTACCGCCGTTACCGCCGTTACCGTCGTCTCCGTCGCCGCCTAGACACCCTGCGAGGCCTAAAAATCCGGCTACGGATCCCGTGCCGACGGCTTTCAAGTAGCTACGCCGACTGTTTGGTGATACCATGACCCAATCTTACGAAACATTCATTATCAATATTGGCAGAGCGGCAAGTGTTGCCTCCACATATAGGTATAAAAATTGGTGTGCCATCGTCTGACACGAACCGGCGCAGGGACCGAGCAGCTCTGCGATCAGTGGTAACTTAGAAATGATTAACATCCACAGCAAGCTACGGAAGTTAGACGAACCAATCGACGTCGGAATCATCGGAACTGGTCTCTTCGGGACCAAACTGATGGACCAGATTGCACGAGTACCCGGGATGCGAACGGCCGCGGTTGCCGACCTCAACCGTGATGCCGCCCAGCGAGCGTTGTCGGAAGCTGGCCTAGCAGGTCGTAGTACGGCTGCGAACGGGACGGAAAGCATCAACGAAGCGATTACGAGCGGGTCTGTCGCGGTCACGGACGATTCGATCGCGCTCACCGAGGCCGACATTGATGTGGTCGTCGAATCGACTGGCGTGCCCACGGCCGGTGCGCGACACGCGTACAACGCGATACTGGAGGGGAAACACGTCGTCATGGTCACTGTCGAGACGGACACGGTCGTGGGGCCGATACTGGCAGACATGGCAAAGAGTGCCGGCGTGACGTACTCTTTCGCGTACGGTGACCAGCCAGCGCTCATCGTTGAACTCTACGACTGGGCCCGAAGCGTCGGCATGGACGTCGTCGCCGTCGGCAAGGGGAACCCCTACCGCGAGGAGCACAGGTTGGGAACCCCTGACGACGTCTTCGAACGCTACGGATTCGACGACTCGTTCGTCGAACGGCACGACCTAAACCCACGGATGTACAACTCGTTTCTCGACGGTACGAAGGTCGCCGTTGAGATGTGTGCAGTCGCGAACGCCCTCGAACTCGAACCCGACGTCTCCGGAATGCACCTCCCGACCTGCGAGATTCCGGAGATTCCGGACGCGCTCCGTCCCACCGAAGACGGTGGTGTGCTCGAGAAGACGGGCGTCGTCGACACCGTGAGTACGCTCCACTCAGATGGGAGTAGCGTCGACCACAGCATCAGTTTCGGCGTCTTCGTCGTCACCGCGACCCCCAACGACGCCGTCGCCGAGTATATCGAGCAGAACAGCGGCGACGGTCTGTACGTCTCCGATGACGGTCAATATCAGGTATTTTACCGTCCCTACCACCTGCCCGGCGTCGAAACGACCATCAGCATCGCCACTGCGGCGCTCGACAACGAACCGACAGGAGTTTCCCGCGCGCACGTAGCCGAGGTCGCCGCCGCAGCGAAGCGCGACCTCGAACCGGGCGACGAACTTGACGGCGGCGGTGGGTACACCATCTATGGGACGCTCGAAACCGCGGACCGTGCGGCGCGCAAGAACCACGTTCCATTCGAACTGCTCCACGGCGCCGAGGTCGTCGAGGCGGTCCCCCAGGACGATGTCATCACGTACGACGACGTCCAGCTCGACGAGGACTCGTTCATCTACTCACTACGCAAACTTCAGGAAGAACGGTTCGCCGAGTCCTGACAGCGCTGCAGAGGACGTCCACCTCCCTTTCGGCGAGCAGCGCCGGCACGACGTGTTCGACCGAGGTGCTTCAGACTCACTCGATGAGGACTCGATAACCGCCATGTGCTCCGGCGCGCTCATCCAAACCGCTTCAGGACGCACTCCAGTGCGTTCGGTTCGAGGGTCGCTATCGGTTGAAGCAACCGTTCGATATTTATGCTTCCTCACCATCGCTTTCTTCCATGGCAATCCTTGTCGTAGTGGACGATGACGAAGACATCGAAGGCATCGAAGAGACCATCACTGTCGCCGCGGATCTGGCGGAGAAGTACGGAGAAGAACTGATCGCGCTCAACGTAGTCTCCCAAGACGAGTTCCTCAAGGAACAGCAGGGGAAGACGTCTATTGCCGACGTTAAACCGGAACCCATCGAGCGCTACGAGAGCGAGGCCGCTGACCGCGCGAGGGAGATTGTGGGACAGATCATAGACGCTTCAACCGATGTGACGTACATGGGCCGCGTCGCGGACCCAGCCAATGGGATCGTCAAGACCGGACGCGACGTCGACGCTCGATTCATCGTCATCGGCGCTCGTCGACAATCCCCAATTGGGAAGGCAATCTTCGGGTCGACCACCCAGTCCGTCCTCCTGAGCGCCGACCGCCCCGTCCTCACGGTGATGGAAGAATGACAGCCCCGAGTAAAGACCCGGACCTGCCGAGCACGGACGTGACGGAAGGAATCGAGCGCGCTCCGCATCGTGCGATGTTCCGCGCGATGGGGTTTGACGACGAGGACCTCGCCGCACCAATGGTCGGCGTCGCCAATCCCGCCGCCGATATCACGCCCTGTAACGTCCACCTGGACGACGTCGCCGACGCCGCCATCGAGGGCGTCGGCGACGCCAACGGCATGCCCATTGAGTTCGGCACCATCACCATCAGCGACGCCATCTCCATGGGGACCGAGGGCATGAAGGCCTCCCTCATCTCACGGGAAGTCATCGCGGACAGCGTCGAACTCGTCGCGTTCGGCGAACGCATGGACGCACTCGTCACCGTCGCGGGTTGCGACAAAAACCTCCCGGGGATGCTCATGGCGAGCATCCGCACCGACCTCCCGAGCGTCTTCCTCTACGGCGGCTCTATCATGCCCGGCCAGCACGACGGCCGCGAGGTCACCATCCAGAACGTCTTCGAGGGCGTCGGCGCCGTCGCCGAAGGCTCGATGAGCGAGGACGAACTCGACGACCTCGAACGTCACGCTTGCCCCGGCGCCGGCTCCTGCGGCGGGATGTTCACCGCGAACACGATGGCTTCAATCTCCGAAGCCCTCGGGATGGCGCCGCTTGGCTCCGCAAGCCCGCCGGCTGAAGCTGACTCGCGGTACGACGAAGCTCGACGCGCGGGCGAACTCGCCCTTGACGCCGTGCACGCCGACCGACGCCCATCTGACATCCTCTCGCGCGAGAGCTTCGAGAACGCGATTGCGCTCCAGGTTGCCATTGGCGGGTCCACGAACGCCGTCCTCCACTTGCTCGCGCTCGCCGCCGAAGCCCGCATCAACCTCGACATCAACGATTTTGACGACATCAGCAAGCGTACGCCGAAGATTGCGAACCTTCAACCCGGCGGGACGCGCGTCATGAACGACCTCCACGAACTCGGCGGCGTCCCCGTCGTCCTCCGCCGTCTTCACGACGCCGACCTGATTCATGGCGACAGTAACACCATCACCGGCCGGACTATCGCCGAGGAACTCGAACACCTTGAGGAGACCGGTCGCCTCCCTTCCCGGAAAGTCGTCGCGGCCTCGGACGCAGACTTCCTCTACACCGTCGACGACCCCTACCAAGCAGAGGGCGCCATTCGAATCCTCCGGGGGAACCTCGCGCCGGACGGGAGCGTCCTCAAGGTCACGGGCGACGACGCCTTCCACCATGAGGGGCCGGCCAGAGTGTTTGAGAGCGAGGAAGACGCCATGCGGTACGTGCAGGAAGGCGATATCGAGAGCGGGGACGTGATCGTGATTCGGAACGAAGGTCCGCAGGGTGGTCCCGGGATGCGCGAGATGCTTGGGATCACCGCGGCCGTCGTCGGCGCTGGCCACGAGGACGACGTCGCACTCCTCACCGACGGCCGCTTCTCGGGGGCGACCCGCGGTCCGATGATTGGGCACGTCGCACCCGAGTCGTACGTCGGTGGCCCAATCGGCCTGCTCGAAGACGGCGATACCGTGACCGTTGACATACCCGCTCGTACCCTCGACGTCAACCTGAGCGACGACGAGATTGAAGCGCGCCGGGACGCGTGGGAGCAGCCCGAGCCATCCTACACCGGTGGCGTGCTCGCGAAGTACGGTCGGGATTTCGACTCGGCGGCAATTGGTGCGGTGACGAATCCAGGGTACACGGACCGATAGACGTCGAGTCCTTCGTCGTTCGGAATCATCGATCGCCACTGTCCGTCTGCGCCTGAGAGACCTTCAACGTTGGCCGGTCCGCGTCTCGGACCGTATCTCGACCGATGCGAGTGCTATCGTGCTCTGCTTCGATGCTCAAAGTTATCGTCTTCGCCGCGAGCCCTCGTTTAAACGTTCGGGACTGTCGAGGGTATATATCCACCAACGAACGAGTACGAGAAACCCGATGCAAACGACCGCTGATGCCGGTGGTTCACGAGGGGTGAATACGCCACGAAGGGACCGTCGAAACGCTAGCGTATCTCCGGGATGTTGCGAGAACCGTCTGGGTGTCCGTGAGTAGTGAGGATGCCGAGACCAGCTCGCGACTGGTACCAGTCCGAGGAGGAGGTGTCGGGCTCTTTTCGTACGAGTGGGCCGTTCTGTGATGCAACTGCGAGTGTGCGGGGGTTGTGAGACGGGCGAAGACGCCATATCGACTGCCAACGAGGGCCGTCGACTGGTCAGTCGGTACACCGGTCTATACGCCTCGAGCCAGCATCTGTGGTCGGTCCACCCGGCATAGATTCACGAGTGGTGAATGTATAAACGATAAGGAATCATCTATGAGTTTCTCTCAGGACAAGCGGTTACACCATAGACGCGACACCGAACAAACGGTTACGCCACACATCTGACTGATATAACCGACTATCTTCATATACTGTTACAGTATTACGGATGTAACGACATAGGGGTTCGTGGTGCGAACTGTTGCGCCACGTTCGCATCAATCCTGTTTCGTGGTCCGTAGTGTACGCGAGTGCGTCGAACATGGAAAGCTAGTCCGTCGGCGAGCGCCTGGTCCAAGTACCAAATTTTGCACGGAGCGAACGTGTTCCTCCGACTGGGACGCCTCGGTGGCGTGAAACGACCGCCCAAAACGGTAGGAACGAACGCATTACGAAGGGTGATAGAAAGATTCGATATCCTCCTCGAACCTACGCTTCGCCTCCAAGATAATCTCAGGGAACTCCTCGCGGAGCTTCCTATCCGAGATACGGTACGAGGGACCGCCGACGCTAAGTGCTCCGAGAACAGACGAATCCGGCCGTTTCACCGCGACGCCGACGGCAGCGAGTCCTTCAAGCATCTCACCGTCGTTGAACGCGAGACCCGTTCGACTAATTTCTTCGAGTTCGTCGAAGAGTTCTGCTTCGTCCGTTATCGAATCGTCTGTGTGAGCCGGAAGCCCATGCTGGGCGACGATCTCCGATACCTGCTCGTCGGACATCTCCGCCAGGATTGCTTTCCCCACGGCTGTGATGTGCATATCGAAGACGTTCCCGATGTCGTACGCTGGGTCCTCTGCCGAGCTCGCCCCGTTCAGGACGATAACCTGCCCGTGCTCTTCCACGCAGAAGTTTGCTCCCTCGTGCGTCTCGCTCGCGAGGTACTCAACGTGTTCTTGAGCAAACTCGTACTCCGGCTTCCGCTGCTTCGTCACGTTCCCGTAGTGGAAGAATCGCAACCCGAGGTGGTATTGGTTACCCTCCTTGACGACGAGCCGTTTATCCATGAGCGTGCTTAGGTGGCCGTGGATCGTGCTATTAGCCAAGCCCAGGTGTTCGCTGATTTCGGGCATCGTCGCTCCCTGAAGTTCCTCCAGTGACTCAATGATTTCCAGGGACGTTTCGGTCGCCTGAATTCGTCTTGCCATCTCTCTACCTCACACCATCGAACAGCTACTACTTAAACATTCGCCACTCGTGAACAATTATATTGAGGAAGGGTAACAACCCACGCATAGCTCGCCACATTCACCGATACAGGTACGGGACGTTCGTAATGCGTTGGGATCGTTCGTCGGAGTCTCATCTTCCGACCAGCCATTGGTGAGGTCGTAATTAGCCACATACAACTGGAAGTCAACGCCGAGCTGCAGACAACCGTGAAAAGCACGGAGAAGGGAAGTTCTCGAGAGAGACGATTGGACCTGCCAAAGGTTGGAGCCGGAATCGGCGGAACTCGGCAATATATCACATTCGCCCGTTCAGTAACTTTAGAAACGGTGTTACGCCATATGGGCCGGAGATACCAAATCGCTGGTTAACGCGCCAGGTTCTTCGCCATATTTTTAACCGGTTTAGCGATTTCTAGTTAGGATATTGCATGAGGCTAGTTGATCTGGAGTGAAAAGTTCTGGAGAGGAATTGCTAAGAGACACACCCCTCATTGCCGCTGTATAGATTCAAAGAAGGAGGAAGGTAGAAAGAGTCAACTAGTTCCAGAGTAGCGATCAAATGAGGTAACTAAATTAACTAAATGGTATAAAGCCATCCCCAGTAACTATAAGTAGACAGGCTGAGTATAGCCCACTAAGTATATCGAACACAAAGTTCGATTCGTATCGAACAATTTTTTCTTTCCACCGGAGGCCCTCATCGAGCCAGCTTTGATCTTCTTCGCTCCTTCTATGGGTTTCAACGCTTATCCTCAAGAATTGCTTCGTGTGAAGATATCTCGCGTCTCGTTTCATCTGGAGTCTCTCTCGAGTTCTATACAGCGGCAACGTGGGGTGTGTGTGTCCAGTTACAGCGGCACTCCGGGGTCTCTATCTTACTTCTCTCTCTTTCTCTCGGGGTTTTCTCCTCTATACAGCAGCAAGCCGGTCCCCCGAATTGCATGCGGAGGGTCCGTCTGACTTCTGGCATACAGCGGCAATGAGGGGTGAATCGTTCAATATGCGTGTAAGTTACATTCTGCCATCCTTGGTATTCTCTTTCAATTTACTGGGCTATACAGCGGAAATGAGGGGTGGGTATCGTTACTTACAGCGGCACTCTGGTGTGGGTATCGGCTTTCTGAGCCGTTGTGTGGTCTATATTCTACCCATACAGCGGCAATCTGGTGGAAAGAGTTAAGCCACTCTCTGAGAATACATCCTCAAGAGAATGCCCGATTCCCGCGACTACTTCACTCGAGAAAACGAGATCTTCCGAAACAAAGATCTCTTGCAGGTGTCCCACCTTCCTGATGGCGATCGAATCATCGGTCGCGAACAGGAACTCACGAATCTTGCCGGCGCAATTCAGCCCGCCCTTACTGGAAATACGCCGAACAACGTACTCGTGTACGGTAAAACAGGTACTGGAAAGTCCCTTTGTTCTAAGTTCATCACGAACCAGGCAATCTCCCGAGCAGCGGACAACGACATCACGATCGGTGTAGCCTACGTCGACTGTCTGCAGGAGTCGACTGAGACACAGGCTGTCCAGTCACTCGCTCATCAACTCAACGACAAAGATACAACTGGTATCTCGATTCCCCACTCTGGCTTGAGCACGTCGGAATACTACCGCCGTCTGTGGCAGATAATCGACCAACAGTTCGATGCCGCACTCGTCATCCTCGACGAAGTCGACAAAATGGAATCGGATGACATTCTCATGCAGCTCTCCCGAGCGGTTGAATCCGGAAAGCTATCATCCAGTACCATCGGGACGATCGGTATCTCGAACAAGATCCGATACAAAGAATCGCTCGACGAACGCATCAAATCGAGCCTCTGTGAACGCGAGTACGTCTTTCCTCCATACGATGCGACCCAGATCCAGGAAATCCTCCATTCGCGATCGGACGCGTTTCACGACGGCGTCCTGGAAGACGGTGTTGTTCCTCGAGTCGCTGCGCTCGCTGCACGAGAACACGGTGACGCACGCAAAGCGATCGACATCCTCCGGTTTGCCGGTGAAATAGCTGAGGAACAGGACCTCGAGATCGTTTCTGAAACCTGTGTCAACCTCGCACACGAGCGTGAAGAGACGAGTCGGCTGGCAGAGCTAATCTCGAAGTCGCCCAGTCATGCGAAGCTCGTCCTCGAGGCAATGGCTTTGCTCGTCAAACAACCCGATAGAGCCAACGACGCAGTGCAGACGACGGAAGTCTACGATCTCTACAAACGTCTATGTGAACGGGATGATTCTTCGCATTTAAAACTCCGGCGTGTCCGTGATATCCTCTCGGAACTCGAGTTCCTCTCTATTATCGAGCAAGAGCGCAAGTGGGCCGGGAAAGGGAAGGGGAACTATATGGAAAACCGTCTCGTTGACGACCCAGACGTGATTATCGCAGCCTGTGAAGAGTCGAGTCGTTGAGTAAGTGCTTAGGGGGGAGCAGACGCAGGGTGTGTCCCAAGCGACTCTGTTTACTAGGCTAAGAGCAAACGAGGAAGAAAAATTTCCCCTTCAAGCAACTCGAGTTCCGTCTGCCAGAAAGTGAAATATTTGACCTTTGCTAGCCATCACGTGTAATTCACATGTATGATTTAAACTATAGAAAGATAATTGACTATTACACTGAAAGAAGTATATAGTTAGGCCATTTTAAGGAACGGGCAGGCTATTGAGATCGTTTGGAATAATCTTGCAGACCTGCTCAGCGAGTCTAACGTAGCGGAATTCGATGACTGTGAGAGCAAGAACGGACGACGACGCCTACCAGGGTGTTCGCCGTCCGCGTTTACTCACTTCGAGAGATACAAACAATATCCCGCTTGATCGACGTTGAGCGGTCTCACAAGCGAACTGGATTAGGTACATCGGCTGTTTGACAGCGTTCCGAACCCTCCGAGTGTAAAGTCCTATCGGATCGTGATTGATGTAACCGCTGTCAAGACCAGCGGCGACTGGTATTGTGTGTATGCTACATCACCTCTCAATTTTCGTTGATCCTCGATGTCGAAGGCTTTGGCCAATAAGGCCCCGGTCCAGCTTCCACGTTTCTGCATCAATTGACCAAAATACACGGTTTTTCTGAAACGGTGTTTTTCGTCGGCGGCCACGGCTCTTTGATTGCATTCTGTCGATTAGGGCTGAGCGATCGGCTCGACTATACCGAACAAAACCTAGTCGAGAAGCGGTTTCATACTGAAGATTTGGGTTGCCGCTTTCACAAATTGTGGGTGAGAACTCGGGAACGTGTCAGAAAATATCTTGTACAGTTCGAGCACTACTAAAACACATAACGGCTGAACCAGTCACTCAACGGACAGACGTCAGCAGAGGAACCAAACTAATCAGTGCCAAACCAACTCTTATGTAAACATAATTTATTGCTGTGGGTATTATCGCTCATCTGATGTTCAACAGGATGACGAATCTGTCGATTGTGCCGCAGTGAGCTTATTTGTTTTAGTTGCAGTGATCTTCCATAGTGATCATATAATTGAATATTGAGAAAGAGGATTGTAGTGATCAGAAATAGACACTCGAATATATCTTTAAAAACCACTAGGCCTTCATTCATCGATATGGGTGTGTAATCGCTTATGGTGCCATCGAATCGACCGACACAGTATTCTCGCCAGTGTTCGAATCACATTACGACTAGTGTGCTGTTGACTTTGAGGAGGAAAATTCACTCCCGTTGACGTAAGTACATCTTCTTGCGGATCAAGTAACTATTTTATACGAAGCACACATGTGAAGACGTATGTCATCCAAACTGTTACAGTCGGCCACGCTCGAAGTCGAGAACGTGGGTGGAATCGATCAAACTGAGGTCGGAATAAAACCTGGAATCACAGTTCTCTCTGGACGCAACGCGACCAATCGAACATCACTATTACAGGCGTTCATGGCGGCTCTCGGAAGCGAGCGGGCTTCACTTAAGGCTGATGCAGACACTGGTCGTGCCGCACTAACGCTTAACGATGAGACGTATGTTCGACGGCTGGAACGCTCTGGGAATCATATTCGAATGGAGGGAAACCCGTTTCTCGATGACCCCACACTTGCCGATCTTTTCGCATTTTTACTCGAGTCCAACGAGGCTCGTAGAGCCGTTACTACGGAAGGGGATCTTCGTGAACTTGTCTTACGACCGGTTGACACCGAGGCAATCGAACGCGAGATACAGCAGTTGAGTGACGAAAAAGACGAAGTTACCACAGAACTCGAACGTCTCGAAGAACTCAAGCGTGACCTCCCCGACCTCGAACAGGAACGAAACCAGCTTATCGAGCGAATCGAAGCGAAACGTACTGAACTCGATGAGGTAAAATCTGAGATCGAAGAGACTGACGACACGAACGAGCGATCGGCGGAGGAGGATGAACTTGAGGAGCGTTTGGATGAATTGAGCAAGCTTCGATCATCACTTGAGGACGTTCGATTCGATATTGAGACCGAACGTGAAAGCCTTGATGCCTTGCAATCTGACAGAGAGTCATTGGCAAATGAGAAAGACTCATTGCCCGCAGCCGACCCTGACGCTAAGGCGGCGATTGAAGACGAAATCGAACAACTCCAGTCGCGTACGAAGTCGCTTGACCGAGCGGTTCGCCAGTTACAAGATATCGTCCAGTTTAACGAAGAAATGCTCAAAGGAACCCATCCCGAGGTTCGAGAAGCGCTTGCGAACGTGGATGTAAGCGCCAACAACACGGAAGCGGTGACCGATCAACTACTTGAGAACGACGACTCCGTTCTATGTTGGACGTGTGGTAGTGAGGTAGCCAGCGAACAGATCGAAACAACCGTTGATCAGCTCAGATCTCTTCACACCTCGAAACTCAGTCAACAAAAAGACCTCGAAGAACAGATGCGCGATCTTCGCGCAGAACGGCGTCAGCTGGCTTCCACCCGCGAACGACGGCACTCAATAGAATCACAACTCGATGAGATTTCAACCGAAATCGTCAGTCGAGAGGAAAACCTTGAGAAACTCGAATCCCACCAAGAAGAACTCAAATCGAAAATTGAGGAGACTGAGGCAGACGCCGAGGCACTGGAAGCGAAAGTCGCTTCAGCGAGTGATGACGATCAGTCAAAGTTGGTTGAGCTCAATAAGCGAGCAAACGACCTTGAGTTCAAATTAGGTCGCCTTGAACGTGATCGCGAAAGCATTGGTGAACAAATCGAAGAAATTGAGTCAACGTTGGAGCGGGAATCCACGCTTGAGGATCGTCGTGAGGAAATCCGGGAGGAACTCGAGGGATTGCGAACACGCATTGAACGGATCGAGCGGGATGCTGTGGACTCGTTCAACGAACACATGGAGACAGTGTTAGACGTTCTCGATTACTCAAACATTGAACGCATTTGGCTCGAACGAGTCGAGCGGCAAGTTCAACAAGGTCGTCGCAAAGTCGATCGCGCCGAGTTCGATCTTCATGTCGTCAGAACCTCAGAGAATGGGCGAACGTACGAGGATACGATTGATCATCTGAGCGAGAGCGAACGGGAGGTAACGGGGCTTATTTTTGCCTTGGCAGGCTATCTTGTTCACGAGGTGTATGAAGACCTCCCGTTCGTTCTGTTGGACTCGCTTGAATCTCTTGACTCCGATAGAATTGCCTCGCTGGTCGAGTATTTTGGCGAGTATTGCGATTACCTTGTTGTTGCGTTGTTGCCTGAGGACTCTCAAGCGCTCGCCGACGATCATCAGTTCATCGAATCGATCTGATCACCTCGACTAACCCATATCATTCGTACTGTTGTGATGGGTTGTTCTCCATAGTTATGACCCGTGATTTTCGTCAATAGTACCCTTGTATAGTAGTCACAGGAGTACTGTTGTGACGTGTTCGGTGACGGTCGAAGATGGATTACGAGCAGTCACAGCCACCGATTTCGAGCAGTTCGTCGATGTCATATTGTCTACCGCAAGTCTCACAGAAAACACGTACGTCAACTCGCGTCCGAACGTCTCCGACATCCAGCTGCGCGTTCCGCTCAAGTTGCTCAATTTTGCTTGTTGTGACTACTGCTGTCCGCTCGCGAAGTTGGGCGATGGTTTCGGCGGCGGTCTCACGTAGATCAGAATCGGTTTTCTCTGGTGGATTGACACCACGAACATTTGTCAGGTATGACCTGATTGCCTGGTAGGTGACGAAATCATCACAAACGGCATCAACGTCCAGTCCAGCGCGCTCAAGCCGCCGCTTTAACTGGGTTTGTTCGCCGCTCGTGCCGATTTTCCCGGTCAACAACTCGTATGCTCGAGAGACGTCCTCAGTAAGCGGTTCGACCGATACATCGGCAAGGGCTGCTTCGAGGATTCGTTGATTGAACGCCGTTTCGAGATCTCTAAGACTGACACGGTCTTCACGCCGAATCCACTGATCTTCGAGCCAATCGCCAGCGTTCTCAAGTTCGTACCGTTTGATTACGCGGACGACTTTGGGTTTTGGACCTGGTCCTGAATTAGTGTTTGCTGGAGACATTATGATGGATAGACGTAGTCGCAGACCGTAAAAAATAGTTTCGATAGACGGTTTAGAGCTTCTTGTTGATAATGTTAGTTATCTGTTTGTCATCGTAGGTAGACAATTGAGTAGTTAGACCGCTGATAGCGAACGAAACCATATTGAAAAGCACTTATAGACCTTCTTAATGCGGATAGTTAGCCGTCATTCATCTTTTGACGAGGCAGTCTATACAGCCTGTGAAACATGAGACGTTCAGATCCCGCTACGACGACTGGTACAATGCCTTAGAAGCTTGTTCTGAATTAGATAGTCCCACTCCAACTAAATCCACTTCGAAAAATAAGTGATGGACAGTACCTCAAACACGGACGTTAGGAATAGAAGGCGTTGATACCGATGACTGTCGCGACGTGCTGGACTTTTTCTGGGATCTCTTGGTGGAGTCGATCGCCTTTGAGTCGTGTTGATGGTCCAGAGATACTCACACCACCCAAGAGGTTGTCATCGTTGTCCGTGATTGGTGCTGCGACACAACGAATCCCCTCTGCCCGTTCTTCGCCATCGAACGCGACACCTCGATCACGAATCTCATCGAGTTCATCGAGTAGTTTCTCTTTGCTGGTCACGGTGTTTGCCGTTTCAGCCGGGAGACCGTGTAGTTCGATGATTCGCTTGAACTGCTCGTCACCCATCTTCGAGAGTATTGACTTTCCGACGGCAGACGTGTGGAGGTACTGGCGCGTTCCGACATGTGTGTCTAAATTGACCGCCTTATCTCCCTTCGAGATATAGATGTATATACCTCGCCCGTGTTCCTCTATCATCAGGTTCGCAATTTCCCCAGTTTCATTGGCCAGATCGTCAATTTCTGCTTTCGCTACTTCAAAGAGCTTTGTCTGCTGTCTCGTGTACTCCCCTAAATCCAGGAAGCGAAGTCCGAGTCTGTACGTCGAGTCCTCCTTCACAACGTACTCGTGTTCTTCTAGTGTACTCAGGTGGTTGTGAACCGTCCCTTTCGATGCATCCAATGCATCAGCCAGTTCTGTAATCCCAGCCCCGTCACGCTGTTTTAATTCATCTATGATTTTGAGCGACTTGCTGGTCGCCCCAACCGGGTTTTTTGCTTTTTTCGATCGTGCCATACACCCACGTTTGGTAGCCAACCACATAAGTTTGTTCACTCATTCCAAATAATCTGGCACCTTCTGCACTCTCCCACTTATTATTCTCCATTGGATGGTGCGAGTATAAGTCACAAACACTGAGATAAGGCTCTGTATTTGATGTTATGCCGGTATTCAGAGTTACTGAACGCTACCCGAATGTGTTTAGGAATACTGAACGACGGTCGTTATAATCATTCATATAGTTCTGATCTTTATATAACCTATCTATGCTAGATTTGCCGTATACTGATTGGGACTTAAGCCCTGGTAACCAACACAAGCAGGATATTCAAATCAGCACATTACCTGGGACACCATTAGTTTGGAAGCAATGATGTTTCTGGGGATGGCTGAGAGTTCACCTGAGAATTCTCGGTTATTAGTGTGATCCACTGCGTATTAGCTAATCTCACTACTTTTCCGGAGGGAGGTACACAGATATCACCTTCCTATGAGTGTGTCAATAACTAACGTGGGTTGTTTAGCCATAATGAATCCCACTACTGGGTGGGGATTCTATATAATTATGGACTATTTCGAATTGGTTTTACTCCTCTCGGTCAGTCCAGAAATCGAATGAACGTCCTGGAGCGAACACGTCGAGACCGACAGCCACCTCGTCACTCTCATTGGCGACGCGATGCGGTTCCCAGGCATCGAGCCAAACAGAGTCATGCTGTTCTAGCGTCGTCGACTCACCGTTCTCATTATACACAGTCAACTCGCCCTCGAGGCAGAGACAAACCTGTTCGTTTTCGTGGTCATGCATTGGTGATGTATGCCCTGGTGGTTTCTCGAACCACTCGAATGTGAATTTCTCGCTACCCGCGAGCGATACGCGGCGCCACCCATCTTCCGGTTCGTACGTTTCCGCTTCTGCAAAATCGATGGATTTCACGATTCAAATAACAGGAAGCGTCATCTTATCTCTTGTGGTCCCACTCTCGTTGACTCGTTATACGATCGCCTATTCAGCAGCTTAGAACCACACGAGGTCTCGTCACGACCACTAGGATCACGATCTCACGCTTCATCAGGTATCTTCGAATTCATTCTGCTTTCGGTAATACACACCTTTACATATCTACCCTCTCTGTTGAGTAACTAGATGTTTGAGGAATCTAGCGCCACAGCCGATGAACCGTTTGACTTGGATGACCAGCAACGTTCTCGCGCAGCGAAACTCCACGAAGTGTGTGAAATTATCGATGGGCTCGTCGCTGGGACATACTATCTCGACGACCCTGAGTACCGCGACCGTCTGCGAGATGCGGATATCACGGCTGGGAATCTAACAGTCGGCGGTCCTTCGTTCGATTACACAGATACAATACACAGTGTCACCGACACCCGTACACAAATTAGGGAGAACGACGACAACTACCTCCTTGTCGAGTCAATCGATGACATCGATGTAGCATCGGAGTCGGATCGGACGGGAATTGTCATGGGGTTCCAGGGGGCGAATTGGGTCAAGAACGACCTCTCGCGGATTGTGACTATGGCCGAACTCGGGGTTCGAGTTATCGACCTTACGTACAACCGGGGTAACACGCTGGGTGATGGCTGCTGTGAACGCCGTGACGCGGGACTGACCATGCTTGGTCGGGAGGCTGTTGGAATCTGTAACGATCAAGGTATTGTGCTCGATGTCTCTCACTGCAATGACGAAACGACGATGGACGTGGTCTCATATTCGGACGATCCGGTTATCGCGTCACACATCGGTTGTCGGGCTCTTGCCAGCTCCCAAGGGAGAGCGAAGACGGACGAACAACTCCGCGCTATTGCAGACAATGGGGGCGTCAACTGCATCACACCATTTCCGCCGGTCATCAAGCAGAATCCGGAGACACATAAGGTACAACAGGCGACTATCGCGGACGTGCTCGATCACATAGACCATGCCGTTGACGTTGGCGGTGTCGAGAGTGTCGCGTTCGGCGGTGACATGAGTGATCGAACGCTCGACCAAGGCTCGATCTCAAAAGGTTCGAATCTTAACGTGTGGCGTGAGACTCACCCCGAGGTTTACGGCGAAGGGCCCACGGATAGAATGGATTCCTACCCTGAACACCTCTCCCGTTACACGGAACTTTCCAACCTCACCCACGGACTGGTTGACCGAGGATACAGCGATAATGACGTATGCGGTATACTCGGTGGAAATCTTCGGCGGGTCTTTGAGGAAGTCTGGAAGTAGCCCGAGAATATCGGATATTTTGCCGCGATTCGAAGTGTATTTTAACATACCAAAAAATTATCTAGCATCACGTCCGCTTTGTAGATATGAGCGAGTCTGCCAGTAGAGTGCGCCGGGAGATTCAACTATTGACCATCACCAGTTCGGGCAAGGACGGAATTCTTCGCAGAGAGATATTGTCGATTTTCTTTCTCGTGATCGTCTTTGTTGTACTGGCTATACAGAACGACGTTTCGATATGGGGGGACGCATCCGTTGGGAGTCTGTACCGTGATGCAATAACGATTGTCTCTATTGAGATGGATATTGTTGCAAAGACGGCTTCGGGAGGACTCCTCCCGATTGCACTTAATGCAGTAAGAGATGAGAAAGATCACATCGAAACGGAACAAGAGATGTTTCAGGAGTTCGCAGAGAAAATCCAATCGCTCTCAACTACGAACCAGTCGATCATGGGTGTGAAAACTCAGACCGTCAATATCTCTTCTGGAAATTGTGTCCTGATGCAAGTGCGTGACACGTACCGAGAGACGGTGATGTCAACACCTAATTTCGATTGCGAGTACGGCGAGTCGTTCCACGAACACGTTGCCGCGGAGTTCGGTGATGGCGCAGCGTCGTTACTCATCAACGGTCATCATCTAAGCGAACCGGGTAAGCGATTCCTCGTCCAGCAGGCGAGTCAGTCTGCACGAAAGCGTGGGCACCTTCTGGGTGGCCATACTATCGAGGAGCGTTCTCTCCAAGAGGCAAAGTCGGTACTCAAACCGGTGCAGAAATTCCTGACTGATATCGAACAGACGGACCTTTTCGACCTTTCGTTGTCTAGACTCATCAGTCTGGATACTGAGCTGCGAACATATAGGGAATGCTGTGAAACCTTGATAAATGAGCGCCAGCAGGCGATGAACGTCGTCAATCGTCGAATCGAGGCAGATTCGAAGACGATCGCTCAGGAGTATCTCTACAGAAATCTCTCCGTGAATTTTCCAGTTCTCTCGGTGACGCTTGACTGTATAAGCACGCTCGAAAACATCCGCTCAATGATCATCCAGGCAGTCTGTCAACCACGCTGAATCGTTGTTTCTTTCACCTCATCAACTCTTCTTCACTCAACCGAAAAAATCACCAGCCAACCACCCTCCGTCGACGACGAGGTTATGACCGTTCACGTACCGGCCTGCGTCACTAGCGAGGTAGACAGCCGCTTTTCCGATATCTTTCGGTTCGCCGACGAACGACGTGAGCGTCTTTTCATCGTACCGGTTTTTGATTTCGAAATCGGCTAGCGAATCTTTCATCTTTTTCGTCTTTATTGGCCCAGGGCAGATGGCGTTCACTGTAATCTCATCGGGTGAAAGATCAACCGCCATTTGTCGAGTCAGATGGGAGACAGCGGCCTTCGAACTATCATACGCTGCATTCCTCGGCCATGCGACGAAAGCTACCTGCGAAGAGATGTTGATGATGCGTCCGTGTTCGCTCTCTCGAATGTGCGGAATTGCGAATTTCGAACAGAGGAAGACTCCGTCAAGGTTTACAGAGAATACCTCTCGCCATTCCTCGTAGGTCTGGTGCTCAACCGTTCCCTCGCGGTTAGTGCCCGCGTTGTTGACTAGAATGTCGAGGCCGCCAAGTTCCTCTGCTGCAGTTTCTATCATTGCTTGTGCTTCTGCCTCATTGGAGACGTCCGTTTCAATGAAACAGCTTTCGCGCCCCATCTCTGCGATACGTTCATGGGTCGGTGTTTCCTTAAAATCCATTAGGGGCTCTTCACGGACGTCTGCAACAGCTACATCCGCCCCTTCTCTGGCGAGTTCGAGAGCGATACCACGACCAATGCCTGCCGCTCCGCCGGTAACAACTGCTGCCAGCCCTTCTAATTCCATACTCTTCGTTCATAGTGACCTCCAATAAAGATACCCTTCTCGGAAGCAATATTGTGACTATTTGGCGCCTTTTCAATTAGGCCAATAGAGTTATCTTAATCTGAATGGTATGGACGCTTAATGGCGGGACTAAGTGAACTGTGTCGCCTGAACATGACAAACACCAACCAAAGGCGTTAATACTCATGACATCACAACTCAATCAACCGAACAACTTATGAACAAGACTTACCCATTCAATCCTGCGAGGATTCCATGAACAAAGCCAATCCTGACGTCGTTGTATTACGAAAAAATACAGAAGGGCTGTCAACCCGCGCGTATACTGAGATACTACAAGAGAAGCTTCCGGACTACACTGTCGTCCACGCCGACACACCCAAGAAAGAACGGGAATTAATTCAGAACGCGCCTGTCGCGACTGGTGTGACGATGAACACAGAACTCCTAGATTGTGCTGAGAATCTAGAGCTGTTTGCTGTCGCGTCGTCAGGTTATAATCATCTTCCAATGGATGAGTTAACTGAGAAAGGTGTTGTCGTTTCCAACGCTGCGGGAATTCATGCACCAGGGATTGCAGAGCAAGCACTCGGGTACTGCCTCATGTTTGCCCGGCAGCTCCATACCGGCTGGCAAAGAAATGTAAACCACGAATGGCGTCACTATCAGCCCGGGGAGTTGAAAGGAAGTACTGTCACTATCGTTGGATTGGGCGCTATTGGAACCGAGTTCGTTAATCGGCTTGAAGGAATGGATGTCGACACGATTGGCATCCGATACTCGCCGGAGAAAGGCGGCCCAACTGACGAGGTGTATGGGTTCGACGAAGACAGTATTCACAGCGCACTCGCACGAACTGACTATCTTGTGCTGTCAACCCCGTTATCGGAGACAACCCGGAATCTGATTGATGAAGCTGAACTCAATACACTCCCACCCAGCGCATACGTTATTAATGTCTGCCGAGGCGGCGTAATTCACACAGACGCTCTCGTCGCCGCCTTGCAAAAGAACGATATAAGCGGCGCAGCACTCGACGTTACAGATCCCGAACCACTCCCGACCGACTGTCCGCTTTGGCGTATGGGAAATGTTCTCATCACACCACACGTAGGAGGCCATACCCCGAAACACTGGGATAGACTGAGTGACATCGTGGTTCACAATGTTGAACAACTCGAGCGTGGATCAAAAGCGGAGTTCCACAACCGGGTAAACGACCCGAGGACCGTCCCCTCACCGAAAGTCAACGAAGATTGAGGGTGTCTCTACACTGATATTGAAGAGAAAATAGGAGAAACCTCCGTATCTATAGGTTCGACCTGCCGGAACCGCCGTCAATGACTACCGCCTGTCCGTTAATGTATCCAGCTCTATCCGAACACAGATATGCAACTGTATCGCCTAACTCCATTGGATCACCGATTCGACCGACTGGAATCGATTCACCACGAGCGTCCATTCCTTCCTCGTAGGAGTCGAACTCACCGCGTTCCACTGCTGCCTGCACAAGGTTTTCGACGCGCGATGTCTCGTGTGAACCTGGCAAGATCGAATTCACCCGAATCTCTGGTGAGAGTTCGCGTGAAAGCGTCTTTTCAAGCCCAATGACCGACATTCGAACGGAGTTCGAGAGTACGAGTGAGTCGAGTGCCTCTTTTGTGCTCCGTGAAGTGATGTTTACAATCGTGCCGCCGCCGTTGTCTCTGAGCGCCGGTTCTGCCTCACGTACCAGCCGAACAACACTCATGACGAGCAGGTCGAAAGCGTGATACCAGTCCTCGTCTGTCGTCTCCAGGAAGGCACCGCTTGGTGGGCCGCCAGCGGAGGTAATGAGGTGATCGAGGCCACCGAATTCTGAGACAGCTGTTTCGACGAGTACCTTGACATCGTCTTCCTCAGTCAGATCACCTTGTTTTGCGATAACCTTCCCGGTTGCAACCTCGCTGATTTCTTCTCTCGCTTCTTCCAGTCGCCCTTTGTCTCGACCGTTAATGACAACATTCGCCCCCTCACGAGCGAGTGCGGTTGCAGATGCCTTACCGAGACCGCTGCTTGATGCCGTTACTAGCGCCGAATCTCCCTCTAGTTCGAGATCCATATGGTCACAATCTCAACACCGGTGTAAATAAATTGTGTAATCTCCCGTGTGAGCAATTGACGTCCACTCTTGAGCGCTCTCAAGAGCGTGCATATCCGGGAGAACTATAGGGGAATGCACAATGGTTGTTCTTAATGACGGCTGATTACTTTGAGTTGACCGAACAGGAGCGTCGTCACGCCGATATACTTCACGAGGAAGTTGTCGTTGTTGATGGGCTCATTGCTACGGATGCGTATCTGACGGACCGGGAGTATCGATCACATCTCCCTCGCGGCGGTGTCGATGCAGCGAATTTCACAGTAGGCAGTTACCGCGACAATTTTGAATCGACCCTCCAACAGATAACTAAGATACGTGGCCTAACAGAGAGTATCGATGCATGCGTTGTCGAAGAGTACGGAGACATTCACAAAGCGATCGAGGAAACCGACACCGCCATTGTCATGGGGTTTCAGGATACGAAGCCTATCGAAAATGACCGATGGAAGCTGGATTTGTTTGCTGATCTCGGCGTGCGAGTCATCCAGTTGACCTACAACGAACAGAACTACATCGGGGCAGGGTGTTGCGAGGACGAAGACACCGGCCTCTCATCGTTCGGTCGCGACGTCGTGAACCACTGCAACGACCGGGGTGTACTTATCGACCTATCCCACTGTGGCGACAGGACGACGATGGATACAATCGAATACTCCGCCGATCCGGTAGCATTCACGCATATCGGGATCCGAGATCTCTGTGACGCACCGGGGAGAAACAAAACAACTGAACAACTCGAAGCGTTGTCTGACGCTGGCGGCGTCGCCGGCATCACGTTTTTTCCACCACTGATCAAGCGGGAGGCCGGAAGTCACTACGTTGCCGAGAGCACCGTTGAAGACGTGCTAAACCATCTCGACTATGCAGTGGACGTAATGGGTGTCGATCATGTCGGTATCGGAACTGACCTTGACGGCCGTTCGCTTGATCGCGAAGAGACGCCCCCCACGTCCGCACTCAGACATTACCGACCGAACCATCCGGAAGTATACGGCGCCGGAGCAACCGATGTGTATGATCCGTATCCCGAGGGAATCAACCGACACACTGGCCTCCGTACTCTCACACGAGGGCTTGTAGTCCGAGGCTATACCGACGAGGAGATTTCGAAAATACTCGGTGGGAATTTTCTTCGATTGTTCGAAGAGGTCTGGGCGAGCTGACCTCCGCCTTACTTCATACTAACTTATAAGACGCAATCGGGTTATCGTACAGACGTTCATGACCGAGTATACAATCGACTATTCGATTCCCGCAAAGGACAACAACGTCCATTCGAAGTGGAGCCAGACACTCGACCCGGTAGTTGAAGCCAAACCGGGCGATGTCATCTCGTTCGAGTGTCGAGATGCCTGGAACGGACTCATCGATAAAGACACTACCGCCGAAGAGGTTCCAGACGCTCTCGCCGAAAGGGAGGGCGGAATGCCGATCACCGGACCTGTCGCAGTTGAGGGTGCGAGCCCAGGAGATGTACTGGCTGTCGAGATTCTCGATGTAGAACATGATGACTGGGGTTGGACTTCATTTCGTCCTCGAGAGGACGAGTTCGGTTTGCTGTACGAGGAGTTTGAGGAGTGGGGGTTACACTACTGGCATCTCGAAGGTGGCGTCGGCGAGTTCGTTGACGGCATCGAGATTCCGCTAGATCCTTTCCCTGGGACAATCGGACTCGCGCCGGCCGACGAGACGGAGCAGAACATGGGCCCACCTCACGACGCCGGCGGAAACATGGATACGAAACACCTCACTGCCGGGACAACGCTGTACCTTCCGGTAGAGGTTGAGGACGCATTGTTGAGCATTGGTGACGGTCACGCTGCGCAGGGTGATGGGGAGATTTGTGGGGGCGCCATCGAGACACCAATTACACTCAACGTCCGTCTCGACGTTCTCCCCAATTGGGACATCTCACAACCGCAATACCTGATGTCGGATGGTAATTCCTCGCGTGAAGATGTCCCCACGTACGCGACGATGGGAATCAGCGACGACCTTATGGAGGCAGCACGAAAGGCTACGCTTGCGATGGTCGAACATCTACAGGTGGCTCGAAACCTGTCGGCACATGACGCGTACATTCTCACGTCGGTTGCTGCCGATCTGAAAATCAATGAAATCGTTGATCGGCCGAATTGGGTGGTTTCATCGCACATTCCCGAAGATATATTTCCGAAGTAGTCAGGTCTGTACGAACGACGTAACAACTTCTATGAACTCGGGTGCTTTGTCGGTTTGAACGTGGTGTTTCGAATCGCTCCAGATGTGCATTTGGGCGTCGTCGAGTTGCTTGTAGAACTCGTAGGCATCGTCTAGCGGTTCGTGGGGATCTTCCCCGCCTCTATCATGTCCGGGATCGTCGTACTGTCCAAGTGAAAAGAATGGATTCGTGCTCCAGGGTAGTAATACGGGCAGCTCGAAGTTCTCGGGTTGTCTGGAGATTGGTATACCTTCGTATGCCAGCGTCTTATTGTATAGGTGCGCCGTACCACGAATCACCTCGTCGCGCTTGTTGTTATACTCCCAATTTCGTTGCTCTATTTCATAGAGGCGCTCTATTTTCTCGTCGGTAATCTCCCGCCAGAACGGGTGGTACTTTGTCTCAGTGAAATAATGTTCTCGAAACTTCTTAACTTCTTCGCGAACGTCTTCGATTGTTGGTTTGTTGGTCTTCGTACTTGGCGCAGGCGTTCCGAACTCACGGATGGTCATGCCGCCGTTGACAGGGATCACGTGATTCACGAGGTTTGGACGCCGAAGCGCCATGTGACACGAGATGGTTGCGCCCTCGCTATTACCCATGACCGAGACCGAATCGAGGCCAAGTTCTTCGATAAACTTGATGATGAATTTTGCCCGCTCCGCCGGGTAATAGTCTACTTCGCCGCGGGGGTCGGTAAAGCCGAAGCCAGGCTGGTCGAGCGCAATGACACGAAACTGTTCGGCGAACCCCTCCAGGACTGCCCCCCAGTTCATTTCGGCTGACGAACTGAGGCCACCGCCGTGAATCAACAGCAGGGGATGTCCTTCGCCGAGGTCGAAGTGGTGGACGTCAGTGCCGTCTACTTCGACATATGTCCCCTCCTCTATCAGTGATTGCCAGTCAGAGTACATCGTACTGAGAGTATATGAGCCTCCACTTATAGTTTCCTCCACTGATACGTTCATCTCGCGAAACAGGTAAGACTTAAGAATACTTCTACCAACTACATACTCGTATCATGGCAGAGCTTATCGACCTCTCCGGTCACATAGAGGAGAACCAACCGATGGCCGGATCGGCAGACGAGACGCGACTGTTTACGAACTTAACCCATGAGGAACGTGGCTTCCAGGTCAAGAAGGAACTCGAAGAAAAGGGCATGGATAGCGAAACAGAGTACGTCCGTCGCCACCTCCGAGCAGAACGTGAGGGATACGAGGAGGAACAACCGATGAACCGTACAATGATTGTTAGCGAACACGGGCCAACACACGTCGACTCTATCGACCATCTTGACCCAACGTCAGATCTCTCCATCGACAAAATGCCTTTGGAATGGTTCTACGGTGACGCTGTTGGTGTCGACGTCTCCCACGTCGAGTACCCCGACCCGATCACGATTGAGGACATTCAAACCGAACTCGACAAACACGGTCTCGAAATCTGTGAAGGCGACATCGTCACACTTGAAACTGGGAATCGCGAATCGAATTATTCTACGACTGATAAGGAGAAGAAACACCGGTACAACTCAAAGTTTGTGGGCCTGAACGAGGAAGCCGCTACATGGCTCGTGGACAACGGTGCGAAGGGCATTGGAATAGATTCTATTAGCGTTGATCATCCGCCCAATATCTACCCAAACTACAATTTCCCGGTTCACGCAATTGCATCGCGAGAGGAGATCGTTATCTGGGAGAATCTCGCCAACCTTGCTTCTGTCGCCGGAATGCGGTACACGTTCTCTGGCTTGCCGCTCAAAATTCGTGATGGGACCGGCTCACCCGTCCGTGCAATTGGAATTATCGAGTGAGTAGTCGCGGCTACTTGTACTATTGCCTATGATTTTATACCCCGATAGCGAAAGCATCGAACTGTGAGCCAGAACACTTCATACGAGACGATAGTTGAGCACGCCAAACGGATACACAACCTGGAACAGATAGACCACCTACTCCGGTGGGACTCGGATGTGATGATGCCACCACAGGGGACAACTGCTCGATCGGGTCAGCGGGAGACCCTTTCCAAGATGATGCACGACCTTCGAGGTTCCGACGCTCTCGGAAGGGCACTCGACCGGGTTGACGAACAGGAGATGAGTCAGGATGAGCGAGCTATCGTTCGAGAGACACGCCGTGAGCACGAGGTTACGACTTCGGTTCCGGACAAACTCCACGGCGAACTTGCAGACGTGACTGCGCGCGCACATGAGGCGTGGAAAAGTGCGAAGCAGAACAACGACTGGGATACCTTTGCCCCAGTGTTCAAGGAACACATCGACCTTCGTCGGGAATGGGCCAACTATGTCGATCCCAACAGCGATCCCTACGAAGTTCTCTGGAAGAACAAACTCGGCTACACTTCACAACCATACATTGAACTATCGACAGTAAACCGGGTATTCGACCGCCTCAAATCGACCCTTCCCAGCCTTATTGAAGACGTCCAAAAGAGCGATACTGATCTCGAGACGGATGTATTCAAAATCCGGGGCCCATACACTCGGGAGGTACAGAAAGACGCATTTGAGGATGTATTGACCGAGTTGGGAATAGACTGGGATCGAGCCCGATTCGACACTGCTCCACACCCGTTCTCCTACGGCAACCCCTATGACGTCCGCCTTACCACCCGTTTTGATGAGGACGACCCGACTAGTGGCTTTACGGCAACGATGCATGAGTTCGGTCATACGACCTATCACCATGGCCTTCCTGCTGAACAATACGGGACGCCCCTTGGTCGCGCACGTGGATTGACGATTCACGGCTCGCAGTCCGGCATTTGGGAAAATCATATTGGCCGGTCTGAGCCGTTCTGGGAGTTCGTGTTACCTATATTCCAGAACCACTTTCCACAGTTGTCAGATGTCACACCCAGTGAGGCCTACGAGGCGGTCAACCAGGTCAATGATTCGAATGTCATTCGAACTGCTGCTGACGAGTTGACCTACCACATGCACATTATCATTCGCACCGAGATCGAGCAAGCTCTAGTCGGAGGGGAGATGACCGTCAACGAGGTCCCTCAGGTTTGGAACGAGAAGTATGACCAGTACCTCGGCGTAACGCCAGACTCGTATGGTGAGGGGCCGCTACAGGATCCGCACTGGTCGGGCGATGTGCCCGGCTTTATCAACTACACACTCGGCCACGGCGTTCTCGCCGCACAGGTTTGGGCAGCTGCGGACCGCGACCTCCCCCTTGATGATCAGATCCGTCGTGGTGAGTTCGAACCACTTCAGGAGTGGATGCGTGAGAATATCCACCGCCACGGTCAGTGCTATAAATCACAAGAGCTTGTCCGCCGGGCGACCAACCGGGAAATTACTGCTGATCACTTCCTTGCATATATTGAGGACAAGTATAGGACGTTATACGACTGTTAGATGGATTAGTACGCTACTTTTTTAAACGCAGCCGGAGACGACCAACTATCGCTGATGAACTATTCACAACGTGCTCTACAAATCGAACCATCTGCGACCGTCGCAGTCGGTAACTTAGCCGCTGAACTCCAGAGTCAGGGAGTTGATATTGTCGACCTCAGCGTCGGCGAACCTGATATGGGGACACCAAAACACATCGTCGACGTTGCCCAGCAGGCCTTAGCCGACGGCCACACTGGTTACACCGCTTCGAACGGAATCCCCGCCCTCCGAGAAGCTATCGCTGACTCACTTCGCGAACGTGGGGTCCCTAATAACGCCGAAGACATCATTGTCACTCCCGGTGCAAAGCAGGCAATCTTCGAGGCTGTTCAGGCACTCGTCGACGCCGGTGACGAAGTCGTCCTCATCGATCCCGCATGGGTGTCTTATGAACCTATCGTGAGGCTCGCTGGCGGCTCGGTCACTAGAGTTGATACAACACCCCATGGTTTTCAGCTCGAATCAGCGTTGGAGAACCTAGCAGGGGCCATCGATAATAACACGGAACTTGTCGTCGTCAATTCACCGTCGAACCCGACAGGTGCAGTCTATTCCGAGACAGCTCTGAAAGGACTCCGTGACCTCGCGGTTGATCATGATGTAACTGTCATCAGTGACGAAATCTATGGTGAACTCACTTACGACGGCAATTACACGAGCTGCGGTGCGATCGATGGGATGGCCGAGCGTACCGTGACTATCAACGGCTTCTCGAAGGCGTACGCAATGACGGGCTGGCGCCTCGGCTATATGGCTGCACCCTCAGGTCTCGTTGAGCAAGCGGGGAAGATTCACACGCACTCGGTAACCTGTGCGTCGAATTTCGCACAGCATGCGGCCATTGAGGCACTCGAAAATGGTGACGCCGCAGTTGGTGAGATGGTTGACACCTTCCACAAACGCCGCGATTTTCTGGTTGAGCGCCTCACTGATGAAGATGTAGCCGTCAGCTTACCTGATGGTGCGTTCTATCTAATGGTCCCCGTTGACGAGAACGATCAGCAGTGGTGCGAGCGTGCCCTTTCGGAGGCCCACGTTGCTACGGTTCCTGGCAGCGCGTTTGGAGCGCCTGGTTATGCTCGTTTCGCCTACACATGCAGCAGAGACCGGCTAGCTGAAGCAGTTGACCGCCTTGCAGACAGCGGATTCATTTAAATTAGCGCCACTGGAAAACGGTGACATTGCGGTAGAAACCATTTTATCGTCGGCTACTAAACTGGTAGCTAATGTCAGAGAGTGACAGTGCCGCAGTTCGTGAGTCAATCGAGTCAAATCTCGATTCACACATTGATCGTATCCAGCGTGCAGTACAACAACCGAGTATCAGCGTTGAACAGCGTGGCCTTCGCGAGATCTCGGAACTTATGGTCGATTATCTAAACGAGTTGGGCTGTGATGAGGCGACACTCGTTGAAACCGATGGTGCTCCAGGCGTTTGGGGGTATTACGACGCGGGAGCAGAAAAGACACTCATCAACTACGGCATGCTCGACACCCGGCCTGTCAACCCGGATGACTGGACACACGACCCGTTCGGTGGTGAGATAGAGGAGACTGATGAGTACGGCCGTGTCATCTACGGCCGGGGTTCAGTCAAGGTTAAGGGTGCATTCGTTGCCTGGCTGAACGCACTGGAAGCGATGAAAGAGGCACTCGGTGAACTCCCGGTTAACGTAATGTTCCTACTCGAGGCTGAGGAAATCAATGGGAGCCCGCACTACTACGATATGCTCGATCAGTATGAGGATCGTCTCAAAGATGCCGACGCTTGTTTCTGTCCGCTTGCGGGACAAGGGGGTGACGGGAATGTTACTGGATCGCTTGGCTACAAATCGGCGCTCTATTTCACGCTCGATGTTTCCGGCCGTAGCTGGGGTCGCGGACCACAGGGTGGTAACGTCCACGCGATGAGCAACGTCACCGTCGATAGTCCTTCCTGGCGGATGGTTGACGTCCTTTCTTCATTGACTTCAGATAACGGTACACACATTGATATCGAGGGTTACTACGACCAGTACGAACAACCGACGGAGGAAGAGCGGGAGGAGATTCGAAAATTTGTCGAGACACTCGACGAGCAGACCGAGACGCCGTATGACGAACTATGGAAGCACTTGCCTGGTCTCGCGCGAGGGGCCGGTGAAGTTGAAAACCTTACAGATGACCTTCAGGAGGACGTCGTCGAAGCTTTCGTTCAGCATTTCTACGGCCCTGAGTCATTTAACATCCAAGGGATTAACACAGGTTATCTCGGCCCCGACACGGGCACGAAACCGTTCATTTTACCAGGAGACGCTCACGCAACATTTGACTTGCGAATGCCACGTGGTTACGATCCTGAGATTGTTCGCCAGCAACTCCGCGATCACCTCGACAACAATGGTTTCGAAGATGTCGAAATGGAGGTTTCCGGTCAGCATAGTTGGTGTAAGACTGACCCTGATTCTGATCTCGTTCAGGCTGCACAAACCGTCATCTCGAACCACGGGTGCAACTTGACACTCTGGCCATTCTCTGCGGGTGGTGTCCCGTGGGCTGTCTTTGGGAGCAAATTCAACATCCCCGTTCTCTACGGTGTTGGACTCGGACATGGTGCGAACTCCGAAGGTAGCGACGAATTCTTCGTCATTGACGGTAACGACACCGTCGCCAGTCTTGTTGACTGCGAACTTTCCCACGCCGAGATAGTAATGGAGTACGCGAAGTAAACTTTCTATCGACCAGTGAATAGGATATCTGAACGCAAGCGGAAACGGGTTGGTCGATTACCTGGCTGGTGATTTTCTCTCCGTTCGGTACTCTTCTATTCGAATCGAAGATTGCCCCCGTCTTCGTGGCCTTTGAGTATTCGGTGGACCGGTTCCGGGTGGATTGTCATCTCGAACTCAAATCCGACTGCGTCGGCGATTTCGCCGACAGTCCGCTCACCGTCGACGAAGTTCCACGCCTCGTCGGAGACGACTCTGAGGGAACGCCATCCTGCATTTTCGTCGGCGTCGGCCAGTTGGTCAGCTATCTCGAGCAGGTCGTTATATTCGAGTCCGACCCACCGTGCCACGAGGTCGTCGGTCGTTCGAACAGGAATCAGTTCTGCAATTTCCCCACGATTCGATTCCTTCGTGTCATTGAAAGAATCGACGACCTTCTCTGCAGTTTGCTGAATCTGTAATTCCAGATCATCGATAGTGTCGGCAGCGCCGTCGGAAAGTTCTGTTACCGAGTTGAGCGCCTTGATATCACGTTCTTTGACGTACTCTACGTGTCTGCGTGCTCGGGGTGTTGCCTCCATTGCGTAATTTGCACCGAGACTCTGTAACCGCTGTAGCGATCGGCCAGCCACGATTCGGCCAATTGCAGCAGCTTCGTCTTTGTCTGCGATTGCGAGTTCCAGTGCTGCAACCCCCGATATGAGCGCGGACCGTCGGAGTGCGGCGGGGTCAATTACATCCGCCGTCAGAAGCTGACTATGGAAGCACTTGTCTGGCCAGGACATGAACAGTGGTGCTGGGATCTCGTGTTGGGCGAATCGACTATTATCACTCCACGGCGTGTAGTAGTGCTGTGAAAGGTTGAGGAGAGGCAATTCCTGACCTCCTTCCTTACCAATCCAGTCAGCCTCTTTTGGTGATTGGTCAGCTAATTCGGCCAGATAATCGTTCGTGAAGTGAGGAACGGAATCTGGTGAGGAAGAGAGCAATAGACACGATTCGGTCTCGGACTGCTTGTGCCCGGTTGAACAGTACGTCAGCGACGTAATGACGTCCTCTGTGGCGTCTGGGTTCTGTTTCAGGTATTCCTCAGAAACTGGCCCTTCGACACCAACAATGAACTTAATGGAGCGCTTGAACTTGTACTGGTCTGCAAGTTCATTGAGCGCTCGCGCAAGTTCGACCACCAGACCGGTTCCTTCAGCACAGTTCGCACCGGGTTTGATACCTGACGCGTGCCCACAGAATAGAATCGTTTCATCGGTAACTTCGCCAGGGATAGTCGCCTCCAGATACGGAGCCGTAGCATCGAAGACTTCGACGTCGATGTTGGCCTCAATAGTAACGGAGCCTCTTTCGAGTAAGTCGTCCAGAACGATCGCGGAATCGTGAGGGATCGACACCGCCCAAACATCTTCGTCGATAAATCGCTCGGCTGGACGAAGTCTGAGCAATTGCGCTGCTTCTGGAACCAACTCAGGTTCTCGTACACCTGGTGTCTGATAGAGCATGTAGTCAGTAATAATCCCACGTGCTCCCGCGTCTACTGCGTTACCTGCTGCTTCCCACCACCCCGGCCTACGCTGAGTTCCATGAATGTACACTACCTTTCCTTCGACGTTTTGCTCTTCGAAATCGTCCGGAGATTCGCCAGTTCCAACGTTGACGATCTCGAACTCTTCCTTTCCATTGGTGGATGAGGATCCCCAGGCGAGGCAGGCCGGTGCGTCATCGAAATCAATCAGCGATTCGTGTACAGGGTCGACGACTGACAGAGATGCTTCGTTTGGTTCCCAGGCGTCTTCGATGACCGGTTCGTCGACGGTAACGTCTAACCCTGCATCACGAAGCGCTGACTCGACTTGATCCATTGCGATCTGGAACCCGCTGGTTCCCGGTGCTCGATAGTAATCGGTTAGTCCTACCGCAAAGTCGCGTGCCGATTCGGGTGAGAACGTGTTATCGAGTACGTTGAACAGTTCGTCTCGTGAGTTCATCGCTGATTCCTCCATTGAGTAAGGGTACTCATCGTACCAAAGTTGCTTATCCGCATCATACACCGATTTATTTGGTATTGCTAAGAAGGTTCCGGCGTAGAACAAGAGTATGGAAAGCGCCATTATTTCAGACGAATACGTTCGGTAGTTACTATGGGTTCATGTATATGTTCTCAGTATCTCACACCATAGTTCACCTCATACGAAAGTTTTATGCACTCCCCAAAATAGTATGTCATATGGTGTCGCAAGACAGTACAGTCAGTAGTAGTCAAGAAAATGGTTGTGGGGCAATTTCAAACGGCAGACGGAACTTCCTCCGACTGACGGCTGGTGCAGGATTGACGACCGGAACGACGATGCTCGCGGGTTGTTTCAGTGGCGGTGACGGCGGCAATGGTGAGGACGGCGACGGTGGCAACGGCGACGATGACACGGGTGGAAGCGGCGGAAACGGTGATGTACACGGTGGCACACTCAACGTTGGCTTAAGTGTCGGTGTAACGAGTCCGCTGCACCCGGCGCTGGCATCCGACCAATCCTCGGCACAGATGCTGAACCACGTTGGCGATAACCTGACGCGGGTCACTCCCGACCTTGAGGTCGTTCCCGAACTCGTTGAAGAGATCCCCGAGCCGCCAGACGCCCAAACGTGGACGTTCAAACTAAGGGAAGGCGTGATGTTCCACCCGCCAATCGATCGGGAGATGACGGCTCAGGACGTCGTTGATACGTACCATTTCATCTACGACCCCGAACTGGTGGGTTACAGCAGTGACGATTACACGACGACGGGTGCGTGGCCGTTCCCTGGCCTGCTTTGGGGCGACGGTATTGACCCGATGGAAACGATTCAGGCGACTGGCGAGTACGAGGTTACTTTCGACCTTGCAGCACCAGCGGCCCACTTCCCAGCATTGCTCGGAATCGCTGATCAGAAAATATTCCCGTTAGAGAGTTTGGACGAACTTGGCGATGATCTTGCCTCACCCAGTACTGGATACGTCGGAACTGGTCCTTTCATGTGGGCCGACGGTTCTTCAGGCGGCCCCTATCGCCTCGAGCGCTTCGACGATTACTGGGCCGAAGGGGAGCACGGCCAACTTCCGTACGTTGATGCGATTGAATACACCATTGTTCCCGAAGCTGGAACGAGGCGGACACAACTCGAAGTCGGCGACATTCACATCAGTGACCTGGTTCCACCGCGAGACATCAGCGCATTGGAGGGCGTCGACAGTGTCGAGACGATTGTCTCGGGTGGTGGTGGGCACATCAATCAGTGGGTCAACCTCCGCTACAAAGACGAATTTAGTCTGTTTGAGGCGATGCCCGGAACACCCGGTGAGGACGAAATATCGGAAAGTGGGAAGGCAGTCCGCCAGGCACTTCGTTACGCGACCAACCACGAAGCAATCGTTAACGTTCAGTTCGATGGGATGGCGTCCCCGAGATGGGGGCCGCTTCCACCTCACGACAAGTTCTACGACGAGGACGCAGTCAACACGTATCCGTACGATCCAGAGCAGGCACAGCAGATGCTTGAAGATGCAGGAATCGAGACGCCGTGGGAACTCGATCTGAGATGCACGAACGAGTCGCGATTCGTCGACGCGGCCGAAATTGTCCAGCAGAGCGCGTCGGATGCAGGAATCGATTACGAAGTTCGACCACTCGAAAAAGCCGCTTCCTGGGGTGGAATCATCAATTCGGATGCAGCCTGGGAAGCCGGCGGTGTGTCTGACGAGATCGACGAAGGGTACGAGACGCACATCGAATCTATCGGCGACTCTGTGGAGGCCGGTGCGTACTTCAACGCCTATGAGGGCGGATCCGGAACAAACTACAAGTACATTGACGTTCCCGAGCTCAACGAGCTTCTCAATGACGCTCGAACGACGACCGATCAGGAAGCAAGACAGGAAGCCTATTCCGAGGCACAGTCACTCGCATCCGATCTCGCACCAAACAACGGGCTGGTCTGGCCTGACGTGACCCAAGCGATTCGTACGGAGGTTAAAAACTTCGTTCCGGCAAATGCGACATTCCGCTTCCGGCTAAACGAGGTCTGGCTCGACCAGTAACTGCCCCTCCACCTTTCCGAAGATCGGTAATCCGTCCTTCGTTACGCCACCTATAGACACTACGATACCACCATCTATAAGTAACTGAACAACAACAACTGATTCAATACAGCTACACGTCAACCTTACACAAATGGACAGAACAAACTACCTACTTAAACGGCTGGCAAGTTTGATACCCGTTTTTATCGGGGTGACTCTTGTCGTGTTTCTGCTCGTCAGACTCACTCCAGGTGATCCAACTACTGCAATGATCCCTCCACAAGCTCGTACGCCAGAGACGGTAGCGGCGCTTCGGGCTCGCTTGGGATTAGATGACCCTCTTCCAGTTCAGTACCTGAATTGGCTCACTGACGCAATAACACTTGACCTCGGGATGTCGTATTCACAGGACAGACCTGTTACATCAGTGATTGCAGCCCATATCTGGCCGACAATCCAGATCGCCTTCGTGGCGTTCATTGTCTCAATTCTTATCGCAGTACCGCTCGGTGTCCTTTCGGGCGTCTATAAGGACAGTTGGATCGACCAGATAAGTCGCGTCATAGCGTTCACCGGAATCAGCATCCCTTCGTTTTGGCTCGGCTTGATGACGATTCTATTTGGAGCGCTGTTCTGGAATCGCTGGTTCGGATATCAATTGATTCCCGCCGGTGGATACGTTTCACCGTTCGAAAGTTTTGGGGGGTGGCTATGGCATGTCCTCCCTCCAGGAATTATCCTTGGTGTCGGATTTTCAGCGATTACCATGCGGCTCACTCGGTCATCAATGGCCGAGGCCATGCAGGAGGACTACATACGCACTGCACGGTCGAAAGGGGCGAAAGAGCAGGCTATCATAGTTATTCACGCTCTCAGAAATGCACTTATTCCGGTGGTTACGGTTGCTGGATTACAGATAGGGTATCTCTTGAATGGCGCAGTCGTTGTTGAGGAGGTATTCGCTTGGCCAGGAGTCGGACGACTACTCTTCCAGGCGGTTCAACAGCAAGATATGCCGCTCATCCAGGGCCTTGTCTTGTTGTTTGCCACCGTCTTCGTGGTAATGAACCTGGTTGTCGACCTTCTGTATACGGTACTAGACCCGAGGATTGAATATGAGTAAGCTACCTCGTATAATCGAATATACGTTCAAACAGACTCTACCGAGGACAATGACCCAGGCAAAAACGGATCAGAGGGTGCCCTAATGGCGACAGAAAAAATCAAACAACCGACGATAAAGGATCACACGATAGCTCAGCTCAGACGTGCTGTGCAGGTGTACTCCAACCTCGATTTTGCCGCGAGAGTTTCGATGTGGCTGATAGTTGGCATCGTACTCGTCGCGGTATTTGCAGATTTTGTTGCACCGTACGAACCAACTGTTCCTGACTACGGCGCTTCAGTCCAAGGTCCATCAATTGACCACCCGATGGGAACAGATCTTACCGGCCGGGATATTCTATCAAGAGTAATTCATGGAACTCGGATATCGCTCTTAGTTGGGGTGGTTGCCGTGTCTATCGCGGTTGCGCTGGGAGTTACTATCGGTTCGATTGCCGGATACCGCGGTGGTTACGTTGATGAGGTATTGATGCGTGGCGTGGATGTTATGATTTCGTTTCCATCGCTCATCCTGGCGCTGGCACTCGTTGGTGCCGTAGGAGCGAGCCTTCAAAACATCATCATTGTCATCGCGATCGTATATACTCCTCAGTATGCACGGCTGATACGCGGTGACGTGCTTTCAGTCAAGGAAGAGGAATTCGTTGAAGCGGCCCGCGGTACCGGGCTCTCAGAGCTGAAGGTACTCTGGAAACATGTCATCCCAAACGCATTCACACCTGTGTTTGTCCAGGCGACATTCCACGTTGCGACGGCAATTATTTTCGAAGCTTCGCTGTCGTTCCTCGGTTTGGGCGTCCAGCCGCCGACACCGACGTGGGGAGTTCTCATTGCTGATGGCCGACAGTACCTTCCAGAGGGGTGGTGGATTTCCACCTTCCCAGGACTAGCGATAATGTTCACAGTACTCGCGTTCAACATCTTCGGCGACGGACTCCGTGACGAAATCGACCCACAGACAGAAACCACACAGGAGGGAGCATGAGCGACCTAGAAATGAATAAACAAGAGCAAAACATCTCTGAAGCCACAATAGGTGGTGAAGAGGAAGCTGAGCGCATTAGCCGTAATAACGAACCATTGTTGTCCGTCCAGAACCTCCATACCCGGTTCGATACGGACGAGGGAACCGTTCGAGCAGCTGATGGCGTTTCGTTCGAAGTGGAGAAGGGAGAAATACTCGGTATTGTTGGTGAATCCGGTTGTGGAAAGAGCGTCACAAGCCTTTCGCTAATGGGTCTCGTAGACTCACCAGGGTATATCGCTGATGGCTCAGTTATGTTTGATGGTGTCGACCTGACGGAACTCTCACAGAGCGAACTCCGTAAATATCGTGGCAGCCGAATTTCCATGGTGTTTCAAGAACCTTCGACGGCGATGAACCCCGTCTACAACATCGGCTGGCAGGTTGGTGAACCGTTGCGGATTCATGAAGATCTGCAGAAGGAAGCCTCTCGAACACGTGCGATTGATCTCATGCGGCAAGTCGGTATCCCAAGCCCCGAAGATCGCGTTGATGATTATCCTCATCAGTTCAGTGGCGGGATGTTACAGCGTGCCGTCATATCGATGGCCCTCGCGTGTGAACCGGACCTGCTCATCGCGGACGAACCGACAACGGCGCTGGACGTAACAATTCAGGCCCAAATTCTTGATATTATCAAAGAACTCAACGAGGAACTCGATATGAGCGTCGTCATCGTAACACACAATCTGGGTGTCGTCGCCGAGACTTGTGATCGCCTGGCGGTGATGTATGCGGGCCGCATCGTCGAATATGGTACCGTTGATGAGATATTTAACGACCCTCGACATCCATACACGCAGGGGTTGATCGAGGCGGTTCCCGATCCCACGAGAGATGGACAGAAACTCTCACCCATCTCAGGTACAGTTCCAAGCCTCGCGTCGACACCAAAGGGTTGCAACTTCGAATCTCGCTGTCCGTACGCAACAGAAGATTGTTCGAAGTCCGACCCCAGGCTACGTGAGGTCGACGACAGACATTTCAGTGCCTGCATCTTTGACAATCCAACATGACTCAGACCAACCAACAGGTGACGACGGAAGAATCGTTCGCCCCAGTTGTTCGTACAGAATCGCTCACGAAGCACTTCACAGAAAACGATTCCTGGCTCAACCGTATTCGACCAAATCGTGAGGTCAGAACTATTCGGGCCGTCGACGGGGTTGACTTGTCGGTTCAGAGTGGTGAGATTCTCGGACTGGTCGGGGAGAGCGGATGTGGAAAATCGACGCTAGCACGAACAATTCTCCGGCTCATCGAGCCGACTGACGGTAAGATCTACTTTGGAGATGAGGAAGTAACGTCGTATTCGGGTTCAGAGCTTCTAGAGTTCCGAAGCAAGGCTCAGATGATTTACCAGGATCCTTTCGAGTCGCTTAACCCCCGGTACACTGTCCGAAAAACACTCGTTGAACCCATGGAAATTCATGGAATTGGTGATAATAAACAGGAACGGATACAACGCGCGGGCGATTTGCTCGAAGAGGTAGGGCTCAGTAAGGAGCATCTCGACCGTTATCCCCACGAGTTCTCCGGGGGTCAGCGTCAGCGTATCGCGATTGCCCGAGCGATGTCCGTCGAACCTGAACTCATCGTCGCGGACGAGCCGACGAGCGCACTAGACGTTTCTGTCCAAGCTCAGATCCTCAACTTGATATTCGATCTCCAGCAAAAACGGGACTTAACGATGTTGTTTATTACGCATGATCTGGCTGTCGTTCGCCAGATTTGCGACAGAGTCATTGTCATGTACCTCGGACAGGTAGTCGAACGAGGACCAACGTCTGAGCTGTTCCAGCACGCAGAACACCCCTACACGCAGTCGTTACTCTCGTCTATCCCCCTCCCGGATCCAAATCTACAGCGTGAGAGCATTCGACTCGAGGGTGACGTTCCGTCACCAATTAACCCACCAAGTGGCTGCAACTTCCATCCGCGTTGTCCCAAAGTAATCCCACCAGAAAACTGGGCACACAGCCATGAAGAGTGGCGACGTGTTCTTCGGTACAAGACACGGCTGAAAAATGGTGATGTCCAGCCTGAGGCAATGCGTCGGGAGCTCGAAACCCGCCAGAACTCAGTCACAGATGATGATATTCTCGATGCACTCTATGAGGAACATGTAGGAGAGTGGACCCCATCCCACTTGGGCTCTCAAGAAGGGAAGAAGAATTCGACGCAAGAACTCCCTCCTTCGGTCGAAGAAGAGATCCGACGCTCCCTGAACGTCGCAATTACTGATTCCAATACCAAGGCGGTGAAGCTGGTTGACGAACTCTGGAATACTGTTTGTGCGACAGACATCCCGGATGAAATAGTGACGGCAGATATGCGGTCTGCTTCTTGCCACCTATATGACGAAACCATGCCTGGACAACCCGATCGTGCTATTGGTGTCGTCGGTAGTAAAGCGAAATCTTCGGCACCAAACCTAGAGGAGCGAAAATGACTGGCAAACTTGACGAGATGAAGTGGGATATTCACCCTGTCGATCCAATTCTCCTCAACGCACTCGCCGAACGGGATGGGGATGACTCACCAGCATTGGCCGACGACTCGTCACAGGCGCTCGTTAGGGAGGCGTTCGAATCTGCTGTTGATGCGGAGAGTCAGGATCGATTTGATGAGGCTGCTGAGGGAGTTCAAACTGGCTCACATTCCATTGGAGATGACCAACAGGACATAATCAAAGCAGTGGTCAGCAGTGTCCGAGAGAGACTCGCTGCCAACGATGTTTCGGTGATCGTTACACACGAAAACAGTCTCTCTCTTTCCAACGAGGAGGCACTAGTGTACACCTTCAGTATGACGCGGGAGGCGGAACCACTCACGCGACTGGATGTCTCGGAAACAGTGATGGATGCTATGTCCAAAGCACTGGATGCAATCAATGGCCAGGAGTGGGAGCGGGCAGCTGACGAACTAAAGGATGCAGTGAGTGCTGCTCAAACCATATCGGACAGTGTCATCACTCGAACGGTCAGGGCACTGTGCTGCCACTGGGCAGGAGCAGATCAACAAGCAATTGACCTTGTGGGCGAGGCGGTTTCACTCGACTCAAACACGTGGCTCCCTTGGTTGCCGGGATACAGTGCAGATGCTGACCCGGCGTATGCAACTACTGACGAATTCCGGGCAGACAAATACTCTGTTGCGGCGTTTCTACGGCTCATTGCAAAAGTTCCGGAGGAAGCAACCATCACTCCCGCAATCGGCTACTCGATGGATGGGGACATCGAGTGGACGACGGTGGATCCGAGTGAAACGTGTTTCCCAATTAGGCGACTTACTTCTGAGACGTTCATTCGTTTCCAGATTGAAGGGCCAGTCGACGCATTCCCGGCGTTCCAGGCCTACTACATCGGACTCGGGATCGTCGACCTCGAAGTGAACGAGATACGCGACGTACTAAATGTTCTTGAAGATGGGCCAACCGGTGAGAGAGTGACGGAGACAGTTCAGTTCGTACAGTCGGGCAAATAACCGACCTCAATTTATTATAACTCCAGCCGACTTGCTGTGCATGACCGATTTTATACTGACAAATGCGGTTCTCAGGAACGGAGACGCCATTGATATCGAGATTCGTGACGGACAAATCGATCAGATTGTATCTAGAGGAGAGGGAGACATCGATGCATTCGACACGAGTCAGCGATTCCACGCTGATGGACGCCTTGTCACGCCTCCGTTTGCTGAACCCCATACCTATCTTGTAACAGCGAACACGTTTTCAGGCTTACTCAGGGACGGATATGAAATGCCGAGGCCGGATCGGTTCGGCGTCGGATGGGAGATGTACGATGATCTGGAAGAGGCTGGTATGCTCGAACCGAAATCTATCGTTGAACGCACTAGCTCGCAACTCAACTGGTTTCTCGCACACGGCGTTACGACGGTTCGAACTCACGTGGATACATCTTCCCGCCACGGCAACAAACTTGTTGAGGGTCTGCTCGAGCTCTGTCGCGTCTACGAGGGGGTCGTCGACGTCCAGATTGTCGGCCTCCCGCTCGATTCGCTCGTCCGTTCCAACGCGGAGGTGGAGGCATTGTGCAACGCACTTGATGCAGGCGTCGATGTCGTCGGCGGAATCCCACACAAGGAGGCGACCCGCGAAGACGGTGTCGAGCACGTGAAGACGATAGTCGACCTCGCAGATAGCTACGACCGACCGTTGGATCCACACATCGACGAGTCCGATGACTCGTACTCTAGGTTCACTGGCGTGCTCGCTAGTGAAGTCGAAAAACGGTCGCTCGACACTCAAGTCACGGCAAGTCACCTCACAGCGATGCACACCTATCCCAATGCGTACGCCGACAAACTTCGCGGCTTGCTTGCCCGGAATGACATCTCCGTTATCACAAACCCGACGACGAACGCCGAACTGCAGGGACGACGCGACGACTATCCGCGCCGTCGCGGACACACTCGGGTCGACGAACTCCTCGAAGCAGGAATTACTGTCGGTATCGGGCAGGACAACATGGTTGACAAGTACCACCCGTATGGCGACTGCGACCCGCTCGGTGAGGTACTGTTCCTCGCGCACTTCGGTCACCTGACGAGCTGGTACGACGTGCCGACGCTGTGGGAGATGGTAATTGAAAACAACGCGTCGATTCTCGGCCTCAACTCGGGACTCAAACCCGGCAACGAGGGCTCGTTCGTTCTGTTCGACGCGCCGGACTCCTACAACGCGCTTCGGACCCGTGCTCCACGCCGACTCGTCGTTCGCGAGGGGAGGCCAGTCACTCGTCGTGAGTTGGGTACGGTCTACGTTCGAACGAATGAACAGTGGGAGTCGGTTGATTTTGCAGTATCTGTCTAACTGTGGTTCGGGTTACCCAACAGTCGGCTTCCAGTCTCTTTCCGTCTCCTCGGTTTCCACCACTGGTGGCTCATCATGGTAGTCTGAGTACCCGTTGAACCATCGCAGGATTCGTTCGAGGCGGTCGACGACGTGACCCGGCTCGCCCGAGCGCGACAGTTCGTGGCCTTCACGTGGATACCTGATGTAGCGTGTTTCGACGCCGTTTTTCCGGTAGAACCGGTACAGGGTGTCGGCATTGTGAACCGGGACGCGGTAATCTTCTTCACTGTGGATTATGAGAGTCGGCGTCTTGACCCGGTCGGCGTACGCGACGGGAGAAGACTCCCAGTACTTGATCGGGTCTTCCCACGGCAGCCCGAGCTGCTTTTCGTTCGAGTGATAGGTGTCGGTAGCCCCGTATTGGGCAATCTGGTCGTAGACACCGCGCTGTGTCACGGCTCCGCTAAACCGGTTGGTGTGGCCGACGATCCAGCTCGTCATGAAGCCACCGAAGCTCCCGCCTGTGACAAAGAGGTTCGAGTCGTCGACGTACGTTTGTCCGGCGATTTCATCCATGAACGC
This sequence comes from Natronosalvus rutilus, assembly GCF_024204665.1. Classification (NCBI taxonomy): domain Archaea; kingdom Methanobacteriati; phylum Methanobacteriota; class Halobacteria; order Halobacteriales; family Natrialbaceae; genus Natronosalvus; species Natronosalvus rutilus. The sequence continues at coordinate 35,464 of NZ_CP100356.1, read as the reverse complement.
CATCAGATCTCGGTAGTCCGGCCCACCCCAGTCGCCGCCGATTGCGAGCGTGTGGTCTTCGCCGTAGCCGGTCGAACCCCGTGGGTTACACCAGGCGACGACGTACCCCATAGACGCGAGCAGTTGGAACTCGTGCCACATCGTACCGCTGGTCGTCCACATGATAGATGGGCCGCCGTGAATCTCCAGAATCGCGGGATACGTCTCATCTTCGTCGAAGTCAGGTGGTGTGAGCATCCAGCCCTGAACATCCGTTTCGTCCTCGGATTCGACCCACACCTCTTCGGGAAGCTGTACATCTCGCTTGGCGAGGTACTCGTCGTTGAGCCGGCTCACGCGCGTCGGCTCCCCGCCCTCTGTCGTCGCGACGAACACGTCACTCGGTGCCTTCGACGTGCTCTGGACGAACGCCACGTGGTTATTGCTAACCGACATCGACTCGATGTGTTCTGTCTTGCCTGTGTCGACGAGAGTGGGTTCAGATTCGTTCTGGGGGTCAAGTTCGTACAATCGAACCACACCTTCATTGGGGACGAGCACGTAAATCGACTCCTCAGCGTCGTCCCACACCGGAGTACACCCACGGTAGACCCGCCGTGAGAGACCTTCGGTCGCCGTCCATTCTTCACCCGTTTCGCGGTCGACGACACGGATCTCCGTCAGCCGCATCGACGGACCCGGCTCCTCGTCGTCGCTATATCTGAACGCAATACGTCCGTCAGTCGTCGCGCTGAACGACGGATCCCAGCCTGTGGTCTGTGTCACCGTCGTCTCGTCACCGGAGTTGACGTCGATGGCTACGATATCGTGGACGAGGTTGTCGTCCGGGTCGCCCGTCCTTCGCACAGTTCCGTACAGCGTCCCGGCATTGCCCCAGTCCGGATTCGCCCAGTCGAACGCTCCATCGGTTACTCGCTCGACGTTGCCGGCCTCGATATCGTATAGATACAGGTGCTGGCGACGACCGTCGATGTAGCCACCGTGTTCGCGGTAAACAAGTCGCCCGATGACTCGTGGGCTCGGCTCCTCGCGTTCATATTCGGGGTCGTTCTCCCACTCGAGGTCGAGCTCGGCATCTCGTTCGTCCACCGTCGTCTTCTGCGTGAAGGCGATGTATCGACCGTCGGGAGACCATGTGGGATCGCTCACACCACCAACGACGTCGGTCAGTTGCTCCGCCTCACCACCGTCGATTGGGAGTAACCAAAGTTGCGGCGTCTCATCATCGCCTCTCGTGCTGACGAAGGCCAGTTTGTTCCCCTCTGGTGACCAGCACGGACTGGAATCAGCTCCTAACTCTTGGGTGAACCGGATACTCTCCTCGTCTGAAACCGACGAGAGATAGATAGTTGAATCGTACTTCTGCTGGTCACTGGGAGTTCGCTTGACGAAAGCAACCTGCTCTCCGTCTGGTGAGAGAGCCGGTTCACTCGCTTGGCTGATGTCACAGTAATCGCTCGGTGTAACGCGCATTACGTGGACAACTCTCAAGGAAAGAGTATTACTGTTTTGGTAGCCTACCGACGGCGTCTACTCTCACGAAACTGCTTTGCGAATCAGCAATTCGCAGACGGTGACCGTACGCCATGTGGCAACCTCCTTGTGCCACGAGGAAATAGGAGATAACGTGGGCGCGATCTCTATTCTATTTGTGCTCGGATATTCGCTTCGAGATGGTCTAGGAGCGGTTCTGCAGAAAGCGGTTCACCGGTTGCACGTTCGATGAGTTCGCCGGTCGTATCGCGCTGACCTCGCTGGTGGATGTGCTGCGTGAGCCAGTTGTGAATCTCGTCTAGTCGATCTTCCCTGATCAGGGTATCGACGTCGGCAACCCCTCGATCGATGGCGTTCGCTACCTGTGCGGCCAGCATACTTCCTAGCGAGTAATTTGGGAACATACCGAACTTGGAGCTCCAGTGGACGTCTTGGAGCACGCCGTCGACAACACTCTCTGGCGGCTCACCAAAGTACTCCACCGCACGCTCATTCCATACCGTGGGAACCTCCTCGACTGCAATCTCCCCTTCGAGAAGCTGTTGTTCAATCTCATGGCGCAGGGCGATGTGGAGGTGGTAGGTCACTTCGTCAGCCTCAACGCGAATTTGGTTCGACCTGTTTATTCTGTTGACGTGGGCGAGCACCTCGTCCAGCGACACCGACTCAAACTGCGGGAAGATTTCGCGCATAGTCGGGAGGAAACGCTCCCAGAACGCTCGCGAACGCCCGACATGATTCTCGAAGAAGCGCGACTGGGACTCGTGGATTGAGTGACTTCGTGCGCGACCCAAGGCAGTTCCGTAATGCTCGTCGGACAATCCGAGGTTGTAGACGGCGTGTCCGAACTCGTGAATTGTGCTCAATAGCGCGCTAAACGGCTCGCTTTCGTCGAACCGCGTCGTTATCCGGGCGTCGTACTGGCTCAGTCCGTCGAAGGGATGCGGGGCGGTGTCGAGTCGCCCACGGCTCCAGTTATACCCTAGCATCGTGAGCGCACGCTCACAGAGCTCCTGCTGTTTGTCCTCTTCGAACGGTCCAGAAACGTTGAGATGATCTGGTTCGGTGAGGTCATCGCCGTATTCCTCAAGTAGGTCAAGCACGCCGTCTCTGAGCGTCGTCAGGAGTCTGTCGATATCCTCCGGTTCCATATAGGGCTCCGTATCTCCAAGCAGGACGCCGTACGTGGTCTTTGAGGCGTCGATGTAGTCCGTTCGTTCGCGCTGCAGTTGGACAAGCTCACCGAGCGATTCCGCGAACGGATCGAACGACTTCTCGGCACGTGCGATCTTCCAGTCTTCGAACGCCTGCGTCTGCGTCACGCTTATTTCTTCGACCAGCGGCCCCGGCACGCTTCGCTTCCTGTCTATTTCGCGACGTGCCTCGCGGAGAATCACATGCTGCTCGTCGTTAAGGGCGCTGTCATCGATAGTCTCTAGCAATTCGAGCGTTTGTTCGCCGGTGAACAACTCGTGTCTCATCGCGGAAAGTGCGCTGAAATGCAGCGATCTGGCGTGACTGCCCTCCTCGGGCATCACGACCTGCTGGTCCCAGTTCAGGACGAGTGAGACGTCGTCGAGTACGTTGGCGTTCCGAATGCGGTGAGCAAACTGCTGGTACGGGTCGTCTGTCCCGGACATACTTGTTAGTGAACTAGGATCGTGATAAATGATGTGACACTGCGTGGTATCGTACCACTCTCGCAACTACAATAGTTTAACACCATTGAACGCATGTATAAATTGTAATAACAATCAACTCACCTCCGTTTCTCGAGGCGAATATGCCGCAGGTACTTCCAGAGGATTACTACGATATCTCGCAAGTGGATCGTCCACGACTCTCGCCAGATGGGTTGTCTGTTGCTTTCCTCAAACGTGACCCGGTTTCGGACGACACGTACGAACAGACCGTCTATTTCGCGCCAACAGGTGGGGATACGCAACAGCAGTTCACGATCGCAAGCGACATGGAAACTGAAGCCGAGTGGAGTCCAGACGGTGAACCCTCGGGTTCGTGAGCGATCGAAGCGGGAGCAGTGAGGTATGGGTACTCTCGACGAGCGGCGGAGAGGGCCGGTAGTTGACCGATGTTGTCGGAGACGATCGCTCAATAGTCTGGAACGCTAAAGGGACAAAAGTCGCGTTCGTCCAGGAAGTGAGTGAAGCAGAGCGGGAAGAGAATCTTGACACCGAGTGCGAACACGAGTCACCTGATCCACGTGTCATTGACCGGATCGTCTACCGCTCCGCAGGCGGTTACATGGACGGAAAATGCAGTCACGTTTACGTTGTGGATATAAAGACTGGCGACGTGGCTCGAATCACGAGCGAAGATGTTGATTACGACTGCCCGGGGTGGGATTCGGATTGAACGCTCTACTACACGAAACGACTCACGTATCGGACGCTCTATCACGAGATTTTGGCTACTGATGTCGAATCCGGCGCAACTAAGACGATCACGATGACCCACGATTGGAGTCCAAGACTCGCCGTCAACGACGATGGAGACGTGGCGTATACCTTCTTCCCCGAAGAGGGGGCGAACCTGGCGCTCAACCAGACCGAGGTGCATGTAACTGACGGGGAGACCGATAGCGTACTCACAACCTCGCTGGAGCGGGCCGTCGAAGGTGGTCCTGTCTAGGGCCGAACGGGGCCTTCATGTACGTCCAGACGCCAGACGAAGGTGAGGACGTTATCCGGCGAATTAGCCGAGATGGAGCGAAGATAATCGACGTGTTCCACGAGCACGGCGGCCGAATTTCAGGAAATCATCCCCCTATGCGAAATCGCAAGACAAAAAGATGGTTTCAACAGATCCTGAATTTCCTATTCAGCAGGCGAACTGTAGTGGTTGAGTCGTGTGTAATACAAACCCACCCATACATTTATTTATTCACAACTGAGCATTGTTGACATGGCAAGAAAGCCAGGGGTTAGACCCAGTAGTAGCGACAGCGACAGGAAGATACCATCTGTCCTCGGCAGACGTTCGGTTATGGCGTCTGGGCTTGCGGCAGGAACTGCTATGATGGCTGGATGTATCAGTGGTGACGATACTGTTGACGGCGGAGGCGACGGAGGTGCTGGCGATGATGGGCGTCTCCAGGTCGGGCTGGATAATTCACCGATCGAGTTTGACCCAATCATTCTTAACGACATCCCGTCTAGCCAGGTCTGTGCCCAGATGTACTCAACCCTGTACCGGTACGACGAGGCGCTCGGGTACGTCCCAGAACTCGCAGCTGACGATTTCGAAGTTGTCGACGACACGACCTACATCGTCGAGATTCGAGACGATGCTGAGTTTCACAACGGAGATCCAGTCACTGTGGACGACGTCATCTACTCGATGACAGCCCCTGTTGAAGAGGAAACTCCGAACGCACCGTACTTCAACAGTATCGAGGAGTTCGAGGTCGACGGCAACACGCTCGAGATTCACCTCGAGGAACCCGACCCGGTCTTCCCGATCAATGCGTTGATGACTTACATCGTTCCTGAAGGCGTCCGTGAAGATGATCCGGATGGGTTCATTACGAACCCGGTCGGTTCTGGTCCGTTCCAGTTCGAGGACTGGTCAGAGGGGGACTTCGTTCGCATTGAACGCTGGGACGATTACTGGGGCGACGAACTCCCGAACCTTGCAGAGGTCGAGTTCGAACCCATCGATGAATCCACGACACGTGTCACGTCCCTGGAGACGGGTTCTACAGACGTCATTCAGGGCATTCCCCCGGATCTGTTCCCTCAGGTCGAAGATATGGACGACGCGTCCGTCATGTCTACGGAGGCGCTCGGCTACTACTACATCGGGTTCAACTGCAACGAAGGGCCGACTGCGGATCCACTCGTTCGCGAAGCAGTCGACTACTGCTTCTCAATGGATCAGGCAGTCGAAAACTTCGTCAAACCTGCTGGACAGCGTGCGTACGCACCGCTCAACCGACCTATCATCGAGGAGTGGGGCTTTCCGGAGGACGAGTGGGCCGATATCCAGCACCAGGACCCTGATCTCGACATGGCACAGGAATTACTTGACGAGGCGGGCGTCACACCGGATGACTGGGAGCCCCTGGTCATCGTTCCCCCAGACGAAATGCGTGAACAGATTGGTGTCTCGGTGACAAACGGCCTCGAGGAACTCGGGTTCAACACCCAGGTTCAGCGTCTCGAATGGGGAACGTACCTCGATACGTTCACCACTGGTGACCCCGACGACTACCATATGTATGCGCTCGGTACTGGTGGCGGTCCAGATCCGGAGAACATCCTTCCCTGGGAGTTCTCGCAGGACACGCAGGGAACGAACTCCGGCCTGTTCTACTTCAACGACGAGATGGACGAGCGACTCACCACTGCCGGGGAAATCACTGACCGTGAGGAGCGCAAGGAACATTACGAGTTCGTTATCGAGACGATTCTCGAGGATCGTGTCCATCTTCCGGCGTACACCCTCGACAACAGCTGGGGTGTCCACAACGTGGTTCAGGACTTCAACATTCACGCATCGAGCCACTATAATCCGCGACTCCATTCGCCTGTGAGCAACACCTCGGTCGACAGATAATCGAACTCACCTCCACGATCTCTTACTCGTGGGAACCATTCTGACGCACCGTGGCCACGTCCTCGCCGAGGCTTCACATCTTCGTTCGGCTGGGGCCGACCGTCAGTTTAATTATGGCGCCTACTTAGTCCTTCTACGAACGATACCATGTCACGTCGGCAGACCCAACTGGAGGGTGACCGATTCGGGTTCGACCAGACTCGGAACTACACGACCGAGATACTGAACAAGCTACTGCCACGGTCTGTCGTCCGTCGCTCGATACGGGTCTCCGTGAGTACTGACGCCGAACGGTACGAACAAGGTGAACCGATCGTAATCACGCTTGAATTCAAGAACAGGCTTCCGATTCCAGTCACGGTGTATACGGAGATGCTCAGGCTGTGGGGCTGGACAGTTGACGGAGAACTTGAAGCCAGCGACGAACCCCGGTACGATGACGGCCAGTCTGGTCGATTCGACTTCAGGGGCGGCGAGCGAAAGACTTACCACATCGTCTGGGACGGTCGGTTCAAACGGTTCGGCGAACCTGACAGATGGGAACTTCCCGACCCCGGTCAGCACACGATAACTGGTTTCATTACGGCCAAGAACCGACCGCAGGATTCGGTCGTCGTAGAAATCGTATAGCCCATCCGGGACGTTAGTCGGTCTCTTGGGCGACGTTTTTGTTGTGAAGATGGCAAGCAGCGATGTGGGTCGAAGTCCCGTACTCCGTCTTGACCTCGTAGTACGGGTCTTCACGTGCACAGATGCTCTGGTTGATGAACCTCTCTTCCAGCAATGCTTCGGCCTCGTCTAGCCTCTCGTCGTCGGCCAGCGAGAGTGCCTCGGAGACGAATTGCCCGGCAGTCCCATCCGGAACCCCGTCCTCGAAGAACTGATCTCCGAGGAAATCGCGGTCATACTGTTCGAGACTCCGATATGAGATTGAGCGGATGAATGCTCGGATTTGCTCCCACTCGTTCTTCGTCATCCCATACTCAATGGTTTCATCACCGTTGGCGTATCGGTCCGGCTTCATCAGCCGTAGACAACGCGTCCTGAACCGACATCCGCTCGGTGGATTCAGCGGACTCGGCACGTCACCGGGAAGAACCCCACGTGTCCCGCTGTTTCTGGGGTCCGGAATCGGAATAGAGTCGAGTAGCGCCTTTGTGTAGGGGTGTTGTGGGTTCTCGAACAGTTCCGCCTTGTCGGCGATTTCGACGAGTTTCCCGAGATACATCACCGCGACCCTATCACTAATGTGGCGGATAACTGAGAGGTCGTGCGTGATAAACAGGTACGTGAGGCCGAACTCGTCTTGGAGTTCTTGGAGCGTGTTGAGGACTTGAGCCTGAATCGAGACGTCGAGTGCGCTTACTGGCTCATCGCAGACAATGAGATCCGGGTTGACCGACAGCGCACGGGCAAGATTGACGCGCTGGCGCTGCCCGCCGGAGAACGCGTGCGGATACCGATTATAGTGTTGTGGGTCGAGTCCGACCTTCTTCAGTAGCTCTTTGGCGCGCTCTTCTCGGCCCTCGCTGTCGTACAGGCCGTGTGCTTTCATCGGCTCTTCGACAATACGGCCGATTTTCATCCGTGGGTTCAGTGACGACTGCGGATCCTGGAAGATAATTTGTATCTCCTGGCGCTTCTTCCGGAGCGTCCCGCTCGACATATCTGCGAGGTCTGTCCCCTTGAACCGGATAGAGCCGTCTGTCGGCTCGATAAGTCGAAGAATCGTACGCGCAAGCGTCGACTTGCCACAGCCCGACTCGCCGACCAGGCCCAGCGTTTCCCCCTTCAGAATCTCAAAGGAGACGTCGTCAACCGCTTCGACCTTTCGGGGGTTACGTCTCACCGGTGGCACGTAGCCATCGGTGTTCAACTCAAAACTCCCGAGCACACCGTCCGACTGGGTAAAGTGTTTGGTCAGGTTCGCTACTTCCATCAGCGGTTCGCCGTACGCTATCTCGTCGGGTTGGCTATTCTGATAAGTTGTCATGTCCGTCTCAGTTACCATTTGCGTCACCTCTTGATTCGGGTTCGGCCCTATCTCTATCCAGTCCGGCGTCGAACCCGCTCCCGACCTTCACGTCCAGCGGTTGACTCTCCTCATATCCTACATCGTACTTTTCGTGTTTGAAACAAACCACGCGATGTGGCGGCTCCTTCTCCCTGACGATGCCGTCGCCCGGGTCGACATCCCTGCACACCTCGCGGGCGTCGGGACACCGAGGGTGGAACCGGCAACCCGACGGCGGATGGATTGCTTCGGGCATGACACCCTTGATAGGGTTGAGTTCCTCAACGGTTCTGTCTGGGCGCGGTATCGAGTCCAGTAGCGCCCCAGTGTAGGGATGCTGTGTGTCGTAGAACAGGTCGTCGACGTCTGCGCTCTCGACAATTTTCCCGAGGTACATCACGTTCACTCGGTCACAGATTTCTGCGACGACGCTGAGGTCGTGAGTCACCCAGATAAAGCTCGTGTTGTACTTTTCCTGCAGGTCATTTACGAGGTCGAGAATCTGTCCCTCGACGGTTACGTCGAGCGCCGTGGTCGGTTCGTCGGCGACGATGAGCGAGGGTTGGCAGGCGAGAGCCATCGCGATGAGCACGCGTTGGCGCATCCCGCCCGAGAACTGGTGGGGGTACTCGTTGTACCGTCCCTCCGGGTCGGGAATGCCAACCTCCCGAAGGATATCGATTGCCTCTGCTTTCGTCTCCTTTTTCGAGAGGTCGCGGTTCAGTCGGATGAACTCACTGAGCTGCTCGCCGACGGTGTACACCGGATTGAGACTCTCCATGGGATCCTGGAAGATAATCGCAATCTCGTTCCCTCGTATCCGCTTGCGCATCTCATCGTTGCTCATCATCTCGTCGCTCTGCCGGAGATTGCCATCAGGGCCTTCCTCGAAGTCAATCAGGTTTTCACCCTTGAACTCGACGTGACCGCCGACAATCTGGCCGGGATTATCGACCAGTCGGAGCAGGCTGGAGATTGCAACGCTCTTACCGGCACCTGATTCGCCGACGAGTCCGACGATTTCGCCTTCCTCGACGGTGAAGGAGATGCCGTCGACAGCGCGAACGACGCCGTCTTCCGTGAAGAACTGCGTCTGCAGGTTCTCGACGCTCAGCAGTGGTGTATTCCGGGTCATGTTAGTTCTGAATCCGTGGGTCAAGTGCGTCCTGGAGCCCGTCTCCGAAGATATTGAAGCCAACAACGGTAATCAAGATGGCCAGGCCAGGCCAGATACTGAACATCGGCGCTGGCAGCATGTACTGCCGTGACTCTGCGAGCATCTGGCCCCACGAGGGTGTGGGTGGCTGGACACCAAATCCGAGAAACGACAGCCCTGCGATAATCAGGATGCTGAATCCGATCTGGAGGGTGGCCTGAACCAGCACCGGGGCGAAACTGTTCGGGATGATGTGGCGGAGAATGATGTTGTGGTCTTTTACCCCCGCGGCCTTGGCGGCCTCGATGTACTCCTCTTCACGGACGCTTACCACCCGTGAGCGAATCAACCGGTTAAACACTGGGATCGAAGTGATGCCCACGCCAATCATCGCGAACGTCAGATTCCGACCGAAGGCGGACATGAACGCGATGACGAGGATAAGAAACGGAATCGCGTAGATGGTCTCGGTGATGCGCTGGAGCACGTCGTCGATCCAGCCACCGTAGTAGCCTGAGACCGCACCGATAATCGAGCCACCGACGAGCCCGATAACGGTCGCCATGAAACCAACGGTGATGGCAATCCGCGTACCGTAGATGAGACGACTCAGGACATCACGACCACGATGATCTGTCCCGAGTGGATGAGCGAGGCTGCCGGATCCGTACTGGTTCTCCATGCCGACGGGCGGTAAGAGCCGATCCGCCATGAGTGGATCCTGTTCAGGATGATAGAGAATCCGCTCCGCAACGGCGTAATCTAAGGCGTAGTAATCTATCGAAACGAGAACTGCCACCGCCGTGAGAAACGAGATTATGTACATCCCGATTCTTGCGGTCGGGTCTCGCTTGACCTGTGCCAGCGTATACTTTAGTCCGACCCGTGTTTCGACCTCGCTCTCTCCAGAGGTGTTGGAACTAGAAATATTTTTGTCTATTTGTGTTTCTGATGTGGCCATTCTTTTGGATCAGTTACTGTCGGCCCAGTATAAAGCTATGGGAGGGTATCACCCTACGTGTTGATGTTTTACTCTTTTCGATCGGGTGTGCAGACAGTGCAGACCATTTATTTAGACAGTTATTCGGTTTGAATCAGTAATCCAATTGTTCGATGTAGGCTTTTGGTTCGAGCTGTGGACACTTGTTTCGAGCAGAACTGAAAGCAGGCGACGGTTCTCCATGTCTGTAACCTATTATCGATTAATAATGGAAGGAATAATGGTCGATACGAAGGCCGCTTGTTTGAGGGAGAATTCAGTCTGCGTTCCCGTAACTAACTCGCGGGTCGATGTATGCATAAGCAAGGTCAGTGATGATAACTCCAATGACAAAGGCGAATCCGAAGACGAATGTTGTCCCCATAATCAGGGGGTAATCCTGTGTATTGATAGCCTGGATAATTAGGCGGCCGAGGCCGTTTATCTCAAAGACGGTCTCGATGAGAACCGATCCGCCAAGGGAGGTACTCAGCCCCAGTCCGACGATGGTAATCACGGGCAGCAGCGACGGACGAAGTGCGTGGCGCCACGTAATTCGTCGTTCGGAAACACCGTAGGCTCGCGCAAGTTTCACGTAATCGTTCTGTAGCGTGTCAACCATCGATGAGCGTTGAATACGTGTAATCGATGCCATCTGGAGTGTCCCGAGCGCGATCATTGGGAGCATGAGGTGGTGTATCGCCATCTGCAACACGTCGATCCTCGTCTCTGCTCCACGCACGCTCTCAGGGTCAGCCCACGGATAGACAAGTCCCCGCTCTGGGAACCAGCCGAGGTGGAACGCAAAGACGATAATCAGCAGCAGTCCAATCCAGAACGACGGCGTACTGACGCCGATGAGCGCGACGACGCGGGAGATGTGGTCGACCGGCTCGTTCCGTCGTTTGGCGGAAATGATGCCGAGCGGGATGGCCATGGCGATGGCGAACGCGAACGCAGAGAGCATCAACAGGAGCGTCACCGGAATCCGTCCGGCAATCACCTCAGTCACCGGCATGTTGTAATGGATGCTCGTTCCGAGGTTGCCCTGTGCCACCTCGAATATGTAGTTGACATAGCGCTCGTGTAATGGCCTATTGAGGCCATACTGGGCACGAATCTCCTCTATCATCTCCGGATTGTTCGCCTGTTCTGGCCCGAGCATTATCCGCACCGGGTCGCCCGGAATCCTGTTCGCTAGATAAAACGTTATCGTCAGTATTCCGATGATGACGGGAATTGCCTGTAGTAACCTCCGAATCGTGTATCGAGCTAAACTCATTGTTTGTGAGACGGCCGCACTAGTGGGCGGTTGATCACTTGCTCAATTGGCAAGTGGTCACTTTAACTTACTGGTGATTTTACGGTCGGCTTCGCTGCTTTTACGTTCTCTACCAGTCCGTGCACTTTGGTAGCAAGAGTTATTCTCCTTGCACTATACCTCTAACGTGAATCATCATGACTAACGAATGGGCAGAACTACTCGAACAGGAAGCGTACGCTGACATCTCGGGAACGCGAACCCACTACTTCGATGTTGGGGAGGGGAAACCGATTTTTTTAATCCACGGCGGCGGATTGACGTCGTCGGCCGAACAGAACTGGGGAGCCGTGATTCAGCCGTTGAGTGAGGAGTGTCGCGTGGTCGCGGTCGACCAGCCTGGGTTCGGCTTCACCGATTTACGCGACGAAGAGGACTACAAGGTACAGAACCGGGCGGACTTTCTCATCGATGTTCTCGAATACTTCGACCTCGCCCCCGTCACGCTTGTGGGGAACAGCGAAGGACTGTTCGGGACGATTTATATCGCGCTTGAGCGATCCGAACTGGTCGAGAAGGTCATCATCGTTAACTCCCGCACCCCTCGTCCGGAGGAGCCCTCAGGGGATCTGTTCGCTCCGGAACCCAAGCGCGAGGGCCTGCGCGAGAAAATCAAGGAGATACGGGAAGAACGCTACGTTACGTACGAACATCATCCGTTCTATAGGAATCCGATTACGAAGGAGAAAGCCGACCGGTACTACGAGTTGAAAGAGCGGAACTGGGAGCATAACCAGGCACGCGCCGAGCTGTACGCGTCGGACGAGTACACGGCAGAGTACAACGGACAGGTCATCGACTATTCGGCCCCTGAGATGGACGTTCCCGCGCTGATTACGTGGAGTACCACGCCGGAAACGTTCCCACGGGTTCACTACCAGGAGAACGAGGAACTCGCCCAGGAAATCGAGGCGTACTTCGGAGATATGGATCCGGTCGAACCGGCAATCTGGTACGTCAAGGAGATGGACGACGCGGAACTGCACCTCTGGGACGACGGAAAACACCACGTGATGACTGACCACACGCCCCGCTGGGTCAATGTCGTGACAGATTTCGTCTACGCCTGATACTCGTTAATGTCGTCAAATCCTACGTTGATCGTCCGAAACGGGCGGCTGCCGACCTGGACACTCTCCGGGATTACTAAAGGCGAAAGAAGCGGCCTCCCGACCTCGCAGGCGCCCAGATTGTGCCATACGCGTCGTGCGGAACCCTCGCCTAGTGAACGGCGAACTGGTGGAGGAGGCCATCGACCTCGCGTTCGACGGGGCCGGTGCCGACGACATCCGAGTCGGTGGCATGAATCCCGCGGGCCGAAATCGAACAATCGAACGCATGCTGGATCGGTGGTTCGAAGTGGCGACTGAGTACGGCGTTGAACTCGATATTCACCTCCAATATGGTGGGGCTGCAGGGACGTACCTCCTCGAGGAGTTCCTCGACCACGTTGAATCGCTCGACTACGAGGAGCGGGAAACCGTGAGCCACGGCTTCTGTTTCGGTCACATCTCTGAGTGGCAATCGGAAGGGTTGGTGGATCGACTGGTCGAACTCGACGTTGGTAACGTAAGGGATGGCACCCTCTCGCTGGAGGTGACGACGATGCTACCGATGCTCGAAGAGATGGCCGGCTCGCCACTGGAGAACAACTTCGACGCGATATGTTCCTGAACGGGAACGGTGGGAACGCCCGTCGTCAACGCGGCGGTGAAGACGGTTGGAACGGCACATCCTGATGTGGAGGTGCTGGCGACGACGCACTACTACTTGGCAGAGCCGTTGCGGAGGAACTCTGGGAGAGCGACTACGGAGGGATGTCCCGCGCCGAGGGTTTGAAACCTCGATGATGTTGTACATCGGACCGGCCCTCGTCCGGAAAAGAGGTGTACGCTATCGACTATCGTGAGGTGCCAAAAGGCGGTTATGAGGGTGCCTTTCACGACTTTTTTGCTAAGAACTCTTGTCGGTCTACCGTGCCGAGGACGTCTGGTAGGTGCCGAGACCGACCGGCGACACGACGCTCGCGAGTCTGTCGAAAGGCGAAGAAATCTATGAGGTCTTGATTGACAAACTCATGACAGACATCGAGCAAATCAGCGATAGCAACGTCGCGAAAAATCGCTCCTGACCCCCCCCCCCCTGGCGGAACTACCAAGACGTTACTAGTCGCGCTCGAGAAACCGCTGCACGACATTCGTCCAGGCATGGGGATACTCCGCCTGAACGTGGTGCTTTGCCCCACTAAAGATGTGCATCTCAACGTTATCGATACGGTTGAACAGCGGCATCGCGTCTTCTGGTGTGGCGCCGCGATTCTCTCGACTCCACGTGAGCAACACCGGTAAGCTCAGTTCGTCGGCATGCTCGGAGATGTGATCGCCACGGTACGAGAGGTTCTCGTTCGCGTCCCCGATGGTCGAGGTAACCGCTGCCGAGCGCTTCTCTGCGAATTTGTGGTTTCGTGCGGACATCTCGTAGAACAACTCTACGCGTTCGTCGGTCACCAGGCCCGTATCGGAGTAGAACTCCATGAGGTTCTCGCGCACATCTTCTAGTGTGGGCTCCTTGTGTGCGTGACCTTCCTCGTGATAGATGTACTGATACCCCTCCGGCGCGGGTGGTATCGGCATACAGCCGTTCAGGCTGTTTATTATAATCATTCGCCGAACCAGTTCTGGCGCTTCGTGAGCGACGTACTGCACGAGCCAGCCACCATGGGAGTTGCCCCCGAGGTGAACCGGCTCATTAAGCGTTTTGAGGAATTCGATGAGAAAGTCACCCTGCGCCTCAGCCGGGTAGTCCTCGGGACAGCGACCAGGTGTCTCTCCAAAACCGGCGAGATCCGGGGCGATGACACGGTAGTGTGCGCTCATGGGCTCCATGACGTCGCCGTAGTTCACCGCACCGCAGGAACCCATGCCGCCACCGTGTACCAAGACGACTGGCTCTCCTGTTCCTGCTTCGATGTAGTGGGTCTCGACACCGTCTATCTGTATGTACCTGTCTGTCCAGGGTTCGTCCGAGAGTGAATAATCCATCTACTATACGGGGATAATATTCGATTCGAGGTCTCGACCCCAGTAGTTCAGAATTTCCGTGCCGTCCTCGGTGATAAGCACGGGGTCGGAGTGACGGTACCCACCGTGGCCCTGGATGTAGATGCCGGGTTCGACGGTGAAGATGTGGCCTGGTTTCATCGTCACGTCGCTTCCGCGGTCGACGTACGGTGGCTCGTGTGTCTGCATTCCGAGATTGTGTCCGACGTGGTGGTACGCGTGTTCTTCGACACCGTGTTCGACAAACACATCCCACACAGCCTGTGCAACATCAGCATATTTTACACCAGGCCCACTTTCTTCGATACCGGTCGTCTGAGCTTTGAGCATGATGTGGAAGTACTTTTGTTGCTGTTCATCAGGTTCGCCAAGAAACATTGTTCGCTCGATTTCTGAGAGGTAGCCGTCGACGTTTGCCTCCGCCGCTGTAACGATACCGTCACCCACCTCCAGTTTTCGGTTCGTGGGATACGGATGTGGCTCGCCGGTACTCTCGGCGCTGTGCATCCCGGTATGAGCAGGGCCCATGAAGTAGATGCCTGTTCGAGGAACGTACTGATCACCGAGTGTGTCAGTCATCGCTTTGGAAGCCTCCTTGCTTGCGTCTTGGCTGATAGTGGCCTGGGATGCACCGGGCTCCATCCGATCAACAAGGTACTGGTGTGCGAGGTGCGCCCACTTTGATGCTTCATTCATCACGGCCACTTCGGCGTTAGATTTGACCCATCGCATTTGATCGACCCAGGACTGCGTTTCGATCGATATGAAATCAGAGAGTGGCGGCCCCTCATAGCCGTATGCGCCGGGAGGCCCATCCATGTCCACAGCTGCCGTCTCGATCTCGAGATCCTCGACCATTTCTGTAATCGTCTTCATTGGTCCTCCACCAGGGAAATCGAAGAAGTAGTAAGACTCGTCGATGACCGGATTCTCGTCGACGCGCATTATCTCAAGCTTCGGAACGGTGATGGCTGTTTGCTCGGGAGTGATTGCGAGGGCTACAGGGCGTTCCGTTTGAACATGATAGAAGTGGGAAAGATATTCGATGCTGGTGGCATTGAACCAGATACCCGCGTCCAGATCTGCTTCGTTGATTTTCTCCCGCACGCGCTTGATGCGGTTACGGAACTCCGACTCCGGGAGTGATGGGCTAGCTAGCATTCCGATCACCTGTTCACAACTATGTACGAAAAATGTTTGCCTCGGGAGAAGCATCGTATTGTCCGGTCGGACCTGCGTTTCACTCCGTAACATTAAATCCCTGGCGCTCATCTTGACAGGTATGCTTAGCGGGAAAACAGTAGTCGTAACCGGCGCCGGCCACGGTGTTGGTGAAGCAGTAGCTATCGAACTTGGGCGGTATGGCGCAAATGTCGCGGTGAACGATCTAGGGACAAACCCTGAAGGCGATGGATCGGACCCTGAACCAGCGGAGACAACCGCCGAAGCGGTACGTGAAGCAGGCGGGAACGCCATCACTCACTTTGGGGACGCATCCTCAATGGAAGAAGCTGAAGAACTCATCACCCGCACGTATGAAGAGTTTGAGCGGGTCGACGGAATCGCTAACTTCGCAGGTATTGTCCGAAATGACCGCATCGCTGATCTCTCGCGCGATGATTGGAACGCTGTCATCGATGTCCATCTCGGTAGTCACTTCGCACAACTTCGGGCATTAGTTCGGCATGCAGAGAAGCATGACCTTGACTCGGAGCGGTCATTCCTCGGTACATCTAGCGGAGCAGCGGTCGGCGGCTATGGGCAACTCGCCTACTCAACTGCGAAGGCCGGCGTTCTCGGCTTTGTCCGATCGGCGTCGGACGAACTTCGCGACAGTGGAATCCGGGTCAACGCGCTTGTGCCTGGTGCGGAGAGCCGGCAGAACTCGTATTTCCCGGCTAGTGACAGTGAGGACCGTAGCATTCCCGGCCCAGAGCATATCGGCCCAACCGTAGGTTTCCTGATGAGCGACGAGGCCGAAGGCGTGAACGGACTCACCATCCGCGCCTCGGGCGAGATGATCGGACTGGTTTCCGATCCCCAGGCCACTCGGCTCGCTTTCCGGGAAGATGGCTGGACGCCGGATACCATAGCAGAGCGGTTCCATACTACGTTTGGCGAGTACGAAAGCCTCGACCGTAAGCGATATCCTCTTGAATAAACAACGGATTTGCGGCAGTGTCGCCCCATGAGCCGTAGTTTCATTAGCCCAGCAGTCAACGAGGCAAACGCAGATGGATCTAGAGCAAATCCAAACTGACGAAGCGTACGAGAGCAGTGCACCCCTTTCTCAGGCGATTCAACACGGCAACACTGTCTACGTCTCTGGTAACGTCCCGGTCGACCCCGAGACAGAGGAGCTCGTCGAAGGTGGCGTCGGGCCACAGACCCGACAGGTTCTGGAGAACGTCGAGGCGATTCTCGAAGAAGCCGGCACGTCCATGGATAATGTCATTCGAGCTGGTGTGTTCATGACTGACATGGACTCGTTCAGCGAGATGAACGAAGTGTATACAGAGTTCATGAGCGAACCGTACCCAGCACGGACCGCCGTCAAAGCTGAGATGGCCAATCCCGATATACTGGTCGAGATCGACGTCATCGCCGCCGTCGAGTAGTCCCAGAACACACCCGTTTTTTGAAATCGCGTCTGCGAGTCCCGATGCGCACCCAGCATCTGGGCAACGGTCGGTGATACTATCTATTTCGTTCTAATCAATTTTCGAGGGTGCTGTACAAAGCGAATCTTATTGGTAGCAGGTCGCTTCGAGCGAATTTTGTAGACAAGTGCCGGTGAGACAAATATATTGAAGAACACACTCACTAAAATCGACTTAGATTTGTATAATAAGATCTTGGGTGCGTGAGGAATCAATCAGTAACACCGGCCCCGGGGAGTATGATGTTATGATGAATATCATGGCGGGCCAGGGACGGATGGTCAAGACGAGAATACCTATCCATGAAATTTATGAACAGATTGTACTGGCAGCAACCATGCCAATGACGGTACTTCTTAAAATTGAGATGACGGATGATGTCAACCAAATATAGTCAACTGCCGAACGCATACAATTTTATACATTGCCTGCACATTTGCGTAATGATGACTGTGGACACAGTTATCGCCGGCGGGACAGTCGTAACTGCCGACGATATGTTTGAGGCCAGTGTTGCAATTGATGGAGAAGAAATTGTCGCGATAGGGTCGCGTGAGTCACTTCCTAATGCCGACGAGGAAATCGACGCGACCGGGAAATACGTCATGCCTGGGTTGATGGACGCACAGACTCACGTCCACGACCGCTCGTCGATCGACACACACGAGACGGCAGGGATGGCTGCGGCGGCTGGTGGAATCACCACGTACATGGACTTCTCGTGGATGTACGTTGACCACCAGCCCTATAATCCACCCCAGTCGCTTATGGAGGGGATTCGCGCGAAGCAAGAGAAAGCCGATGGAAAAGCCGTCGTTGATTATGCGCTCCACGGCGGCATCACTGACGACCAGGAGGGCGTACTGGACGAACTGGAGGAGGCACATGAGGCGGGGGTCACGTCATTCAAGATGTTTACCGGAGGTACATTTCCTGTCGGCTACGGCCTCATCAACCTCGTCATGGAGCGCCTTGGCGAACTTGGGGGTGTCGGCGTTTTCCACACCGAGGAAGCCGACGTATGCGATCGACTTCTCGAACGATTGAAAGATGAAGGGAAGGGCGAACCAAAATACTTCGCTGAATCTCGTCCAGACTACGCAGAAGCGATGGCTGCCGACACGGTACTCCGCTCCGCTCAAGCTCATGGAGCCAAGTACTTTGGTATCCACACCACCTCTCGCGCCGCCGCTGAGGTGATCGAACGCTACCGCGACGACGGGTCATTGGTTCGGGGTGAGACGTGCACACATTACCTCATCTACGACAAATCTGAGTTTGACCGACGCGGCAACCTCGTTAAGATAGCGCCACCGCTACGCGAGGCTGATGACGTCGAAGCGATGTACGAACATCTTGAAGACGGAACCCTGGACCTCATCTCGACGGACCATTGTTCATACCCGCGGGAGAAGAAGGAGGAAGTTGAGAACTTCTGGGAGTCCACCTCTGGTGCGAACCAGCTTCAGACCTCGGTCCCGGTGTTCTTCGACGAGGCGGTCAACAACCGCGGCTACTCCCCATCGTTCGTTGTCGAGAAGATGAGCACGGCTATCGCTGACACCTACGGGATGCCGAACAAGGGGACGCTCGACCCCGGAACCGACGCCGACATCGTCATCTTCGACCCCGAGGCGACCTACGAGGTTAACCCTGCGGACAACTTCTCGAAAGCCGACTTCAGCATCTACGAGGGCCGCGAGATTACGGGACGGGTCGACCAGACGTTTGTCCGCGGCGAGCTCGTCTACGATGACGGCGATATCCTGGTCAACGCTGGGTATGGCGACTTCGTCGCGCGCGAAATACCGAACTGGTCGGACAAGACCGAAGAGTAAGCACGGAAAAGCAGCGTCGGTTTTCCGGCCTGCGTTCGACAGGAGTGCCTGGATTAGCGCGTCACTGACGCCTCGACCGCCCCGACGGATTCCACGTAGGATCGTACCTTATCACCGGGTTCGATCGGTGCTGCGCCAGGCGTCCCGGTCGAGAACAGGTCGCCTGGCCGCAGCGTCATCACGCCCGAATGGAACGATATGAGTTCCGCCGGTGGGAACAGCATGTTCGCAACTTTATTCTCGGCTGCAATCGCGCCGTTTACTTCCGTCCGGACGGTCAAGTCGGCGAGGTCGAACCCATCCCCGGGGACCATGATAAGCGGTCCGGGGACGAGGAACGTATCGAAGCTCTTGGCGCGCGTCAGAAAGCGGGGGTTGCGCTGGAGAATATCCTCGGCAGTCATATCGATGATCGGGAGATAGCCCGCGACGACCTCGCTGACCTCGTTTTCGTCTATGCCGTGGCACTCTCGGCCCACGAGCACGCCGAGTTCGGCCTCAGCGGTCACTCGGTCCGTTCGATCTTGCGGAGGCAGTCGGATCGGCCCGCCCGGACCCGTGAGGGCGGTGTTTGGCTTCATGAAGCTCGCGGGCTCGTCGGGGCGCTGCTCGCCGAGGTCGCCTGCGTGTTCGGCGTAGTTGAGACCGATACCCCATATCTTCCCGAACTCGGCTAGTGGCGGGCCGAACGTCAAATCCGCGCGGTCCACGGGCTCGGCGAGCGCGTCGGCAGGGTCGCCGAGCGTCCCAGCCGCTGCGTACGAAAGCGCGTCGCGGACTGTTTCCGTGTCCGGGTGGACGGCGCCCAGTGGGACGAACCCCGACTCGTCCCCGAGTAGCGGCTGAGCATCCATCGTTCGTGCGAGGTATTTCATATCCACGTCAGTTGACCAGCCAGCCGCCCTCGGCTGCCACTTCGTGGCCGGTGACGTAGCGTGAATCCTCGCTCGCCAGGAATACGGCGACACGACCGATATCTTCCGGAACGCCGTAATAATCGACACACATCTGATCGAGGTACGTCTGCCGCTGTTCAGGATCGTCCAGCACATCGGCCATCATCTCGGTTCGGACGGGGCCCGGCATGATTCCATTCACGTTGACGCCCTCGCTGCCGAGTTCGGCGGCGAGAGAACGTGTCAAGTGTGAGATTCCGGCTTTCGATATGCAGTAGGCGGTGTTCGTCCCGCTGGCGCGTTTCGATCCCTGCGAGGAGATGTTGATGATTCGACCTTGGTCTGATTCGACGAGGTATGGAATCGCGTGTTTCGCACATAGAAATGGCCCCGTGAGATTGACAGCGAGCACCTTGTTCCAGAACTCAAGCGTGGTTTCGCTCGCTTTTCCCCGCCCGGCGATACCGGCGTTGTTCACGAGGATGTCAATACCGGCGAACTCCTCTGCCGCCACGTCCATCAACGATGAAACCTGATTTTCGTCGGTTACGTCCGTCTTGACGAACTCAGCCTCGTGTCCCATCTCTTCAACCACTTCAACCGTCGTCCCTCGTTCTTTCTCCTCGGGCAGCGTTGGTTCGTCATCGAGATCGGCGACGACGATGTCTGCTCCTTCGCGGGCGAGTTCGATAGCGATTCCGCGACCGATACCTGCAGCGCCGCCGGTAACGACGGCTGTCCTGTCCGTAAGGTCGATTCCCATGAACCTCAATGAGCGTGGTCTCAAAATAAAAGTTCGTATCTAAGTACCGCTACAACAGCAGAACAACCCAGTGCAATTCGGGAAGCCACTGGCTTTATATCTAGCAGGTGAGTAGCACCTGGTATGGCGGCAGACACTGATAAGTCAACCATGTCACCTGAAGACGCATACGACGTAGTACTTGAGAAGAGCCAACGGATACTCGATCTAGAGAAAGTGGATTTCCTCACCCGATGGGATTCTGACGTGATGATGCCAGTCGGCGGAGCACCCGCGCGGGCATCCCAGCGCTCGTCGATTGCAGCGGCACAGCACCGCTACAGGACCGACGACGACCTTGGTGAGGCGCTTGACTTGCTCGAAGATGCCGATCTTACGGAAGACCAAGATGCAATCGTTCGCGAGATGCGCCGGGAGTACGACGTTGAAACCAGCGTTCCCGAGGCAGTGAATGGCCAGATTTCGACAGTCATGTCACGTGCACATGAGGACTGGAAGCAGGCGAAAGAAGCCAATGACTGGTCAATATTTGGTCCAAGCATGGAGGATGTCGTGGACGCATGGATCGACTGGAGTGAACACGTCAACCCTGACGGCGACCCCTTCGAGACACTCTGGACGAAACGCTCGGGTTATCACGCTCAGCGCTACATCGACCTAGAGACCGTTGATCGCATCTTTGATGAACTGCGCGCGGAGTTGGTCCCCCTCATCAACGACATTCGTCTCAGCGACGCCGACCTCGCAACCGATGCGTTCACCGCTCGAGGACCGTACGATATCAATACCCAGCGACAACTCTGTGAGGACACGCTTGATGTCCTTGGACTTGACTGGGACCGCGCACGGCTGGACACTGCGCCACACCCGTTTTCCTACGGAACGCAACACGACGTTCGTATCACGACACGGTACTCGGAGGAGACGCCGATGACAGCGTTACAGGGAATCGTCCACGAGTTCGGACACACGGCCTACACACACAACCTTCCGCAGGACCACTACGGCGACCCGATCGGAGAGCCACGAGGGCTCGGAGTCCACGAGTCACAGTCCCGTTTCTTCGAGAATCACATTGCTCGGTCGAAACCGTTCTGGGAGCACTTCATGCCGACGGTGCGTGAACACTTTCCGCAGCTCGAGGATATCACATCACAGGAGGCCTACGAGGCGGTCAATCAGGTGTTCGAGGACAACCGGATCCGTGTCTCTGCCGACGAACTAACCTACCACATGCACATCATCCTCCGTACCGAAATCGAGCAGGCACTCGTTGCCCACGAAATCGGCATCGACGAGGTCCCCGATGTGTGGGCGGACAAGATGGAGGAGTACCTCGGTGTCCGGCCCGAGTCCGACGCCGAAGGTCCGCTGCAGGACCCCCACTGGGCCAGCCAGATTCCGGCATTCATCACCTACACCATCGGGAGCATGCTCGCAGCCCAGCTCAACGCGGCAATGCGCAAAGATCTGGCCGTCGACGAACTCGTTCGCGAGGGTAACTTCGAGCCGATTCACGACTGGCTCGAGGAACGGATTCAGCGACACGGCCAGCGGTACCGAACCGACGAGCTCATTGAGCGTGCGACCGGCGAACCTCTCACCGCCAAGTACTTCGTCGACTATGCCCGCGAAAAGTACGGTGAACTATACGCTCTCTAACCCTGAAAGGCAGAAAATCGACTGCTCAGTATGGTACGGATGTGGCCTCGCTCAGCCGCTCGAACGCGTCTTCCGAGAGGTCAACGTCCGTGGCGTCGATGTTCGCCTCGAGTTGGTCGACGGTCCGCGGTCCGATGACCGGGGCCGTTACCGCCGGATGTTGCAATAGCCAGGCGAGCGACACCTGAACCACTGAGGCATTGTACTCGTCTGCAACCTCGCGAACGGTGTCGAGTACGTCGAAGTTCTCATCGGTAAGGTACATTTCGCGGAAGCGATCTTCGTGAGCGCCGCGGGAACCCTCAGGTGGGGACTCGTCGCGCTCGTACTTCCCGGTCAGGAAGCCGCCGGCTAAGGGCGAGAACGGCATCAAGCCGAGACCGTACGACTCCACCATGGGCAGATACTCCGGTTCGATCTGCCGGTCGACGAGATTGACTATAATTTGCGTGTTGGTAAATGGCTCCCAGCCCTCTCTTTTGGCGATTTCGTTCGCCTTAACGACCTGCCAGGCGTTTGGATCTCGGTTGGACGCGCCGAGGTAATGGACACGGCCGTCATTGACGAAGCCGTTCAGAGTTCGCATGAACTCCGCGACCGGTGTCTCGTTGTCCCACCGGTGGATGTAAAGCAGATCGACGTAGTCAGTTCCCAGACGATTGAGAATGTTGTCAATTTGAGTGCGGAGGTGCTTGCGGTTGAGTCCCTGCGCATTCGGGTCGTCCTCACGTGTCGGCCAATAGATTTTCGAGGCGAGAATGAACTTGTCACGATCTTGTTCTCCGAGCCAGTCTCCAACGTACTCTTCAGCACGGCCGCCGCCGTAGACGTCCGCCATATCAATGAAGTTGCCACCAGCCTCGGCGTATCTGTCAAGCAGCCTGTGTGCCTGATCGCGGGAAATTTCCTTTTCTCCGTCGGAGCGCTGGCTTCCGAACCGAGCGGTACCGAGTGCAAGTTCGCTGACATTCAGGCCTGTCTTCCCAAGTTTGACTGTGTTGATTCCCATGACCATCACCTCTCATGCTCAGATGAAAATTCCGTCGATACCTGCAGTTCAGGCACCGCGTAGCCCCCGACGGTTCTAACACTCACAGTTATACCATGAGAGTGTGAGATCCTAACCATGTCAGATGCAGGCAAAGCCATCACCGCTGAGGGACCGGTAAACCCTGAAAACCTGGGCATCACACTTCCACACGAACACCTGTTTTCATCGTGGGGGCCAGAGAAATTCGACACACCCGAGTCCGCCTACGAGCGAAAACTCGCCCGTGAACCGATTTCTCTCGACAATCTCTGGTACGTCCGACGCAACCCGACCCAACACCAGGGGAACCTCCGATTAGAGTCAATGGAGGACGCCGTCAAGGAGGTCATGCACTTTTACCGGGCAGGTGGCGACACCATTGTTGACGTCACACCCAAGGGCACCAGTGCTGACCCAGTACGTGTCCGCGGCGTGGGTCGTGAAACGGACCTCAACTTCGTTCACGGAACGGCCTTTTATACCTACGACTCTCACCCCGACCGAATTGGCGACATTACGATCGACGAACTCGCAGAGGAATTCGTCAGTGATGTCAGCGAGGGAATCAACGATACATCCGTCCGAGCCGGTATCATCGGCGAAATCGGCACTTCCGGTGACATCCACGAGCAAGAAAAGAGAGTACTCCGGGCTGGGGCTCGGGCCTCGCTGGAGACCGGTGCTCCAGTAAGTGTCCACCCGCCCTCGAATCGCAACCCCGAGTGGCCACCGTCTAGGCGGGCGCTGCAGGTACTCGATATTCTTGAAGAGGAGGGACTACCGCTGGACCGAGTCGTCATCTGTCATATGGACCAGTCGAAGTGGCTCGGAGGATCAATGGAGTATCAACGACAGATTCTCGACCGCGGTGCGTACGTCGAGTTTGACCTGTTTGGGCATGATCTGTACTTCGCGCACGCTAAGGACGCCCAGCCATCGGACGTTGACCGGGCCGGTTATGTCGCGGAGCTAGTCGAAGACGGATACGCGGATCAGTTGTTACTCTCGCACGACATCTTTCTCAAACACCTCCTCCGAACGTACGGCGGTCACGGTTACGCGCATATCCTCACGAACGTGGTGCCGATGTTTGATGGGGCAGGCGTTCCTGACGAAGTCGTCGAACAGATCCTCACGACCAATCCACAGCGAATGCTGACGTTTGCGAAACCGCAGTAACAACAGTTGTCTGGTCTCAGTTCGCATTCTGTTCGTAAATTTCTTCGAACAGAATTCTCATCTCCGTACAGAGTTTTTCGAAGATTTCCTTGCCCTTCTCAGCGCTAGCGAACTCGGGGTTGCCGACGGCGCCGTTCTCTGAATACTCTTCTTCGAGCCGGTGGACTGAGAGCGGTCCACCGACAAACATATCATCGTATGCGTGTGTGTATGGTTCGTCGAGGTTCGCGCCCTCGATGAGATCACCTCGGACGAGGTCGGGGCGCAGGTGCATCATTATCGAAGTCTCCAGTTCTCCCGCGTGGTTCATTCCGCCAGGTTTGGAGTCTCGAATCTCGTCTATGAAATCCGCGGCAAGCCCAAAGTAAGTAATCGCCAATACCTCGATATCAGGGTGGTCGAGTCCGATGGCCTTGCTCGCGCCGCCGATAGCGTTGTGGTTGCCGCCGTGTCCGTTCAGGAAGAGCAGAGCATCGAACCCAGTTTCGAGGGCGGAAGACGCCATTTCTTCGTAGAATTCGACGAGTTTGCTGAACGTGACGTCGATGCGACCTGGGAACCCCACGTGGTACGGGGAGTTACCTGCCCACTGTGCTGGACCGATCAGGATCGGGATTTCGTCCATGACCAGCTTCGCGCCTTCGTGTGCTAACGCGTCGGCGCAGATGGTATCGGTCGAGACGGGCAGGTGTGGTCCGTGCTGTTCGATGCTTCCTACAGGGAGAACGAGAATCGAACCATCTTCTTCAGCAATTGCTTTGATTTCGGCGGCAGTCTTTCCGGCCCATGCGGTCGGTTGACTACCGAAACACTCGTACATACTTCGGGCGATGTCTGAATCCATCTTAAGGGTATCCCTGTACCAGCTGTGCCGGCCGCCACCCACTCACCTGTGATCTCCTATATAATACGTCGAGACATATGTGATGTCATGGCCGAAAACGTGACCACCGCCTCAGCAGTATCACTGGCAGAGAAAGTCCGTACGGGAGATCTATCGCCCGTCGATATCGTCGACGCGTACCTCGACCGTATTGACGAGCGGGACGATTCGCTCGGTTCGTACATCACAACCCTTGAAGAGCGTGCGCGGGCCGCCGCCCACAAGCAGGCCGCGGCTATCGCCGACGGATCGGATCCCGGTCTGCTTGTGGGGGTACCCGTTGGGGTGAAAGACATCGTCGATGTGGAGGGTGTGGCGACCACTCACGGTATCTCGTTGCTGACCGACAACACTGCCGAAGCAGACGACCCGGCAGTAGCTCGGCTGCGGAGCGAAGGCTCGATAGTGCTGGGAAAGACGAACACGCCGCCGTTCGCCCGGAGCGCGGTGACGGAGAGCGACCTAGTTGGGTACTGTTCGGCCCCCTTCGGCGAGGATTTCAATGCAGGTGGGTCATCGGGCGGTTCGGCGGCCGCTGTCGCGGCAGGGTTGGCGGCGATTGGTTACGGAACCGATGGTGGTGGCTCGATTCGAATTCCAGCATCCCTGTGCGGTGTCGTTGGATATAAACCGACGTTTGGGCTCATCCCGTGGGTGAATCGACCGGACGCGTTCGCCCACGCTCGTGGAAATCACGCCGGCCCGATAACCCGGACGGTGCCCGACGCTGCGCTCGTACTTGATGTTGTCTCGAATCCCGACCACAATGACCCGTTCTCACACCCCAAAACAAGCGAGAGATACCTGTCGGCGACCAAGGAGGATCCCCTCAACCTCGATATCGCCTACAGCCCGGACTTGGGGGTGTTCCCGGTCGCCGAAGCCGTCGAAGCAATCGTCGAAGATGCAGCCTCAGTGCTCGCGGACAAAACCTCTTCAACTCTTCACCGCCCTGATATCGACTTCGGCCTGTCGCTGGAAGAACTGGTCGCTCCCAAGTATCACAACTGGGGACCCGTCCACAACGCCGTCCTGACCGAGCGCGTCGCCGAAGAACACGGCATCGACCTCACTGAACATCCAGATATTCTTGGCAAATCATTCGTCGAATCCACCGAGAAGGGGTACGATATAGACGCAGTCTCATACAAACGAGTGAATGAAATCCATTCGAAGATTTACGACGTCCTCCAGGACGTGTTCGTGGAGTACGACCTACTCGTGACGCCGACGCTTTCGGTGACCCGCGTCGAGAATGGGACTGTCGGCCCGGAGATCATCGACGGTGAAGCCATCGATCCTGCGACCGACTGGTTCCTAACGTTCCCGTTCAACTTTGGCGGGCCGCCGGCGCTTTCCATCCCTGCTGGTACTGTCGACGGGCTCCCCGTTGGCCTACAGATTGCTGGACAGCGCTTTGCCGACGGTCTAGTCCTTGCAGCGGGCGCCGCACTCGAACGTGCCCAACCGTGGCACTACCTGTACAACAACCTCTGAGCTACCTGCTCGCTAGCCAGCCACCGTCGATTGGGATGGCTGTCCCAGTGATGTACCGGGCGGCGTCTGACGCCAGGAACCGGGTCAGTTGACCGACGTCCTCCGGTTCTCCGAAGTAAGGGAGCAGGACGTGTTCCTCATAAACCTCACGGCGTTCGGGGTCGTCGAACGTTCCTTGTGACATGCTAGTGTAGATGGGACCTGGGCAGAGGGCGTTGGCCGTCGTGCCGTCAGATCCGAAGTCGACGGCCAGTTGGCGGGTTAGGTTGACTACACCGCCTTTCGTCGCACAGTACCCGGCCCCCTTTGGCGTTCCCTCGAACGCGGCCGTCGACGCAAGGTTGACAATTCTTCCTGCTCCACTCTCGTTCAGATGAGAGGCCGCGTGCTTTGTCGTTAGGTACACGCTGGTGAGGTTGACGTCCACAATTTGCTCCCAATCCTCCCACCCGAGTTCGGTCACGGAACCGGGAACCGAGATGCCCGCGTTGTTGACCAGAATGTCGATGCCACCGAACGCTTCGACAGTCTCGCCGACTGTCGCTTTGACCGATGATTCATTTCCGACATCGCACTCGCTGAATAGGGCGTCGCCCCCGAAGTCCTCGATGACTTCGGTCGTCTCACCCCGTTCCTGCTCCTCCACCAGTTTCGGTTCTTTCCGGAGGTCTGTGACGGCGACGTTTGCACCGCCCCGTGCGAGTTCGATTGCGATTCCCCGACCGATACCGGCAGCTGCGCCAGTGACAAGTGCGGTTCTCCCTGTGAGGTCCATACGGTGCATCTGGGGAAGGGGAAGGTATAGATTGGGGGTTTGGCCGTCTGGGGTTTGATGTGCATAAATTTATCAGACCACGACAAGAGAACATCTATATGGCAGTTCAATCAGCTGAGGAGGCCTATCAGATAGTGCTGGAGCAGTCACAGCGCGTTATCGACCTCGAGAAGACGAACCAGCTCATGCGCTGGGATTCCGACGTGATGATGCCACCCGGTGGTGCTCCGGCACGGTCCAGTCAGCGAACGACACTTTCTGCCGCTCGACACAGGTACCTCACCGACGACAGGCTAGGGGAGGCGCTGAATGTGCTCGATGATGCAGACCTCGACGATGGACAGGAGGCAATCGTCAGAGAAGTACGACGCGAGTACACCACTGCGAGTCGGATTCCCGACGACCTGAACGATGAGATCAGCGCGATAAATTCTCGCGCTCATGAATCATGGAAAGAAGCACGCGAAGCGAACGACTGGTCGGCGTTCGGTCCGCTCGTTGCCGAGCACTTCGAGGTGAAGAAACAATGGTCGAACCATGTCGATCCGGACGGTGACCCTTACGAGGTAATCTGGAGCCAGCGAACCGGCTACCTCGGCCAGCCTCACATATCTCTCGAAACGGTCGATCGAATTTTCGATACACTCCGCGAAGAACTCGTTCCACTCATCGAAGATATTCATGAGAGCGGCACAGACCTTGCGACCGACGCCCTGTCTAGCGAGAGTGGCGAATTCGACACCGCAACGCAGAAAGAGTTGAACAGAGCCGCCCTCGATGCGGTCGGACTCGATTGGGATCGTACACGGTTTGACATCGCACCCCACCCCTTCTCGTTCGGGAATCCGTACGATGTTAGGATGACGACTCGGTACGACGAGACGGATCTTACCGAGGCACTCACCGGGACCCTCCACGAGTTCGGTCACACGGCGTACGCTCACGGACTTTCCCAGGAACAGTACGGGACACCGCTTGGGGAGCCGCGCGGAATCGGAATTCACGAGTCACAGTCTCGTTTCTTTGAGAACCACGTTGGTCGAACCCAGGCGTTCTGGGAGCACTTCATGCCGACGGTTCGTGAGCACTACCCCCAATTGGAGGATGTCACCGCTCGTGAGGCCTACGAGGCGGTCAACCAGGTGTTCAAGGATAATTTCATCAGGGTCGAGGCTGACGAGCTGACATACCACATGCACATCATCCTCCGAACTGAGATAGAGCGTGATCTCTTCCACAACCGGATCACCGCCGATGAAATTCCGGAACTCTGGAACGACAAAATGGAAGACTACCTTGGTATTCGACCATCGACCGACAACGAAGGCTGTCTACAAGACCCACACTGGTCGCGGAGTCTACCAGGGTTTATTGGCTACACCATTGGCAGTGTTCTCGCCGCACAACTTGACGCAGCAATGCGCGAAGAACTAAATGAGGATGTTGATGAGCTCATTCGTGATTGTGAACTCGGCCCGATTCGAGAGTGGTTGACCGAGAACGTCCACAGTCATGGGCAGTTCTTCCGCGCCGATGAACTGGTTAGGGAGGCGACCGGCGAGGACCTGACCGCCGACTACTTCGTCGAATACGTCAACGAAAAGTACCGTGACCTGTACGACCTTGATTGACCATCGGAGAATCTGAACAGGGGAACACCCCACGGTGGTTTCAAAGGGTAATATCGTGTTCGCACCGAAGTCGGGGAAGAGCCTTTCTCCCTCGATGACCCTCCTAGGACACTGACGCTCTCTACACCATCCTTCCAGAGTGAATTTGTGAAACGATTTCAGTCACGTACCTGCTCGATGCACAACTACGTATCCTTGATGACACCACCAGACGTATCTCCGAGTGATACGCTCGGTGATAGGAACCTATGAGGTATAACAGTTTAATAGAGGGAATCGATGCGTCTCAGAAACAAACTCGAACGGCTCGGCTCAAATTTCAGGAGAGGGAGTAGGCCGAATCTCACTACTTCTTTCCACTCCGTGATCGAGATGTACTGGTGAACTATTCACAGCGTATCACGTTCCACACAAAGTAATCAAAGAGATGACATTCGTGCAGGCTCAACGTTCGAGATTAGTACCCCCCCCCCCCCCACCACCGTTCGTTTTGAAGAAGAAATCAACCAGTTCAAAATCGGCACGGTTGACAGCGCGGGCAGCAAGTTCGCTGACGATCCTGTTCGCGAATTCGTCAGGGAGTTCGGTGACTAAGGTCATCATTTCGACGAGCAACGCCGAGGGCCAGAAGTGCACTGACGAGGAGACAGACCACGAGGCCCATAAACGCGACAGTGAAATCGAATTTGTCAGAGATGAACCCGACGATACTGGGTCCGAGACTCGCGAGACCGACGTATCCGGCACTAAATGCGCCGTAGTCTCCGCCTTTAGTCTCTTCCGGGAAGAGGTCCACCATGTACGACTGGAGAGCGGGCCAGATTGCGGCGAGCCCTGCACCCAGGATACAGATACTGAAAATGATCAGAACGATTGTTTCGACAAATATCACCATCACTAACCCGACGCTCGTGATTCCGGCGACTACGGCGACAATGTACGGAACAGGATACAGGTCAGATATCCGCCCGGTGAGTAGATTCGAGCCGGCGCCGACGAGAAACAGGAGCGCAAAAAGATTATTCGCAAACGTCGCCGAAATCGCCTTCTCGGCCTGAAGGAACATCGGGAGGAATGTTATTACGCCCTGCCAAGCAGTCCCAAAGAGTGTTCCGACGACGAGCATTCGTCGAACCTGAGCTGATTGAAGTAGTCGAAAAACCGTGTCACGGATGTCGAATTCGGGTCGAGAAATCTGGTACTGTTCGTAATTCCAGTAGTGCAGCGCTGGCAAGAGAATGCAGAGAACGAACACGATAGGGAGAAATGCCGAGCGCCACGACTCTGAAGCGATGGCGACGTTGCCTAGACCGGCACCGAGGATCCCTGCGAAATAAATCGAGCTGTTGTTGATGCCGAGCGCCTGCCCTTGTTTCGATGTGAACAGATCCGACAGCCACGCAATCACAGCCGTCGAGTAGAGACCGATGCCGACCCCGACACCGATAATGGCGAGCAGAAAAGTCGAATAATTCCAGACCATTGTGAGGATTGTGAACCCTCCTGTCGTGATGACCAGTCCAACTACCAGCACCGTCTTTCGCGAGAGCTGGTCGGAGAGTTGTCCGCCCGGATACCGGACGATAGCTGTGAATCCGAACATCATGGTCATTGCAATTCCTGCAGCGAACGACGAAATATTGAGAGAGTCCGTAATCGTCGGCAATAGCGGCGAGAGAGCGAACCTCCCGGTTGTGAACGTTATAGTTCCCACAGTCACGAGCCACAGCTGTCGTCCAGTTCGCCCCCGAATTAACGACTCACGAGGGGTTGTCGAGGCGCTCACAGTCGACTCCACTCAGGCACACTATTCAAACCACCCGATTTCGTGAGAAGTAGTACGTTACTCCATCGGTACTTCAGCTTCGATCTCTATCATCACCGGCGAATCACCGAGCGGTCGCGTTCCGATGACCGTCTGGCACGGATACGGTTCCGAGAACACCTCATTATAGACCTTTTTGTATCCGTCCAATGTCTCCTGTTTCCCCATGATGTAGACAGTAATCTTCGCAATGTCGTTGAAGTCCTTCTCCACTTCTTCGAGCAGTATTCCTATGTTCTCGAAGGTCTTTCGTGACTGCGTCTCGAGGTCGTCGCCCACGATGTTCCCATCGCTGTCCCGAGGAACCTGCCCCGCCATGTAAATATTTCCACCGTCAACGATTACATGATTGTATGGTGTTTCTGCGAGTTCGTCTGGACTGATGGCTCTACGTACCATATGTGGTCATCCCACCCTTGACAAATAAATCATACCCTCTATTGAAAGAACGGTGTATCCACCGGAAGCTTAGATATTGGTTTCGGCCGTAACGAAATCAGCTACAACGTCAGACCAGCGCGCTGCCTTGTCAGTCATCACGTGATGTTTAGTATCATGCCAAATGTGAATCTCGCTGTTTGGAAGTTGTTCGAATAGGCGAACGCCCATGTCGAATCCCTCGTCGCGCTCATAGGCAGGGAGTGTTTCCGGATGTATCTCGACAAGTTTTTTGTCTGGATTGTCCGCAGGCTCATCCGCCTGTCGTGGCCAGCCCTCGTACGGTTTTGTTCCCCACGTGATAAGTACAGGCTGCTTGACGTTCGAAGCAGCCTCAGTGATGTGTGTTCCATTGTAGCTCAGTGCTTCATTGAGCGACTCAGCGGAGGTCTGTATATTTCGACTCCGTGCGTTAGTAAATTTCCAGTTACGTTTCTGGATTTCGTAAACTCGTTCGATCGCTTCCTCGGTGATTCCAACTTGGAAGAGTGGATGATTGTCGGGCCGGACAAGATGGTTTTCTTCGAAATCTTCTAGGAACTCACGAGCGCCTTCTAGGGTGGGTTCGTCCGACTCGAGGTTGCCTGGGACTTCCCCCTTGACTAGTTTCCGAGAGGCAGACCCGGCGTTAACGACAACGAGTTTCTCTACGAGGTCAGGGTACTCTAGGCCGAGATAGACTGCTTGGTACCCAGCCCTGCTATTTCCCGCGACAGTGGCGGTATCGATGTTGAGTTTCCTCAGAAAGCTCGCGATGAAATCCGCGCGCTTCCGAGGCATGTAATCACGTTCATCACGCGGAGCGGTGAAGCCGAACCCGGGCTGATCAAGCGCGATTACTCTGCAGGATTCACTCAGTAGGCCGATAACTGCACCCCAGTTAAGTTCGGCACATGAGGTTAGTCCGCCGCCGTGAAGGAGAACAATGGCGTCTCCGGAGCCCTCGTCGTAATAGTGGACATCTGTGCCGTCAACCGTTACATACTGGCCGCTATCGATAAGTTGCTCCCACTCTGTTGGCATGTGAACGTTTGTGATACGGACGAGGGGAGTTCTAAGCTTTTCGGCTCTCAGAGCTGTTAACCGTTACAGCGTCACCATAACAGTTAATCGCTGTGCAAGTAATGTGCGTGATATGGATCTCAGGCCGATTCGAGCAACCGAAATCCAGGAAGTCGTGAGAAATCTCTGGCGACCGTTCGCTGAAGACATGGAGTCGCGAAACAAACGTTTTGAACTCGCTGACGACGCAGAACAGGCGATGGCATCCAACTTCAGCAACGGATTACGCCAAGACGATGTGTTCATTTTCGTAGCTGAGGTGGACAACGAGGTGATTGGCTACCTCCTTTTTGAGATTCGGGACGCTCCGCCAATTTTTACTCGCGAACGCGACTGTGCACTCGACCAATTGTACGTCAAACCGGAATATCGTGGGGAAGGAATTGGCCAGGCGCTAATTGACCGAGCAGTGATGATTGGTGAAGAGAAGGGTGCTGAGACCATTGTGCTCACGATTGATGCAAAAAACGAGGGCGCGCTCAAGTTTTTTGACGATCTCGGATACAATATCTGGCGCCACCATCTTTTCAAACCTATTTAAACGTCTTTGCGGAGATATCTCGTTTTCATACACCAGCTGGCTCATCCTTTCCACGAATATATCATATAGCTATATATGGTTCATCATACGTTGAACGGGGGCAGGTCTGTATAATGTATTTTGATTTTCGCTTTCAAAACAGCCAGGAATACAGCTGTATAAAAATGTCTGGACCGGTCCCCCCGTCCGAAAGTTGCGACATCAATAACCAACCGAAAGTCGGGATATATTGTAGTATCTGACCAAGGCCAGTATCAACTGTACTTGACAGGTTTTTCACTAATCACGACTCGAGATGCCTTTGCCCTCGGCGAATCTAACACGCTGTCAACTAGCCGATGTGCAGTTTCCAACATCAAAAGGTGAAGGGGAAAACTGAGAACTTTGTGTTGGCGCCGCATCAACTCCGTATCAAATTCAGTGAATCAATGATTCACTGATCGGTATCTTGCTTGGCGAGTTCACGTATTTTTTCCTTCGTTTCGTCTTGGTGCTCGCCGAATGCCACCTCGAAGACACCGCGATAGAAGTGCTTGTTCTTCTCCAGGGTGACGTCCTCACGCTTGAGTTGCTTTTTCAGGCGGGTGAACGTGATCTCGATGTCCTCACTTTGCTCAGGTTCAACGTAGATCGTGGCTGAATCCCAATCCTTGCGGATGTTCAGCGGTTCGTCGTCTATTCCTTCTATCTCACTGGTTGAGGGATCTGTATTTGCCGTAGAAGTGGTCCTCTGCTGTTTCGTATCTTGTTCGGATGCCGCAATTGCTTTGCGACCTTGTCCTTCTGATTCCGACGTTCTCGTGGTCTCTTCTTCAGTAACAGCATCATCTTCTTCACCTGAAGGATCCTCGAAACGCTCATCCATTCCTCGAGGCATATTTACACCTCCACCTGCGTTTTGTCGAATGCCCGTTCCATGGTCTCTGCAACCTCTACGAAGAGGTCACGCTCTACTTGTTGGTCGTTCGCGTCCTCCCATTCGAAAATATCTTGTCCATTATCCCAGGCGCGCTGGATTGCTACGCGCATCGGGAGTTTGAAAATCGGGGCCATAGATGCGAACGACTCGTCGAATTCATCTAGGAATTTCTGTGATTGACCGTCGTCCCGGTACATATTCGCCAGGAGTCCGACGATTGCGATCTCTATTTGCTGGTTGTCCTCTATCGATTCCAGTTGATCCCACAGGTCGTCCAGGGCATCTCGTGACGTTGCTTGGGTTTGTGCAGCTAAGAAGACGTTTTGTGCTGCAATGAACGCTGCATCCGTCAAAACCGAGAGGTCAGGAGGGCAATCGATGAGGATGAAATCGTAGTCGTACCCGTCCTCAACCAGTCCCTCGAGGGCGAGTTTCAACGAGAGACGGGCGTTCGCATCGTCCATCCAATCTCGAGCGAGGCCCATGTCCTTGTGGCTCGGTACGATATCGAAGTTCAGGTGGTCATATTCGTCGGCTTCAATTACGATCTCTGAAAGGTTTGTATTGTGCGTACGCGGGTTGTCGACGAGAACGTCCAGGAGGTTCGCATCATCCGTAACAAGCGTGTTTGGAAGGCCGTTCTTTGGGCTCGAGGGGTCGTTCTCGTCGCCCGGACCCAGTCCAAGTCCCTTCGTCATGTCGGCCTGTGGATCCATATCGATTGCAAGAACGTCGTGGCCACGTGTGCCCAACGCCGCTGCGCTGTTAATTGTCGCCGTTGTTTTTCCGGTTCCACCTTTCTGATTCCCGAAGGCAATTGTCGGGATGCCAGTCGATGGCGTAACGCCCCATCCGCGAGGTAATTCGGACATGATTGGATCATTGAATCAATGACTCATAAATCCACGTCAGACATTTCGCTACGGTTCTATTCTCCCTTTTCTGTTGAATATCGGGAGTACGGGCATTGTATGCTGTGAATTCAGGAATTGAATGTATCTCATTGATTCATGGATTCAGTGAATCAGAGCTTCCTAAACTCATTGCATCATGTAATCGTTCACTCCCTGATTAGCGTTCTTGGGAGTTGCTGAGCTCTCGATCTATGGCTCCACACCATTCTCAATTCATAACATCAGTGATTCATGGAATCAATGAGTTCAGCCTAAGTCTATCGGAGTCTTTGAGTCAGATGCTCTGCGAATCAGTTATTCATGATCTCTGGGAATATCTGAATCACTGATTCATGGATTCATGGACTCAGTGA